>JBCBLB010000411.1:0-9019 GCA_038520555.1 Myxococcota bacterium | reverse complement strand
TTCTCGGTCGAGCTGTGCGGCGGCACACACGTCAACGCCACCGGGGACATCGGCCTGTTCCGGATCACCTCTGAGAGCGGGATCGCCGCCGGGGTGCGGCGCATCGAAGCGGTCACCGGGCAAGACGCCCTCCGCTACACCCGCGGCCGTGACTTCGCCGCCAGCTCTGCCGCAGCCTCGTTGAAGACGTCGGTGGCGGCCCTGCCAGAGAGCGTCACCCGGTTGCTGGAGGATCGGAAGCGGCTGGAGAAGGCGCTCGACCAGCTCCGCACCCAGCTGGCCCGGGAGAAGGCCGGCGACCTGTCCTCGCAGGCCCGCGAGATCAACGGCTTCCAGGTCGTGGCCGCCCAACTGGACGCCGACCCGGTCGCCCTTCGCAAAGAGGCCGAGCGGCTCCGGGACAGCCTGGGCAGCGCCGTCATCGTCCTCGCCAGCGGCGAAGGCGGCGCGGTCAAGCTCGTCGCGATGGTCAGCAAGGACCTCGCCGGGAAGACCGTCCACGCCGGCAACCTCATCCGTGAGATCGCCAAGATGGTCGGCGGCGGCGGCGGCGGTCGCCCGGACATGGCCCAGGCCGGTGGGAAGAACCCCGACAAAATCCCCGAAGCCCTGGAGCGGGTCTACACCCTCGTCGCCGGTGCGTAAGCCGACGCGAAAGTGCGTAGCCGACTTCGCGCCTGCAGAGCAGATGGCGCCGTCCTCATCGTCGGTCGCTGGTGGCATGGAGTGTGCAGAGCACGGGAGTGAACGTTCACGGTCGAGGTGACCCTTGACGAAGAAGCTCCCCATCGCCGCCTACACCATCCCCAATGACCGCTACGCGGTCGTGCTCAACGCCAACGCGGGGCGGGTCACCGAGCGGCTGATTCGAGACGTCAAGGGCGCCATCGACGATCCGCAGCGCCTGCACCTTACCCAGAGCCCGGAACATGCAGACGTTGTCCTGCGACGATGCGTCCGCGACGGGATCCGGACCATCTTCGCCGGCGGCGGCGATGGCACCATCGTCGGCATCCTCAACAGCCTGCACCAGATCCGTTCGCCGATCCGGCCCACGGTCGGGATCCTTCGGCTGGGCACCGGCAACGCCCTCGCCAACTGGATCGGGAGCGGGGATCCGCTGACCGACCTGCTCCGGTGGCAGGGAAAGCTCACCCACAAGATCATCCCCATGGCCATGATCGAGGCCGAGGGCGCGTCGTTCCCCTTCGCCGGCGCGGGCATCGACGCCGCGATCCTCAACGACTACAACGCGCTGAAGGCTCGCGCAAAGGACCGTTGGTGGTCGCCGCTGGTCAACGGGATCGCCGGCTATCTGCTCGCCGGCTACCTCAAGACCCTCCCCAACACCCTGCGGCGCCCGAAGGTCGGCGTTGAAATCATCAACCTCGACAGTGAGGCGGAGCGGCTTGGCCCAGATGGCATCCCCGTCGGACCCCCCATCCGACCCGGCCAGGTCCTCTATAAGGGCACCGCAGCGATGGTCGGCGCGGCCACGACGCCGCTGTACGGCTACAAGATGCGGATGTTCCCCTTCGCCACCCAGCACCTCGGCCGGTTTCAGCTCCGGGTCATCGACACCGCTCCGCTGCAGTCCGCGCTCAACATCCTTCCGGCATGGCGAGGAACTCTAAACCATCCTCAAGTGCATGACTTCGCTGCCCGGCGCGTCCGGGTCCGCTTCAGCGACGCGATGCCCGTTCAGTTCGCCGGAGAAGCCTGTGGGTTCCGACAAGAGGTGGTCCTGACACTCAACGCGAAGCCGGCGCACCTCGTCGCCTGCGCCTGACGCGCTATGAACTGAGACATGGGACTCAGAAGCCGAATCCTCAATCGCATCAAGCGCGCGCTCAAAACCGAACCGCAGGCTCCAACGCCTGCCAAGCCGCCTTCGTTCGCTCGTCCTCCAGAAATCGACGGGCCGACACAAAAACCGCCCCTCCCCTCCCCTATTGTACCGAAAGAACCACCCGAGCAGGCAAAGCCCGACCCCACACCGCTCACAGAACCATCGACCGTTGAAGAACGATCCGTGGTTGAAGAACAATCCGTGGTTGAAGAACACTCGATCGAAGAGGCCCCGCCCGCGGCGGAGGAAGCGCCACCGCCAGAGGGATTGGTCCCAGGCGCCATTCCGCCAATCCTGCGCGCACTGGAAGATGGCGAGGAGGGCTGGGAGTCGGACTACTCGACCAACGACGCGCCGGTGCGAAACGCCCATTACCGGGAAAAATTCGGCACCTCCGGCGAAGCGTTTTTGGTCCGGGTGATCGCAGAAGCCGAGGACCTGGACATCACCTTCGAGTGTGAGCCCGGAGAGTTTGTCCTCGATGCGGCCGATCGGTCTGGACATGAGCTGCCGTTCTCCTGCAGGAGCGGCGGGTGCCTCGCCTGCTCTGCGAAGCTGCTGTCCGGTCACGCCGAGATGGGCGAACAATACGTCCTCGAAGACGAACACATCGAACAACGCTTCTTTTTGCTGTGTTGCTCCACCGTCTCCTCCGATGCGGTCATCCGCTCACACCAGGAGGAGTGGATCCCGTGAGCCAGGAGTATCGCCTGTACGGAGAGCTGGCGTCGTGGTGGTCGGTGATGCGTCCACCAGAGCACTACGCCGATGAGGCCCAGATCTACTTTGCGCTCCTTCAACAGGCCGCGGACGCCCCCATCCACAGCGTCCTGGAGCTGGGAAGCGGCGGGGGCCAGCTCGCCAGCCAGCTCCCCCATCACCTCGAGATCATTCTCAACGACGCCTCGGCGGCGATGCTTGAGGTCAGCCGAAGCATTCACCCCGGACGACGACACGTCCAGGGCCGGATGCAGGACCTGGAACTGGGTCGGACGGTCGATGCCATCCTGCTTCACGACGCTGTGATGTATCTGACCAGACCAGAAGACCTTCGCACCGTGCTGGAGCGGATGTTCTTCCATTGCAGGCCGGGGGGCGCCATCCTCATCGTACCGGACGTCGTCGAGGAGACGTTTGAAGAGTTCTCGACCGGGGGAGGACAGATGGCGGAGGACGGGCGAGCCCTCCAGATGCTCGAATGGCATTGGGATCCCAGGCCAGGCGATGGAACCTATCAGGTGGACTTCGCGTTCCTGCTCCGAAGCCCCGATGGCGTGGTCAAGTCCGTACATGAACAGCACACCATGGCGCTCCGATCCTTCCAGACGTACCTGAAGACCATCCAGGATGCCGGGTTTCAGCCCGTCGCCGTCGAGGACATCCTCACCCTTGAGTCACCGGTGTTCCTGGCCAGACGACCCTGATTCTCAACCACGCTTCTCAAACAAGCGTTTCAGCCGCCCATTCGCCAGCGCATCCCAAAATGTGGACGCGGACGGTTGAGGTACAGGTAGCCCTGCTCAGAGATCTGACCCGACCACTCCGCGCCCCCAATCACGGTCAGCCGGCCGTTGCGGGTCGACGGCGCCCACTCAAAGCCCGCCTGGGCGTAGGGGCCGAAGATGTCCTGACGCGCGACTGCACCAGCGCTATCATTGACCATCCCCCAGAGCCCACCAGCGAGCCGAGGGCCGACGCTGCTGCGGCTGCTGAGCTCGGCGCGTCCAGGGACGACGCTGAAGCCCGCGCGGCCACCGTATGACCAGTTCGTCCCATACGCGCCGTCCCAGATGCCTGCGATCAGATCCGTCTCAAGCGCCCACTGATCTGTCGGCGCAAAGCGGAAGTTCAAACCAGAACCCGGACCAGCAAGCGAGACCCCCATATCAACACCGGGGGCCGTGCGGATGTCCGGCTGCTTCGGACCGTTGTATACGCCAGAGCTGTACAACCCAGAACTGCACATCCCGGTAGAAGGACACGCGAAAGCAACTCCACCCAACACCATCGCGATCAACATCCTTCCCTCCGATGCTTTGCTGGTCCCTACGCTCACTATAGCGCTATCGAAATCGGAATGCGTAAACTTAAAATGATCAGAAATTGCATTATGTCAATAAATTGATTCCAAAACCCATTGAACCAGACTCATCGAAAATGGCCTGCGCCTCGATCGAAGAACGACCGAGGCGCAACCGTACAGCGGGATGAGGCTCAGACCTCGATAAGGATCCGCTCCGGGTCTTCGACCAGCTCCTTGATCCGATACAAGAAGCTCACAGCTCCCCGGCCATCGATGATGCGGTGATCGTAGGACAACGCCACATACATCATCGGACGAAGGACGATCTGGCCGTTGATGCCTACGGGCCGATCCTGGATGGTGTGCATCCCCAGGATGCCCACCTGCGGGGGGTTGATGATCGGGGTGCTCATCAGCGAACCGAACACTCCGCCGTTGGAGATGGTGAAGGTCCCCCCTTCGAAATCAGCCGGGGTCAGCTTCCCGTCCCGCGCCAGCGTGGCCAGGCGGGTGATCTCTGCCTCTACCTCGGCGAAGGACAGCCGGTCGGCGTTCCGGACGACGGGGACCATCAGCCCGCGCTCGGTGCTGACCGCGACGCCGATGTTGTAGTACCGTTTGTAGACGATCTCGTTTCCATCGATCTCCGCGTTGACTGCCGGGAACTGCTTGAGCGCCTCAACAGCGGCCTTCACGAAGAAGGACATAAAGCCCAGTTTGAACCCATACTTCTTAACAAAGCGGTCCTGGTACTTCTTGCGGATGGCCTTCACCTGGGTGAGGTCGATCTCATTGAAGGTCGTGAGCATCGCCGCGTTCTGCTGCGCTTCGACCAGCCTGCGGGCGATGGTCCGTCGCAGCGGCGTCATCCGAACGCGCTCTTCCAACACGCCGTTGTCCTGAGGCGCAGCGGTCTGCGCAACCGGAGCCTTCTGGCTCTGCGCGGCTTTCTCGACGTCCCCCCGCAGGACGCGGCCGTCGCGTCCAGAACCAGAGACGGCGCCGATGTCGACGCCGTGGGCCTGAGCAGCCTGGCGGGCGGCAGGACCGGTCTTCCCGGCGTTGCGCTGATCCCCCTCCCCCTCACCGGCGTCGTCTGCGGTGGGTGCAGCGGATGTCGCGGGCTCGGCTTTCCGGGCATCGGCGCCTGCGGAGGCGCTCGCGTCCACACGGGCGATGACGGCGCCGACGTCGACTTCGTCACCTTCTTCAAACAGCAGCTCCATGACCACGCCGCTGTGGGGCGAGGGCACTTCCAGGGACGCTTTGTCAGAGTCAATCTCGAGGAGGGTCTCCCCTTCGGCGATGCTATCGCCGACCTTCTTCATCCATGATCCAATGTAAACGGAGGAAATGGACTCCCCCGGGGAAGGGATGACGATATCAACGAGCTCGGGCATAGGGATGTTCTCCCGCAGGTTGAGAGGAAATGTCTGGAATTGTCAACCGCCGTTTAACCGTTGACGGCGAAAGTCTCTAAGAATCGAAGGAGATCGCCTCATGGAGCAGTCGCTGCTGCTCCTGTTTGTGCGAAGACGGAGAGCCGGTCGCCGGAGAGGCCGAAGACTTCCGACCGATGTATCGGGGCGGCCGACCGCCGAGGACTTCCCCCATCCACTCATCCATCATCGGCCATGCCCCCATGTTCCGGGGCTCCTCCTGGCACCAGACGATCTCGACGTCGTCGGGCATTTCATCGAGGATGGCTTTGACCTGTGCGGCGGGGAACGGGTACAGCTGCTCCAGGCGGATGATCGCGACCCCCTCTACTCCGGCCTGTTCGCGGGCATCCAGCAGATCATAATAGACCTTCCCGGAGCAGAAGACCGCCCGTCGGGTGTTCGCAGCGGGGCTCATCGGATCGGGGAGGACCGGCTCGAAGCGCCCGTTGGCGAGGTCTTCGACGGTAGAGATGCATCTGGGATGGCGCAGCAGCGACTTTGGGGACATCACAACCAGGGGCTTTCGGACCCCGATGACGACCTGCCGCCGCATCAGATGGAAGAAGCTGGCTGGGGTCGAGCAGTTGGCGACGGTGACGTTGTCTTCGGCGCAAAGCTGCAGGTAGCGCTCCAGCCGCGCCGAGGAGTGCTCGGGGCCCTGCCCCTCGTAGCCATGTGGAAGGAGCATCACGACGCCGGAGTTTCGTCCCCACTTCTGCTCGGTGGACATGATGAAGTTGTCGATGATGACCTGAGCGCCGTTTGCGAAGTCGCCGAACTGCGCCTCCCAGATGACCAGGGCGTCGGGATAATCGTAGCTGTAGCCGACCTCAAACCCCAGCGCTGCCGCTTCGCTGAGCAGGGAGTCGTAGACCTCAAACGGCGCCTGGCGGTCGGTGAGGTTGTTGAGGGGGATGAACTCGTCTCCGTTGGTGGTGTCGGTGAGGACCGCATGGCGGTGGCTGAAGGTGCCCCGCCCGGCGTCCTGGCCGACCAGCCGGACCCGGAACCCCTGGTCGACGAGGGAGGCATACGCCGCCTGCTCGCCCACCGCCCAGTCCACCGGCCGCGTCCCCTCGACCGCGTCCAGCCGCTGGCTCAGCAGGCGCTTGATCTTGCGGTGGGCGTTGAAGCCGTCCGGGATCTGGTTGGCCTTGTGGAGGAGGGCCTTGAGCCGATCGATGTCAACGGTGGTGTCGACTTCATCGTCGAGGGTGCCGTACAGGTAATCCTGCCACAGCCGCTTCATCAGGGTGTCGGTCCCGTCCTGGTCCAGATCGTCAGGGGAGGGCTCGTTGAGGTGAGACTGGAGCCGTTGCTTGCTGTCCGCGAAGATGTGGTCGATCTCTTCCTGGGTGACAGCGCCGTGCTCAACGATCTTCCGGGCGAACACCTCACGAGGGGTGGGGTGCTTGCGGATGGCGTCGTACAGCAGCGGCTGGGTGAACATCGGCTCGTCGCCCTCGTTGTGGCCGTACTTCCGAAAGCTGTACATGTCGATGACGACATCTTCTTTGAAGGTCTGGCGCCACTCGGCAGCGAGGCGAGCGACGGCGACGACCGCTTCGACGTCCTCCCCGTTGACATGGAAGATCGGGATGGCCAGCATCCGGGCGACGTCTGAAGAGTAGGGTGTCGAGCGCGCGTCTTCGGGCGAGGTGGTGAAGCCGATCTGGTTGTTGATGATGACATGAACGGTGCCACCGGTCTTGTAGGCGCGCAGCTGGCTGAGGTTGAGGACCTCGGCGACCAGCCCCTGGCCCGCGAAGGCGGCGTCGCCGTGCAGCAACATCGGCATGATGTTGTGGGCATCCCCCTCAACCCCGCGATCCTGCCGGGCGCGCGCCCGACCCTCGACGATGGGGTTGACCGCTTCGAGGTGCGATGGGTTGAACGCGAGGGTGACCCGAACTTTCTGGCCGTTCCGGGTGGGGTAGTACGACGAATAGCCGAGGTGGTACTTGACGTCGCCGGATCCCTGGACGGTCATCTTGCTGGTGTCCTCGAACTCATCGAGGATCGCGCGGACGGGCTTATAGAGGATGTTGGCGAGGACGTTGAGGCGGCCACGGTGCGCCATGCCCAGCACGACCCGATCGACGCCGCGGGCAGACGCCTCGTCGATGAGCATGCTCATCAGGGGAATCAGGGGCTCAGCGCCCTCAATGGAGAACCGCTTGGTGCCCGGGTAGCGGGTGTGGAGCATGTTCTCGAAGTTCTCCGCGTCAGCGAGGAGCCGGAAGGCATAGCGTTCCTCCTCATCGTTGAGGGGATCGGTGTCCTGCATCGTCTCCAGGCGCTCCTGGAGCCACCGCTTCTTGTTGATGTCATTGATGTTCATGAACTCCACGCCGAAGCTGGAGCAATAGGCGCGGCGGAGGCGCGTGATGACATGGCGAAGGGTGGTGACTTCCGGCACGCCATAGACGCCGGTGCCCGAGATGGGGACGTCGAGGTCGGCTTCGGAGAGGCCGTAGTAGCCCAGGGTGAGCTCCGGATGTTCTTCAATTTTGCGAAGGCCGAGGGGGTCGATGTCGGCTTCGATGTGGCCCCGAACCCGGTAGGCGTTGATGAGCTGTGCAGCCCGCGCCTGGCGGCGAGCGACCGTCATCACGGCGTCATCGGAGTGGGCGGCGACGCCATGGTGCGCCCCGTTGCTCAGGCCGTTGGCGTCGGCGCGGGCGTGAAAAATGGAGGGGGGCTGTGGGTGGTGTTCCGCGCCAGAGAGCGTCCCGTTGGTGGGAGCGGTGTCCCATTGGGCGAACAGCTCGGCCCAGGCTGGCTCAACGTCGGAGGGATTGTTCAGCCACCGGTTGTACAAGAAGTCAATAAAAGCGGCGTTGTCGCCGGTCAACAGGCTGTTGAAGTCCACGGCTTGTCCCGGTTGGTTTTGTGTGGAGGCCACACTATCATCCCCCGCCCAACCGCGCGCCCTCCGGGAACGAAGATCCCGGCCGAAGTGTCGCATCACTGACGCGAGCCTCGACGTTCGACAAAGAATCCGGTAGAGGTCGGCAAGCACCGGACAGGCCCCTTCCTTTTTTCCCTTTGAGGAGCCCCATGATCACCACGCTGACGCTTGGCTTCGCCATGCTGAGCCCCGCCCATGCTGCGAAGTGCGACGCGTACCTTCGGAAAGCGGAGACCGCCCAATCACAGGAGCTGGTCAAGGCCTTCAACGACCTCGCCACCTGTGAAAAAGAGACCGCAGAACGGAACTTCACTCGCTTCATGACGCGAGCGACCGACTCTGAGGTCCTCACCCAGCTCTCGCTTGCCGCCATCGAAAACGACATCTGGACGCCGGTCTGGTCGATGCCCGGCAAGATCAAGTCGTACGAAGCCCGCGACATCATCGCCGGCGGCATCGGCGGAGCCTGCACCGAAAATGAGAAGGTCGTCACCTTCTTACAGGGCGCCTACGCCGGCCTGAAGGACATCGACTTCCAGCAGTGGGACGACGCCCTGCTCGCCTGCGAGTCCCCGGAGCTGATGACCTGGATGACCGGCAAGATCGAAGATCCGCCGGACCGGCCCTTCGACGCCAAGTTCAACACCCTGATGACGGTCTATACAAAAAAGAAGGGCGCCGACGCCCTCGGAAGCCTTCAGAAGGGGGCCATCGACGCCGCACAGTCGGGCGGGCCATACAACACCATCCTCCAGCAGATGAACGCCGCGGTGACCCCGACGCTCGGAGACATC
>JBCBLB010000704.1:0-4917 GCA_038520555.1 Myxococcota bacterium | reverse complement strand
GGGTCCCTTCCATCCCGTTGTAGCCGGGGCCAACGAGGAAGCCAGTGCGGATGCCATACTCCCAGCGGCCCTGGTAGCTTGAGCCGTCTGGCGCGTTGGCGCCCCAGGTGGGCTTCCGGCGGATGAACCGGCTCATCGGGCCAGGGTCCGGCGCCTGCCGGAGGCCGAAGATGGCGCCCCCCTGGGGACGGAAGACGAAGGAGTAGTCGGGCGACGACCCGTTGTTGGCGGTGTTGTAGTCCTGATGGAACCACGACTCGCCGCCAGGGATCATGTCGGCGCGCACTTCCAGGCCCATCTCAAGCGCGATCCGGGGCTCATCCCACAGCCACCAGGTGGCCATCGAGGAGAAGTCGACGCTGAAGCCCTCGGTCCGGTCAGCGAGGCCGAGCGACTCGCTGGAGAACCCGAACAGGTCCTGATAGTCACCGGGATCGCACGGACGAACGACGCCGTTCTGGGTGATCGCGTCAGGGTTACAGGTGTACTGGGTCTGGCGGACCGGGAAGAACCCCACCCCCCCCATGAAGTTGGCGTCCCAGGTCTTGTTCCGCTTCCACCGGGGAACGATGACGTTGGTCTCCACCGACGGGGTCGGATCATAGGACGGAGAGACCTGGGTGACGGTCTGCGACTCCGGATCCTGATCCAGATACACCGCCCAGTTGGCCGACCGGACCCATCCCCGCCAGTGCGCCCGCCGCTGGTTCCGGGCATATGGCGTTCGAGGCCGGAGGTTGCGCAGCCCGTAGAAGGGCTCCGCTTCGGTCGAGTCAAAAACCGAGACGATCAGCCC
Organism: Myxococcota bacterium; assembly: GCA_038520555.1. Lineage (GTDB taxonomy): Bacteria > Myxococcota_A > UBA796 > UBA796 > UBA796 > JBCBLB01. Next base: position 4,121 of record JBCBLB010000704.1, on the reverse strand, counting down.
CTGCTCTTCCGCCGCGATCCGCTCCAGCGGATCGCGGACGATCTTCCGGATGTAGGTGACCGACTCCGGGAAGTCTTCGACAGTGGCCAGCCGAGGCTGCTCCTCTTTTTCCTTCCCGAACAGGCCGAGGCCGGTCTGGGCGAGCTGGTCGGCGGTCGATGCGTCCGGATTCTGGGCTTCGTTGCGAAGGTAGTCCACTTCGGTACGGGTCGTCCGGGCCAGGGCGCGCTCGCGCTGGGCCTGCGCTGCGGCTTCATCGGTGCTCACCGCGTCGTTGGGGTTCCGGCGGGCGCGGCGCTCGCGGCGGCGGCGCTTCCGGTCCAGGTCATCCCAGATCCGCGCCGCCTCCGTGGGGCGGAAGTCCCCGTCGAGCATGCCGGCCCGTACGATGGTCGCGACCAGATCAGGCGGCGCAAGCACTGTATCTTCACAGATGGCCCCGGTGCGAAGCACCAGACGGAGCTCCTTGGCAAACTGCTCGACATGCCAGAAGAAGTGCCAGCCGCTCCAGATGGTCCACCGGGCGCGGTACAGGGCCAGACCATCGGGAAGCCCCACCAGCCGTACCAGATCGGGATCGTTGATGACCGGGTTGTCCAACATCATGAACGGGATCGTCTCCCGCGCTTCCCACAACAGGGCGTCTTCGGTCAGTCGCTCGCTGGGTGGAAGGAAGTAGTTGTCTGTCGCCGCGAAGAGGATGTCGAGGTTGGAGACGCCGACGGTGGGCTCTCCGAGCGCATCGGTCCCTTCTCGGGTCGAGCAGATCGAGGTGGGATCGACAGCGCCGAGCCCCTGGGAGATCTGTGCGGTCGAATAGTTGTGCTGCTCAAGTACACCCTGCCAGCTGTCCGAGGTCAATCCCGCCATATCGCCTGGCGTGATGTCCACCTGCGGGTCGAGCTGGAGGTAGATGGACTCATCGAGCTGATCGAGGAGCAGATACGTCTCCACACGGTCCCGCTCCGACTGGCTGAGTTCATCCATAAGCAGCTGCATGGCGAGCTGCTTGATCTGAAGCCGCATCAGGCTCAGATCGCCGCCCTCACGGTTCTCTCGGATCCAGTCTTCGAGGTAGGTGTCCGAGAGGGCCTCGATCGGTGCCGCAGAGGGCCGGATGGTGTCGTTCAGAAGCGCCCGAACCTGCCGGAACAGGCGGCGGTAGTACTCATCGTCCGGCGGGTGGGTGATCGCCAGCCGGCCGATCCACTCGTTGAGGATCGTCTCCGGGAGCTTGTTGTAGGACAGAGCGAACCCGCCGCGGATCGAATACACCGAGTTGTCAACCCGTGCCTGAATCTCGCTATCGGGATCGGTCTCCCCTTCACCGCCGGGGTTGAGGTTCCGGGCGATCTTGCCGATCCCTGCACGGCTGCCTGGTGGTGACCGCATCATCGTCAGCGCCCCGAGGATGCGCATATGGTTGACGGTATAGTCTTCCATGGCGAACTGGGCGATCTGAGAGCCAACGAGCCGATAGAACCGGTTGAACTCGCGGCCAGCCTGCTCAAGGGTCTCGATGTAGTTGTTGACCGGCATGCTGTTCTCTGCGAACGCGCCGCGGATCAGGTGAGTGTCGGGACGATCGAAGTTGACCAGGGGGATGTACTTGTCCCGCTCGTCGTTGCTGACCCCACGGTAGATGTTGTCGTAGGGGAACATCTGCTCGAAAAACGGCCCCGAGGGCTTGGGATCCGCGTCCATCAGATCGTAGTCGTGCAGGCGACCATCGACGCCCAGGCGCAGCGCAAACCGACCCGCGAGGATCGCCGTCGACGGCGGCTCGGCCTCCTGACCGTCGGGAAGGGCATATTTCACCAGCCGGTAGAAGGGCTGCTCCCCCTCCACAACCTTCTGCGGCCAGTCGTTTGGATCGAGCGGCGCGGTCTCTGCCGTGACCTCTTCAAAGTCGCTGAAGCCGTCGCGGTCCGAGTCCGCGATGTTGAGGAAGGTCCCCAACGCAGACTCGCGAGCATCACTGAGACCATCACCGTCGGAGTCGATCGCATCCGAGGGGTTGTTTAAATCATAGTCCGGGATCTGAGAATAAAACGGCTCCAACCACTCGCTGCCCTGGATCCAGCGATCGTGCTCAGGCATCGAGAAGACATGGGTGCGATTCTGATCGCCGGGGTAGGTCAGATCCCACTGCGCGGTGGCCTGGGGGAAGACCTCGTAGCCGGACGCCTTCAACGCAGCGATGCCGCCGTCATCTTCGGTCTGCCAGCGGTAGACCATGTCTTCCCACATCTGAGCGTTGAGCTCACTCATCGCCCGCCAGCGGGTGAATACTTCGCGCTTCTCACGGCGGAGCTGTCGACGGCCTGCAGCATCTTCCTGCTCGGCGAGGGCCTCTTTCCATTTCTCTTTGTTGCTCCACACCGGAAGCTGGTTGACGATGGGCTCATAGGGGACGAAGTCTACGATCTCGATGCAGTCGCCGTAGCGCGCATACGCCCGATCGCAGTCATCGCTCCCCGGGCGATCCTGGAAGCCGACGACCCGGAAGTTGGGGATCCAGCCAAGCTCTTCCGGCGTCGGGAGCGCTTCATCTTCACCAGGGCTGGGGGGATCATCCTGAGCCAACGCAGGAACGGAGAGCGCAAGGCTCAGCAAAGTCAACCCGGTGATTCGGGTCAGCGAGACACGGGATTTCATGTTGCCTTCCATCAGATCTGCCTCAAATTGTCCATACGACGAAGCTCATCCAGACGGAGCCGGACGTCCTCCAGAAGCTCAAAGGCTTCCGGGCTTTCGGTTGATAGCACCTGAAGGAACCCGATGATCTCTTCTTCGGTGAGTTGCTCCAGGACGGACTCATCCAGATCTCGCGGGGAGATCTTTTTCGCCGGAGGGGGCGTGGGGGGGCGCTGCCGACGCACCACCTTCTTTCGGACCGGCCGCACCGGCGCCTGCCAGACCGGCGCAGCTTCCTGCTCCGGGGCGCTGTCTTCGACGAACTCATCGGCGTCCGGTTCGGGCGCTGACCAGGTCGTGATGGTTTGCTTCGCGCGTGAGGTGGCACGGGTCCTACGGGTCGGGTTCTGGGGAGGGGGGCGTCGAGATCTGGTCTTCCGCGTCGAGGGAGCGGTGCGGGCGACCATGGCAGCGGTATCCTCTCTCGGAGCAGGGGTTCCGGTCAAGAAGGTCGGCTCCCGCTGCGAGCCCTGGCTCATGGGCGGCGTCACAAGTTGTGAGGCCGGACGCGCGGAGGGCGTCACCACCACAGGCGCGGACCGGCCGGTGCCCCGCCTCCGGCGCGGCCGTTGCGTCCAACTTCGGCCAGCCGCCACCCGTGGCTTCGCCGATGGCAACGTAACCTCAGCCGAGGCCACCGCAGTCGCCTTCCGTTGTGGTGCCTCCGCAAGACTCACCGGCTTCGGCGCAGGAGCCGCGTTGATTTGTTGCGGCCCCACGCCCCGACGGCGCGTCGGTTTGCTGCGCAATTGTTCCCGAAGCTGCGCACCGCTACGGGACGCGCGGAGCAACCGCGCACCGCCTGCAGCCACCGATGCACTCCGCTTCGGTGACGACGAAATCTCCACCAGATCAGGGGTTCGCACCGCTGCGCGGGGACTGGAGGGGGTTCGCGGAGAAATCCCCCCCGCAAACCGGCGTGGTTCGATGGCATCTGTCCACCGAACCTTCGGCACAACACGCCGGTTGTTCCCCTCCCCTCTTGGAATCGGCTCGGCCTTCTTCGGCTGTTGAGCCTGTGAAACCGGCACACTCTCCATCGCCGCAACCGGAAGCCGAAGCGGAGCATCAGGACGTTGCCACTGGATATTCGGCATCTGTCGCCGTAACCGTTGAGGACGACCGCGCTGAGGTCTTGAGGACCGACGCGCTCGCAGCTCAACCGCTGTAGGCGCAGATGACCGAGAACGTTTCTGCGGAGCCTCAGAGCGGCTCACAGAGCGTGTCCTCACCTTCCGTGATGATGTCGGTGCGGTCGACGCTTGTGTACGTTTCCCCCGCGAGGACTGAGCGCTGGTCGGTCCGGCTGGTTGGCGACGAGTCCTCTGAACCGCATCTACTGAACTTTCAACCCCGGCTTTGGGCCGGACTGGCGTAACGAGTTCAGGAGCGCTCCATGGCGGAGACGCGGGCGCCGTTCGGAG
>JBCBLB010000836.1:0-3791 GCA_038520555.1 Myxococcota bacterium | reverse complement strand
GTCTTCGGCCGCGCCGAAGACGGGGTGCTTGGACTGCCCGGGGCTGAACCAGTCGAGGTAGGCGTTGTGGGCCGTGTTGATGAAGAACTGCGAGCCGCCGCTGTTGGGACGACCGGTGTTGGCCATCGACAGGGTGCCGGGCTCATTGGAGATCTTGTGCTGCGCGGGGAACTCGTCCTGGATGGTTCCGTGGGGTGGGCCGCCGGTGCCGGCCCGCGAGCTCTGCGGATCTTTGCTGTATGGGCAACCAAACTGGATCATGAAGTTCTTGATGACCCGGTGAAAATGCAGCCCATTGTAGAAGCCATCCCGCGCAAGGTTCAGAAAATTGTCCGCGGTGATGGGCATCTTGTCCTGATAGATCTCGGCGGTGAAGTCTCCCATCGTGGTGTGGAAGGTCACAGTCGGGTTCGCCATGGTGATGCTCCTGTGTTGTGGTAGCGGCCCCCTATCCCATCAAGCAGAGGATACGAAGCCCCTATGGACACTCCGCGACCTTATCACTTGCTGTTCGTCTGCACGGCGAACATCTGTCGTTCGCCGATGGCCGAAGGGCTGGCCCAGGCGGCCGCCGATCGCCGCGGAATGCAGATGATCTGCCGCTCCGGCGGGGTGATGGGGCTGCGCGATAAGCCCGCCGCAGACAACGCCATCCGCGCCATGGCCGAAGTCGGCGTGGACATCCACGGCCACCTCAGCCGCGGCGTCTACAGCGAGGACGTGGACTGGGCCGACTACATCCTGGTCATGGAGTCCAGGCACGCCCGCAAGCTCCGCTCCCGCTACGCCCACAGCGCCGACAAGACCCTGGAGCTGGCCTCCTTCGGGGGCATGACAGAGATCCGCGACCCCGTCAACGGGTGGATGTTCCGCTTCCGGCGCTGCCGGTCCGATCTGCAGCGGTGCATCGACACCTTCGTCGACCAGCTGCCCCCCATCCGACACCGCTGACCCCGGTCACTCCTCCAGCCAGCGGTTCTCCTCAAACGACCAGATCCGCCGGACCTCCTGATCCGCGACGACGTCCACGGTGAACGTCGTGCGCACTCCGTCCTCAGAGATCAAGGTGATCGTGTGTGCGCCCGCCGGCACCATGTGCGCATACAATGGGGTCATCTGCACAAACTCACCGTCCAACATCACCTTCGCCCGCGGGTGTGCGCTCACCGTCAGCATCCCCGCCGTCGACGCCGGCGCCTCAATCGCCACAGGCTCAGGCGCAACCTCTACCGGTGTGGGATCAGGCACCGCCGAAGGGTCTGGATCTGGCGCGGGTTGTGGCAGAGGTTGTGGCGCGGGTTGTGGCGGAGGTTTTGACCCAGGTTTTGTCAGGGTGACGTCTTCTGTTGGTGTCGGTTCAGGCGGAGTGACCCGTTCAGGGGGCGGCGGGATGTCATCGGGTGAAGTATTGGTCAGCGCCGGCGCGGGCGCAGCCGGCACACCGGGCTGCTGATCGACGATCTTCCATGCAGTGAAGCCGATAATTCCGATCGCTGCGCCAATGAACAGCGCGGCGAGGATGGTCTGCACCTGATGAATGACGCCTGTTCGTTGCGGTGTGGGCGCGGTGATTTCTTTGGCAGGGGCGACGCCGTGGACGTCGCCGACCCGCAAGGGCAAGCCGCTGTCATCTGGCGCTTCTGGCGCTGCGGAAGAGGCGCTGACGCGCCGTTCTGGAGCCGCCGCCGCGCTTCGGGCCTGAACGACGAACTTTTGAAACCGCACGAGGTGCTCCCGAGCGACCACGGGATCGCCGGCGAGGGCGCTCAACGCACGCCCCATGGCGCCTGCGGAGGGGTACCGGGCGAGCGGATCGCGCTGGAGGGCCCGGACCAGGACGCTGGCCAGCGGTCCATGCTGCCCAGACAGCCGGCTGGCCCGCCGGGCGGCCTCATCCCGCGCCAGCAAGGCGCGGATCTCATCGGGCTTCTTCTCACTGACCAAAGGCTGGAGGGCGGCCATCTCATACAGCACCGCGGCGAGCCCGAACAGATCTGCAGGCGGCCCGATGGCCGCACCCGCAGCCTGCTCGGGCGACATATATCCCCAGGTCCCCCGAATGGCGCCGGGGCGCTCCTCTGTCATATGAGCCTTGCTAATCCCAAAGTCAAGGAGCTTGGCCACCCCCTGCGGGTTGAGCATCAGGTTGGAGGGCTTGAGGTCCCGGTGCACCAGCTGCAGGTGCCGCCCGTCGCCGCTCTGCGCCGAATGGGCGTGATGCAGCCCGTCGCAGACCTGGCGTCCGACCTCAGCGATCACGGTCAGCGGGATCATCGCGCCCCGCTTGCGGGCCTCACGGATGGCCTGTCGGAGGGTGACCCCCTCGACATACTCCATCACCAGGTAAAACAGCCCCTCGGCGGCGTCGAAATCCTGGACGGCGACGAGGTTCTGGTGCCGAAGCATCGAGCCGACCCGGGCTTCATTGATAAACAGCTGCCGATAGGCGTCGTCTTTGGCGTGCTTGGGGAGGATGACCTTGAGGGCGACGCGGGGAGCGACCCCTTCGATGGCTTCCCGCCGGGCTTCATAGACACGCGCCATCCCACCTGTCGAGATCGCACGGACGAGGCGGTATCGCCCCAGCCGCTCCGGCATCTGTCCTGCCGTCTGGTGATCCCTGGTGGTCATCACACCCCTGAAGCCCGTCCCCGGACGCCTTCACCGTATCATGGATGACACGTCAACCCCTTACAGGGCATCTACTCACAGCTCAGGGCGTTCCATTCAACGGTATTGTTCGTGATATCACACTCGTTGAACGTACTATCCCCGTTGATCTCGACCAACAGCCCGTCGGGACCGATATCTTCCGTCGGGATTTCGAAGACGGTCGGCTCCAGCCGAACCCCCGGCGCCACCGTGTCGGTAATTTTGACCGAAAAAAGCGTCGTCTCTACGAGACCATCCACCGCGAAGACATCCAGGGTAGCGCCTGCCACACCGCGTCCGGAGCCCACGTTCTCTACGGCGACGACCAGTTCGATCGCGCCTTCGATGCAGTCCTCACACACCCCCAGCAGCTCCAGCGACCAATCCGGCGCTGCGTTCGCCGGCCCCACCGGCGGGGCGTTGGTCCGCCAGCCGTAGGCCCACGGCGTGTCCGGGTCTTCCACCGGGGTCATGTCATCGTTTTGCTGGGTCGGCGCGTACGCTTCGTGGTTCTGGGTGCTCCGGGCCATCGCCCACTGCCCGTTGGCCTCACCAAGGACGAAGACACCGTCCCAGCCGCCGATGCTGTAGTTGTTGCTCGGGAAGATCAGCTCTGCCTGGCCATCATTGTCGACATCAGCGACCACAGCGCGCTCGTAGAGCGAGCCCGAGGCCATGTTGGTGTTTCGATACAGCTGGGTGCCGTCGCTGCCATCCCAGATGTACAGGTCCGCCCGATCAACCAGGATCACCTCTGCAGCGCCGTCGCCGTTGAAGTCGAACGAAGCGCAGCTCATCGAGCCGGTGCTGGCATCATACGCGGACCGGCTCCACATCAGGCTGCCGTCCGTGTCTCGCACGACGAATCCGCTTCGGCCCAGGGCGCCGGCCTCCATCTCTCCGTCACCGTCGAAGTCCCCCACGCAGGGCGGCCCCGCGCCCTGGGCCGACTCACGCCAGAGCAACGTGCCATCATCATCGAGCAGGATGAGGTTGCTGCCGTCGCGATGGATGATCTCTCCTTCATCATCGTCGTCAAAGTTCCCGATGGCGTACTGGCCAAGGCTCAGGGCCCGCTCCAGGGTCCCCGTGGGGCCGTAGATTCCATTGGCCGTCACGATCTCCTGGTCGCCGTCATC
>JBCBLB010000652.1:0-5434 GCA_038520555.1 Myxococcota bacterium | reverse complement strand
GGTTCAAAGAGAGCTGCTGGAGTTTTCGGAGCTGTGCGATCCATGCGACATCCTGCAGGTGATGGCACCGCGACAACGTGAGGCTCGTGAGGTCTGAGAGGTCTGAGAGCACGGCGAAGTCCGCGTCACTGTTCTGGGCTTTATTGAGCTGGAGTCCCATCAGGCAGTGTTGTTGGGCGAGTCTGGGGAGCAGGTTGAGATCGAAGCGGCTTGTGATGCGGATGGAGATCGAGGCCCTGGGGATACGGGAGAGGTGTTTGACGAGGGTCTCATCCGCGACCAGGTTGATTGTTGGCAGGTGCTCGAGCCGGCCGACGCGGTGCAGGATGAAGATGGCGATGAGATCGCGCATTGCGTAGTGTATCTGAACGTCTTGGCGTCGAGGGGTGCTCCAGCGGAGTCTGTGGTCAGGGGTGACGGTGATCTGATCGCTGATGGCCTGGATGACGTCGGGGCGGTTGATGGTTTCGAGGAGGTCGAGGCCCTGAAGAACCATTCCGACGTCGCCATGCAGCAACGGAAGCAATCGGGCGAGGATCTCGTCGGTGGTCATGTGCGCATCAAATCCATCACGCATTGGATTTCCCAGAGAGATTGACGGTGAATTTTCGGACGGTGTGGTTGAGGGAGTAGTTCGGTTTGCGAGAGGCTGTGGCATGGTATGCGGACAAATTCTGGTCATGCGGACGACGAATGACCGGAACTCGGGGTAGAATCCGCAGCGATGTCAACGAAGCCTGATGCAGACGTTCCCAACGAATCCAACCTCAACAAAGCGCAGAAGTTTGTGCGTTTTCTGGAGCTGCTCCAAGTCAACGACGGGGTCACCGCCGCAGACATGATGACGCGGTTCGGGTTGGACGATCGGACACTCCGCCGGTACCTGTCGGACCTCCGCGATCTGAACCTGCCCATCCATTCTGAGGGGCGGGGCGCGAACCGACGGCTGTGGATCGATCCCAGCTATCGGCGGCAGGGGGTCCAGCTGTCGCTGCTGGAATTGGTTTCGCTGCACTTCGGCCGCACCCTGTTCAACTTTCTGGAGGGGACCGGGTTCGCCCAGGACATGGATGATGCCCTGGAGCGGCTGAGCACCCTGGCCGGGGACCGCAGCGCCCAGCTGGCGGAGGATCTGGAGCGCAAGTTCATGGCGGTGCCTGAGCACGCCAAGGATCATACCCGCACCGCGGAGATCGTCGATGACATCTTGAGCGCGTTGCTGTATCAGAACCCCGCCAGGGCCTTCTACGCCCGCCTCACCGGTCCCACCCGCCAGTATGTGCTCCACCCCTACACGCTGGTCACGTTCCGGCAGGGGCTGTATCTGTTCGCCCTGGACGTAGAGAGCGACAAGATCAAGACCTACGCCATCGACCGCTTCCGGGCGTTCGAGCGGGTCCGAAACGAACACTTTGAGCTGCCCGAAGACTACGATCCCCAGGCGCTGGTCCGCGATGCGTTCGGAATCATCGGTGGGCAGGTCAAGGACGTGGTGCTCAGCTTCCGCCGGTCGACCGCGCCGTATATTCGCGAGCGCATCTGGCACCGCAGCCAGGTGATGGAGGCCGATCGAGACGGGGGGCTGATCCTGCGGATGCGGGTCGGCATCTCGCCCGAGCTGGTCAACTGGATCATGAGCTTTGGGCCTGGGGTGAAGGTCCACTCTCCGCCGGAGCTGGCGGATCAGGTTCGCCGCCTGCACAAGGAAGCGATCGGCGTCCACGACTCATGAGCCGCTGGCGCAAGAGCCTGATCCCGACTCCGGAATTGGACAACGCGGATCCGGATCTGCTCACCCCCTTCGACCCCTATGCTGGCGATGAGGCGGTGATGACCGCGGCGCGCTATGCGCAGTATGCCCGCTACATCCGCGCCGCTGCGCCGCTGCCAGAGGCTGAACACGACGCCCTCGACCGCCAGTTTCAGATCCTGTATCGGGACGTGCTCGATGGGACGCAGCCCTGGTCGGCGCTGACGCCGGTGGTCGCTGCCCTCGCCCTGGATGAGCCGCGTCCACACGACGTCCGCCCCCTCAACCCGTCTCCACAGATCCTGGCAGACGGCATCCTCTCGGACACCGCGGAAGATCAGGTGCCGGATATTGGCCTGATCGCGCCGGACCGGGTGCTCGGACCCTTCGCCGATGAGCCCATCCCGCGCGCGATCCGACAAGCCGCTGGCGCGGTGATGGCGTTCGCCCCGCTGCTCCAGCAGGGCACCAGCCCCGTCGCCCGCGCTGTGCACCAGAAGCCACGGTTTCCCACCGAGATCAGCTCGGCCCTCCGCGCGATCGCCCGGACGCCGCCGATGCTATGGCAGGTAGAGAAGGGTGCATTGAGGCCGCTTCTGCCGCTCAGCACGCAGATGATCCCCACCGGTGACCTCGGCGTTGATGCAGGCACCGTCGCGATCGGGCGCGCCGTACCGCTGCAGGGAGGGGGCGCATGGTTGGCGTGTCAGCTGCGGCTGCCGATCGCCCCTGCGACAGCGCCGCTGATTCGACGGCTGCAGCTGGAGCTGTGGCGGCTGCGCCGGCTGGACCGGCGGGTCAGCTGGGAAGACATGCTCCGCGAGCGCAGCGAAGTGCTGTATCGTGCCGCCTGCGAGTGGTCCTGGCTCCACGATGCAGACGCCGTCCTGACGCTCTGGCAGGGTTAGCGGCGGCTCTCGGCGCGGGATTCGATGTCCCAGACCGCCTCTGGGGAGAGGTCCAGGTCCTGACGGAGGGTCTCATTGTGCTCATCGGCGAGGCGCTGGGCCCGGTCGATGGTCAGCGAGGCCGAAGGGTAGTTGGTCAGGCGTTCGGCCCGCGCCGCGGGGAAGGAGCCGGCGAACAGGCCAAGGACCGTGGTGCCGATGCTCGCAAAGACGACGTTGGTGTAGACATATTCTTCGAAGCGGGCTTCGGGGCCGGGGGTCCGACCGGCCGAGTTGGCGCCGATGCTGCCGACCAGGATGCCCGCCACGCCCGCGCCAGCCAGGGCATACCAGGCCCGGCTGTTGCGGCGCGCCCGCTGGATGTCCTGATCGAGGGTGTACTTCAGCTCCAGGGCGCCGACCTCTTCCAGGAAGTCTGGCACATCGAGCCGATCGGCGCCCTTGTAGATGCCCCAGGTCCGGGTGGTCGAGATGGGGTCGGCCACCGCCATGCCCCACCCCCAGCTCGGCCCCACGGCGCTGAAGCCGGTCTGCCACTGGGTCCCGCCGCCCCGGATCTCCAACTCCGGATGAACGGCCAGCCGCTCACGCCGGTACTGTCGAAGCGCTTGTAGCTGCGCAGCCGTGGGTGGCGAGGGGTGCTTCAGCCGCACCGGCGCCGGCACCGCCAGCGGACGCTGTGTCACCGGACGCTGTGTCACCGGCGACGGCGTCGCCGGTCGAGCGTCCTGGATCGGTACAGCGAGGGGGGATGGAGACTCATCCTGGGCCGACGCTGCGGCCATCAGGGTCATCAGGATCATTGCGCTCATCGCTTCTCCCAGGTCGCTTTGATCTTATCTCCAATTTACCCTGCTGGATCATCGATCGGCGCCTCTTCGATCCAGGTCGGCGATTTGCCATCTACGATCGCCCGCATGTCCGCCGGAAGCGGTGCCTCGATGCCAAACGGCTGACCATCATCGGGATGCGGCAAGCGGAGCAACTGCGCATGAAGCGCGTGGCGCGGAAACAATAATCTCTGCCGAAGCGGATTATTCGCCGTCTTTTCCGCCTGGAGCCACGACAGGAAGACCTCGTCCGGCTGACCGTACAGCTTGTCCCCCAACAATGGATGGCCGATATGCTCCATGTGCACCCGGATCTGATGCGTCCGACCTGTATGGATTTTGCAGGAAACCAACGTATACCCAGACATTCGCGACAACACCCGGACCGTCGTGTGCGCGTGCTTGCCCGTCGGCGTCACCGCCCGCCGAAGCCGCACCGCGCTCTCCACAGCCTCGCCGATCGGCGCCTGCACCTCTCGCACCGACCAGTCGATCTCGCCACGGGCGATGGCGTGGTACTCCTTCTCGACCGTCCGCTCCATGAAGCTCTTCTTCAAGATGACGTTGGCCTCGGCGTCCTTGGTCATCACCATCACACCGCTCGTCTCCCGATCGAGCCGATGAACCAGATCGATGTGCGCGTTCGGGCGGGCGCGACGGGCGAGGCCGATCAGGCCCCAGACGAACCGCTCTCCCGATGGGTGCGCCAACATCCCCGCCGGCTTGTGGAACGCGATGAGCCGGTCGTCCTCATACAACACCGGAGGGAGCGGCGGCGGCGGACGCTCCGGGGCGATGCCCGGGATAAAGATCTCCAGCGTCTCGCCCAACGCAAGGATCGACGCCGGCTTCAGACGACGGCCGCCCATCAGCACCCGCCCCGCCCGGATGTGCTGCGCGATCGTGGTCCGCGAAAATGACGAGAACCGCGCCGCCAGATACACGTCCACACGCCGACCTGCGGCTCGCTCATCGACATCGATGCTGCGCGAATACACGTCAACTGGTTTACTCAACCCCAAGATGGCTCGCATCCCCTCGATCGACATCGGCGCCCTGCTCGCGGTGACCTGGCTGCTCACCGCCGTCGGCCTCACCGTCCTGCTCGGCCCCACGCTCGGCGCGCGCGGCTGGCTGTGGCTTGGCGTCCATCACCTGCTCTGCGCCGTGGGCGTCACCCACGAGCTGATTCGAAGCCGCAACCGCCGCAAACGCAAGCGCAAGCGCAAGCGCAAGGCCACAGCGCCACGTTAAACGCCCACCATGCCCTTCGATCCCTCCGAGATCCAGTACCCACCCGCCGTCCATCAGTATCAGATCGATGGGTGGTTCGTCTGGGCGGGGAAGACCGCCAAAGACAACGACACGCTCTCCACCCGCGTCGCCCGGAACAACGACTGGTGGTTCCACCTCCGCGGGCACCCCGGAAGCCACGTCGTCCTCTTCGTTCGCGACGGCGAAGATCCGCCCAGAGACATCATCCAACGCGCCGCCGCCATCGCCGCATGGCACTCCAAGCAGCGCGGCGGGGGCACCGTCGCCGTCAGCGCCACCCGGGCGAAGAACGTCAGCAAGCCCCGCGGCGCCAGGCCCGGAAGCGTCTCCATCCGGAAAGAAGTCGTCCTCAAAGTCAAACCCGCTATTCCGAACTGAACCACCCCTTCACAAACGACTTCAGCCGATCCCGACGCCGAACCCGACGCCCCCCAGACGACGCAGATGCCCCCGTCGCCGCGGATGCCCCCGTCGCCGCGGATGCCCCCGTCGCCGCGGATGCCCCCGTCGCCGATGCGTTCGCCTGCGCCCCCGCAGGTGGACGGAGCGGAACCGCTGCTGCCATCGCGATCAACGCCTCGATGTCATCATCGTCCCGGATCCCGCCCCCCACAATGACAGACATCTCAGCCTCGATCAGATCCGACGACGGCTTCCAGATCCAGTCCGAG
>JBCBLB010000828.1:0-3866 GCA_038520555.1 Myxococcota bacterium | reverse complement strand
CGACTCAGCGATCACCAGGGCTGCGCCGTTTGTCGCGGTCGATTCCGACAGCAAAGAGTTCTCAAACCAGATGTCGAACTCGCTGGCGCCATCGCCATCGAAGTAGAAGATGCCCCCTTCATCCGAAGCCGCCGCCGCCTCGAACTGGGTGTCGATGATGTCGACCTCAACCCAGGACTCCGTGTACATGTAAATCACCCCCCCCTGCTGGGCGTTGGCCGTCGGGGAGTCGTCATTGTCAAAGAACGAAGCCGCGATGATAAGCTTCTCACCAGCACCGACCACGCCCCGACCAGGCTCACCCATCCACAGGGTGCCGCCCTGCGAAAGCGCGCTGTTCTCTTCAAAGATGGAGTCGATGATCTGCACCTGGCTGGGCTGATCCCCACCCACAGAGATGGCCCCACCGTTGACATCCGCGGTGTTGGAGTAGAACTCGCTGCTCTCGATGGTCAGGAGCCCTTCTGTAAAGTAGATGGCCCCGCCGGAGCTGCTGCTGGTGTTGTCCTCAAACTCCGAACAGTTGACCCGCAGATCGGTGACCCCAGAGCGGATGGCGCCGCCGTTGTTCCGGCTGGCGTTCTGAAAGGTCAGGTTAAACAACACAATATCAGCGTCATCAAACGTCATGATGCCATTGCCGCCGCCGTCGATGATCGTATCCGCTGCCCGCCCAGACGCCGCCGCGATGGTCAGATCCGTCCTGCTCACCGTGACATCCTGGACGGGGTAGGTGCCCGGACAGACATAGACGTTGTCAATCGATGAGGCGTTGTTGAAGGCCGCATTCAGGGTCGAGTAGGACATGCCCGCCTCATCAAAGGCCGCGACCCCAAAGGTACAGAAGATGCCGATGTCGGGGTGCGCCCGCGTCGTCGAGCAGGTCGGCGTATAGCTGCTGGTCCCGGCTGTGGCGGGCGGGGCGAGGAGCGCAAACAACATCCAGTGAGTCATCTCGATACCTTCTTGGTGATGCAGCGGTTGTAAAGTACAACCTGGCCGAGCGGCTGTAAAACACTCTCGATTTGTTACCTTGGACGATTCTTATCTTCTTCTATAACCGCTCTTTTCGTCATCGGAGGACCCTGACCGACATGCATGGAGGGGGTTATCGGTGCTGAGAAATATCGGTGCTGAGAAATATCGGTGCTGAGAAGAGGGAGCAGACGATGCACATCCTGTTTGTGGACGACGATCCAGAGCATGTCCAGACCGTCAGCGAAGTGATCGCCGACGCGCTCGACGCCAAGGTCAAGGTCGTCGGCACCGTCGAGGAGGCGGTCGCCGCACTTCATGCCGACAGCTACGCTGTCGTCGTGACCGACATCTTCATCCCTCTCGGGGACGATCCGCGGCGGACCCTCGGGCCCCGCGCCCGCCGATACGCTGAGAACCTTCGCCACCTGGGCGGGCTGGTCCTCCTCGACGAGCTGGATCGGATCGAACCCACCCCAAAAATCCTCGCCCACACCGCCTGCACCGACTTCGAACTGATCGAGATCCTGGGCGAACGCGTCCATGAGCGTGTCCCAAAACCTGCACCGGTCGACGTCCTGCTTCGCTCGGTCATCGCCGCCCTGGACCTGCCGGTCCCCCGCTGATCTCCCCCCTCACCGCTGGTCGATGGGATCCAACGCGGCGGTGATCTGGACCGCTCCTGAGACCGCTCGCCCGACCGCGTCCTGGACCGAGACCGTCATCCACAGCGTCTCCCCACCGAGGACATCCGGCGGCTTCTGATCCGGATCATCGGTCAACCCACTGACCGTGATGTAGCCGTACATTCCAGTGAAGTAGCCGGCACATGAGCCGTCCTCCTTCAGACGGACGGGCGCGTAGGTGTTGTCCGCGACGGCGACCCCATCCAGGGTCTCGATGAGAACATGGATGTCCACGATCGGTTCGGTCCGCTCCAGATACACGCTGGCGAGCATGTGCCAGCCATTCTGGGGACCATGCACCATGGTGACCGGATCATCGGTCTGAAGGGGGCCCAGCCAGTCTGATTCGCTGGAGCCGATCTCCAACGTCGGCGCCGCGCCACACCGCAAGCTCGAATCCGGAGCTGCGGAGTCGGGACCGTCGGTGCAGGCGACCAACAGGACGCAGGCGAGCCCACGGTGGGCACGCACCGTCACATCCCGAGCAGGCCCGGAGGGATCGGCAGCCCTTCGGTGATCTTGGAGAGCTGCGCCGAGAGGTTCGCCTGCGCCTGGCGGAAGCCATCGTTGACCGCGGCGATGACGAGGTCTTCAAGCATCTCTTTGTCTTCGTAGGCTTCGTCGCTGATGGAGAGGCTGAGCACCTCCATCTTGCCGTTGCAGACCGCAGTGACAAGGCCGCCGCCGGCCTTGCCCTCAAACTCGGCTTCTTGCGCCTGCTGCTGGGCGTTCTGGATCTGCTGCTGGAAGCCTGCGAGGAGGCCACCCATGCCACCGAGGGCGTCGAAAGGATTGCTCATCAGTCTACTCCGCGTCAAGCATCGATTGAAGGCTCTTGAAGGCCCGCCGCCAGTCGGTGTCGAGCTGGCTTCGGGTCTCTTCGTCCTCGAGGATATTGGTCTTTCCACTGTGAACCAGCGACAAACGCGTCTCATCGCCGTCGAGGGCGAGCTGAAACGAGACGGTGGTGCCGCGGGTGGGGAAGTTCCCGAAGTTGTCCCAGGAGATCTCCAGGTGCGAGGTCGGCCGCCACTTGTGGATGAACCCCCGCTCTTCGATGGGGTTGCCCTCATCATCTTCGCCGACCAGGACCACCCGGCCGCCCTTCCGAGGCTCAATCCGAGCGTCGTCGGCCAACCAACCCTTCAGCCCCTCTGCGGTGGTCAGCGCCTTCCAGATCGACCGTGGCGTCGCGG
This sequence comes from Myxococcota bacterium, assembly GCA_038520555.1. Classification (GTDB taxonomy): domain Bacteria; phylum Myxococcota_A; class UBA796; order UBA796; family UBA796; genus JBCBLB01. Next base: position 1,009 of record JBCBLB010000828.1, on the reverse strand, counting down.
CGATGTGGATATGACGGCGAATCGCTGGCATCGAACCTCCTGAGCGTCTGCCCCACAGCCTACCGCGACGGAAAAGACCTGACCACCCACCGCCTCACCTTCCCTTTGCCATCACGACCGGCGCGAAGGCGACGACCTCCCGATATCCGCTGCGCAAGCTCAGTCGGTCCAGCTCCAGGTGACCGCGCGCCGTCACGCCCCCCTGCATCAGCACAGCGCCCACCGAGGCTGTCTGGTACATCCGCAGCCACTGCCCCGACAACCACCACATCCCAACACCCTGACGACCGTCCGCGAAGAACAGCGGCCGACGAACGTCGAGCATCTCATCGATCTCGTTCACCGCGTCCTCGTTAAACCGCCCCGAAGTCACCAGCCCATCCCGATGAAACCGCATCCACTCCCGCTGCGAGGGCGCCCGCCCACGGAACAATCCCAACCGCACCCCTCCCGCGTTCGACCTCGCAGCGGGCCGTGGGATCGTCTGCAACCAACGCTGCCACGCCTCCAGCTCGACCCCATCGCCAAACCGCAGCCGCTCATACGCTTCCGGTGAACCACCGAACAACATCCCGCACAGCCGCGCGCGATGCAGGCCGTCCAGAGAGCGCATCAGCTCGATGCCCTGCTGACGACGTCGCGGCTCAGAGTCGATCAGAAGATCCCAGAGGTTAGACAGAACGCTCAGCAAAACAAACCCCATCACGAAGATATCGAAAGGACAGGATATCGAAAGGAATATCATTGTCCGACAGCGCTCATGGCCAGGCAACGATCATGGCCAGGCAACGTGAAGTGATAGGGTGAGCTGGCGTTTCGCTTCTGCAGTTCATCTGCCGAGCGCTGAAGCGGTGCTCGAACTCGCTCTTTCAAGAATCAGTACGATGAGCCGGGGTAATGCGGCCGTTTACGTAGGTGCTGTGCGAAGCTCTCGCGCCGGTGTCCGGCCCCATCTGCTCCGACCCCGCATGTCGTGGTCATAGGGCCGGACACCGGCGCGAGAGCTTCG
>JBCBLB010000195.1:0-14143 GCA_038520555.1 Myxococcota bacterium | reverse complement strand
GGTCCATTGAACATCATCGCCCACACAGACCTGCGCGGGACCCTCAATGATGGCCGTGGGCGCTGGCTGTCCCCAGTACCGGTCGTACAGGGCGCGGTGGATGATCCGATAGCCTTCGTGAGTGGGGTGAATACAGTCGGCGAAGTAGTTCTTTGGGCTGGGCAGGAGAACATTGGGCGCACCTGGGACCCCGTCCGCGGCTTGCAGGGTTCCCCAGAGCGGAACATAGGTCACATTCGGGTAATCGTCGGCGATGGCCTGCTGGATCGCGCCGATCTGGTCGAGGAAGATCTGGTTGACCGCGGGGGTGGTGGTGGGCCCGAAGAGTAGGAACGCCTGGGTGATGCAGTCGGTGGACTGCTCGAAGTTCACAAAGTCGTAGCCGAAGATGACCACCCGGATATCCGGGTGTCGCGAAAACAGGGCATCCAACATGATGCGAATGTCGGTGTTGACGCGCTCACCGGCGTTGGCGCCCTCTCCGGCGGCATGGTGCGCGAAAATGTCATTGCCACCGATCGAAAGCCACACCCAGCGCGCGTCGGGGTTTTCCGTGACCGCGTCCGGGAGCGCATTGGGCTGGGTGGCCCAGAATCCTGCAGTGGTCCCCCCGACGCCGCGATTGTCCACCGTCAGTCCGGTGCTGTGCTCATCGAGCACCCTCCCCAGATCCTCCCCGGAGCCTTGCGCCCAGGAATCCCCAAAAACCACCACATCATCGGCAATCGCCAATGATAACCCCATTCCCCACAACAGCATGGTGCCTCCACTCACGGGCGATTGTACTGCGATCGGCATGGGATGACGCGGGGAGGGAAGCGGCCGGCTTCGGCGCGCCGCCGTGATATCGGAACGTCAGCCATGGCCGATCAGCCCGGATTGCGATGATGTCTCTTCGATTCCTGTCTCTGTTGGGCCGCGGGGGGTTCGGCTCAGTCTGGCGGGTCGAGCGGACCTTGCCCGGCGGATTCGTACATCCGGCGGCGGTGAAGATCTTCCACTCGCGCCATCGGCAGGCCGACGCCCTGCTGCGCCAGGAAGTCCGCGCAGTGGCGCGGATGCACCACCCCAACATCGTCCGAATCCTCGACTTTGGGGCGCTGGATGCAGCGTCTGTGGCGCACCTCCGCCACCTCCCAGCAGCCAGCGACGTGCGATTCGAGGTGGGCTCGACCTATATGATGATGTCGCTGGCAGAGCGCTCGCTGCGCGATGTGCACGACCTGGACGGAGCAGGGACGCGGCGGCTGCTGACGGATCTGCTGGCTGGTCTGGCGCACGCCCACGCCCGCGGGATCATCCATCGGGACCTCAAGCCCGCCAATGTCCTGGCGGGGTCTCCGCTGGGACCCCCCTGGATCCTCGCGGACTTCGGGCTGGTTCATGCGCTGCGCGCAGAGGCGCGGGAGCTGGACGTGCCGAAGTCAAGCGGCGGGACGCCGGCCTTTATGGCGCCAGAGCAGATCCGGCGCGAGCTGTATGCGCAGGGGCCATGGACCGATCTCTACAACCTGGGCTGTATGATGCTGCAGCTCGCCCTCGGCCGCCCCATGTTCCCCCAGATGAGCACACAAGAGATTTTGCATGCGCACCTGCTGGGGACCCTGCCAGACATCGAGGGGGTCTCAGAGGGGTACCGGGCCTGGCTGCGCAACCTCGTGGCGCTCGACCCGGCGGCGCGGTTCCAGCATGCGGCGGACGCCGCCCAGGCCCTCGACGCTGTGGCCGTGGTGCCCGGCTTCGGCGCCGCGCGCGGCGCCGAACGCGTTCAGGGGACCGGGACGATGGGCGCCACCATCACCGGCTGGGCGTCCGCTCTGGATATGCCGCTGTCCGACGGACAGCGGTCCCGCAACCAGCCGCCCGCGGCGACCCTCCCGGCGCGCTGGCGCCCGTCGCCACGGGGGGGGATCCCGGTCGGCGCTGGCGCGGGCATCGCGAACCTCCGTGAGGTCAGAGTCTTCGGCCGGCAAGACGAGCGCGATCGGTTGTGGGGCGCGCTCCGTGATGTGGTCGATCAGAAGCGCCCGCAACTGTGGTTGCTCGATGGCACCGCCGGGATCGGCAAGAGCCGGCTCGCCCGGTGGCTCCAGGAGACCGCACATGCGTATGGGGGCGCGTGGACCTTCTCTGGACAGGTCGATCGTTTCGATCAAGACCTCCTGCGGCAGATGCTCCGCGAGCACCTCGGCGTGCGACAGGTCGATATGGGCTGGATGCGCGCACGCCTTGAGCAGTACCAACGTCACACCGGGGCGGACAGTGCCCTGCTCTCCCAGATGCTGTTCTGGCTGAGCACCGATGCGCCTGCTGAGCAGCCCGCCCAGAACACCGCGCAGTTCGTCCGGCTCCTCAGACAGCTCAGCGTCCGCCGCCCGGTCGTGATCGGCATCGACGATGTTCACAACAGCCCAGACGCGATCCGGTTCGCCCGGCAACTCCTGGCTGCGTCCGGTGATATGGCCGTGATGGTGGTGATGACGACGCGTCGCGACGCGTTGGATGATGCGCCTGACCTCGCCCAGGCCCTGAAGCGGCTGATGGCCCACCCCTCTGCGCACCAGATGACGCTGGGCCCGCTCTCGCTGGTTGATCAAAAGCAGCTGCTGGAGTCGATGCTCGGGCTGGCTGAGATGCTCTCCGACCAGATCGCAGAGCGGACCGCAGGCAACCCCCGGTTCGCCATCGAGCTGGTCCGGGCCTGGATCGACGAGGGGCGGCTGCGTCCGGCCTCGACCGGCCTGACGCTCGCCGATGGAATCACCGCAGAGATGCCGTCTTCGGTGGCGGCCCTGTGGCGGGTTCGGCTGGAGCAGGCGCTGTCTGGGGCGGACCTGGCGTCGCGCGGCGCCGTCGAGCGCGCCGCGACCCTGGGGTTGACGTTCACCACCGCGGACTGGCAGGCGGCCCTCGACCCCGATCCCATCCCCGCTGCGCTGGTGGCGCACCTCGTGCGACGCGGAATCTGGGAACCCACCGCAGAAGGCTTCCGCTTCTGCGCGCCGCCCGTCCGCGAGCTGCTGCTGTCCGATGCAGACACCGCGGGCCGGCTGGTTGCACATCACCAGGCCTGCGCGGCGGTGCTGCCCGCCGATCAGCCCGAGACGCTGCTGCGCCGGGCAGAGCATCTGATGGGCGCAGGCGGCGGCGCGCAGGCCCTGGAAGTGCTCTCGGATGCCATCTCCAGCCTCCGCTCCAACGCCATCCGGCTGCGGTACCAGCGGCGCTATGCCCGCGGCCTGGACCTGATCGGCGCGCCGCCTGGGGACCTCCGGCGGGCGCGCACCCGCGTCTATCGGCTCGGCGTGCTCCTCAACACCGGACAGATCCGCCGGGTAGATGAGGCGCTGCCCGCGCTGATCGAGGCGTTCGATCGGTGGGGATGGCGGGAACGCGGAGATGAAGACCTGCGGGTCGCGTTTGAGCATGTGCTCGCCCGGACCGCCCACTATGCAGGGCGACTCCAGGAGGCGCTCGATCGGTACACATCCCTTCGCGACCGCTGCCTGGAGACCGGGCGCCTGTTCCAGGTCCTGCGGTGTGAGGAGCACATGGGACGGCTGCACCAGCGATTGGGAGACACCGACGCCGCGCTGGCGATCCTTGAGCAGGCCTCCCAGCGCGAGACCTCGAACACCGACCTCGCCATCGACGCGAAGCGGATGGTGGCCGATCAGCTCGCCCGGATGTACCTCGCGCTGAAGCGGTACGATGAGGCGCGCGATGCGTTTGAGCGCGCCATCGCGTACGCCAATACCCTGAGCAGCCCCAACACCGCAGCCCGCGCGATGCTGGGGCTGGGCATCATCATCCGCGAGCAGGGCCGACCCGACGAGAGCCTGGCCCTCTTTGAGCAGGCCGAGCACATGATGTTGGCCAACGGCGGCCACTATGTCGCCCGCTACGCCCTGCTCAACCAGGTTCGGGATCTGCTGCTGCTCTCCCGCCCCGATGAAGCGGACGCCCGCCTCCGGCGGCTCGTCGACGAGCTGCCGCCCGGCGTCGACGAGCACTTGATGGGCGCGCTGCACATCATCGTGCTCCGGTGCGCCTGCGCGCTGGGCGACTGGCAGCGGTGGCACCGACACATGCAACCACTCCAGACGCTCTGGAAGACCACCGCTCTCAACAGCATCCCCGAGATGCGAGAGGAGCTTGAGCGGTTCATCGAAGCGCTGCGGACGGATGGGCATCCCGTAGAGGCCGACCAGCTCGAGGCGCTGCTCTACAACGGGGATGATGGCTGAGCGTCTGATCAGAAATGGCGGTCGGCATCCGACCGCTCACCATTCCATTCCATGTCCATGCCCGCGGCGGTGGCGGAAGGGATCTGCATCCGATGCGCGCGAAGCAGGATCCCCGCCAACCAGACATAGCGCCACATGGCCGGGATCGGATCGCGGCGATCGTGAACGACCTCTCGGCTGGCGCGAAAGGTGTGCAGCCACTGGGTGAAGTCTGCTGTTGTGCGCACCTTGCTGAGGAGGAAGAGCACCATCGAGACGGCCAGCATCGCTGAGGGGGCCCCGTCTGGTCGAACGACCGGTCGGCTCTCACCAAGGATCACGTCGAGCAGCGCGGGCTGGTGGGCGAGCAGGTGCAGCCCGCCGGTCAGCCGGGGGTTGCACTCGATGCCGAACACCTCTCCGTTGGGCGCTTCAATCAGATCAAAGCCGATGGGGCCGGTGAAGTTCGTGTGCGCGATGAACGTCTTCGCCCAGCGCTCCGCGCCGGGATGATCAAGGGGTTGATAGACGACCGTGGCGGCAGTGCCGAGTGTGTAGCGAGAGGGGTAGGTGACATGGGCGAGCAGCCGCCCCTGTCGCGCGAATCCCCATGTGCACAGCGCTCGACCATCGATGAAGCGCTGCACAAGCCAGGGGTTATCCGCAGTGACTTCGACATCGTCGATCTCTTCGAGGCGGCGTGGGCGACAGATCGTGTATGCCGCGAACCGGGAGTACACTGGCTTGAGGGCGACCGGTTCTTGTGTATCCAGGGCTCGCTGGAGCATCGCGCGGAGCGCATCCGTTGTCTGGGCCAGCGCCCCTGTCGGCGCTGCGAGCCCGGCCGCTCGCGCCCGATCGACGAATCGCGACTTATGATGAAGATCATGGAGGAGGTCGATATCGGAGATCGGCAGGGCGCAACGTTGAGAGAGGCGGGCGCGGGCGCGGGCGACATGAAACAGCTCTTCACAGGTGGGCAGGAACAGGTCGACCCGCTCCTGTTCGATGATGCGTTCCAGGGCGTCGACGAAGGCGGGATGATCCGTGGTGGGCCATGGCAGGCGATGGTGTGCGGCGATGACGTTTGAATACCGGGAGAGGTGCCAGCCGATCGTCTCTGCCATGACGACGCGATGCCCCGCCCGAGACCACATCCGCGCCAGCTCAAGCGTGACCGCCGCCCGCCCGCCGGTAAGCAAGACCGTCAGCGCCATCGTTCGGCCACCTCGACCTTGAGGTTGTCCGGTCGCATGGTCATCGACAGCGACGCCCGGGGGCGGGTCGGGCACAGCGGGCGGAAGCGGAACCGCCGCAGAAGGGTCGCGAGAACGATTTGAACTTCGACTGTGGAGAATCGTTGTCCGATACAGGCGCGCGGACCGGCGCCGAACGGGATGTAGGCGCACCGGGGCAGCGCCCCGATGCGCTCCGGGGCGAACCGCTCGGGTTCAAATCGCTCCGGGTCGGGGAAGTGATCCGGGCGGCGATGAAGCAGCCATGGGCTGACCACCACCACTTCTCCTGTGGCGATGGTGTGGCCGTCGACGGTGACCGGGCGCAGGGCGCGTCGGCCGAGGGTATGCGCAGGCGGACACAGCCGCAGCGCTTCATTGAGGATCTGCTTGCAGTACGACAAAGACTCGATGTGCTCGGCGCACGGATCAGCGGGCAAGGCGTCCACCTCTGCCAGCAGCCGCTGCTCGACGTCGGGGCGCTCCGCGAGCAGCGCGAGAATCCAGGCCATGGCGGCAGCGGCAGTCTCGAAGCCGGTGAGCATCAATGTCGCGAGCTGATCCCGGATCTCCGCGTCAGAGAGCGGGGCGTCGTCTACATCTCGGGCGGCGAGCAGGCTGGAGAGCACGTCCCCGCGATCGTCCGGTGCCGCGCGTCGCGCGTCGATCATCTCACTGAAGATCGCGTCGAAGGTCGCGCGCGCGGCCCGTGCCCTTCGGTTGATCGCAGTGGGCGCCCACAGCGGCGGCCGTATCGGGTGGGCGACGCCGTATGCGACATAGTCGAGCGCATCGGAGACGGCCTTCTCCAGGGTCGGCGCCCGCTCCGCCATCTCTGCCGAGAACAGGGCGCGTCCGGCCACGCGAACCGCGATGGACATCAGCAGCGCGTGGATGTCGACGACGCCAGGCACCAACGCAGCACGGGCGTCCCGTGCTGCGGCGGCCATCATGGCCGCGTAGCCCTGCATCCGCTGTGGGGAGAACGTCGGCCCCAACAAGCGACGCAGCCGCAGGTGATGCGCTTGTGTGCAGGTCAACAAGCCATCCCCGAGGAACACGCGCACCAGCCGGCGGAGCGTCGGGCCCTTCTCGAACGCGTCATGTTCTTCGATGAAGATCGTCTGTGCGGCAGTGGGCGTGTTGAAGACGACCCCCGAGCGCGGACCCAATCGAATCCGGCCGATATCTCCACACTCTTCTGGAATCCGGCGGAGCAGCGCCAGCCAGTCCTGGCGCATCTCCAAGAGGTTGCCGAGCAGCGGGGTGCCAGACAGCGTCGGGATCATGGGCGGGCCTCCCGATCGAACCGGGCGACGTCCTGGCTCACTCCGCGCGGTCGCGTCGCCGCTTGGGGGACGAACGCGGCGATCTGATCAGAGATGGGCCAATGACCGGTGAGGTGGTACCCGCCGTTGTAGAACCGTTGTGTGAGCCCTGCGATCGAAAAATGCTGTCGGGGAACCTCGTCGAGCATCTTGACCATCAGACCGAACAAAAGCGTGCTCTTCTGGACCATCTCAGGGGCGATGAATGACAGGACCGCACGTCGCCGCCCCGTCCCGGTGGCCATCGCCACGATCATGGCGTCGAGCGTCGCGGGCGGCAGGTAATGCACCAGCCCCTCCAGGACAAAACAGATCGGCGCGTCCAGGTCGAGCTTCGCCCGAGAGAGGCCGACCCACAGTCCCTCTCCGACCAGCTCGCACGGCACCGGCGAGGCGGCGCCCCAGGAGTCGAGCAGCGCAGCCTTTCGCTGTGCCGTCTGGGGGTGGTCGATCTCGACAAATCGCGCCCCGCCATCGAGCCGGTGGGCGCGCGAGTCATATCCGGCGCCGACGATGACGATCTGATGAAACCCGTCCTGGATAGCCTCCTCGACGAGGCAGTCGATCGTGCGATGGCGGGTGCAGTGGGCCACCTGCAGCCGCGCGATCTCTCGATAGAGCGGCGGGATGAACCACCGCAGCAGCCGCAGCCCCCAGATCAGGGGGTGGTGCTCCACGAACCGCCGCGCGTGGTTGTCGGTGAGGATCCGTTGGTGGGGGGGGCGTCGGGACTCGGCGTCTCGAAACAGCGCGTTGACGCCCGCGACCAGCGAGCGCGAGGTCGCTCCGGTGCGGACCGTTCGTAGCCGCCGGCGGGTCTCGAACAGCTCCTCAAGCACGATGCGGTTCATCTGTACCTCATCTTCACGGTCTCGACGATTACGGTATCGATCGGAGCAAGGGGCGGAACAATGGGAAGAGCGTACGGCTCCAGGGTGGCATCGCGCGTCGGAGCCATCGATCGCTCTCTTCGGCATTGTGTTCGAACTGGTGGGCTTTCCCGATAAAGAACGCGACGCGCTGTCGCATCGGTCGGTCGAGGGGCTCTGCGCGGAGGGCGCGGCGCAGCATCTCGACACCGTCTGCGGTCGGCGCGCCCAGGACGATCGCGCTCCATACCGTCAGGATCCCCAACACCGCGAGGCCGACCGGATGATCCGGCGCGCGGTCAAGCACGCCGCGCGCCGCGTCTCGGGCGGCGTGGAAGTACTCCGCATCGTCCACGATCGAACGCGATGCGCCCACCTTCGACAACATCGCCGCGGCCAGCGCGGCGCGGGCCTCGACGTCTTCAGGATGTCGACGCAACCACACCTCGAAGAGCGCCGCCACCTCGTTGCTGTCCTTCAATCCTCGGCTTTGCCGGAGGAGGGCCTCGGTGTTCGGGATGCGGTCTATCGTTTGGGGGGCGCAGGCCGGATCCGGCGGGCGAAGCGTGGGCGCCCGGAGGTCGTGCCACCATCCTTTCCCCGCGCGCTCTGGACGCATGCTGTTGTAGGCGCGATAGATGGCGAAGCGCTGGGTGGTAACGTTCTGCTTCAGATCGGCGCGCGCGTCATAGGGGGCCAGCCGGGGCAGCGCAGCGGTGAGGACATCTTCGACCGCGTCATGCGTTCGCATCGCGTCGCGGGTGGCGTCCAGGATATCCGTGAACAGCGCCCGGAGCAGGGCGAGCCGCGCGTGGATACGCGCCACACCAATAAGGGGGATCCCATGACCGGGGAGCAGCACTTCGGGCTCCAGGGCAGCGAGCCGGGACAAAAAGCCCAGCCACTCCCCGTCATCGCGCAGCCCCTCGTCTGCGATCGGCGCGCCGAGGAACGGGTAGCCCACCGTTGAGACACCATCACCGCACGCGATGGCCCGGCGGGCGGGCCAGTGCACGACACAGGCATCGTCAGTCTCGACAGCGCCGAGCTGCAATAGCCGAAGCGTCTCGTCGCCGAGCGTCAAGGTGTGTTCACCGGAGAAGGTCTCGTCCGGCGTTCGGATCGGAGGGAGCACCTCTGGAGTGATCAAGCCGAACGCTTCGGTATAGGTCTTCCGCTCGTGGCTGCGGGTGGTGATGTAGTGGGCCGTGGTCTCCGTCGTGATGAAGATCGCCTGGGGAAATTCTGCCGCTCCGCCGACGTGATCGCCGTGAAAATGGGTGGCGATCAGGTGCGTGACCGGCTTTCCGATCTGCTGATCGATCGCCCGTGCGAGCTGCGCGGCGACATGACGATGGGAGAGCGCATCGACCAGGACCACCTGATCGCGCAACTCAAAGACGACCGCGTTGCTGAAGTATCCCCGAAAAATCCAGAGGCCCGGCGCGACGGGGTGGAGCAGGTTGTCGCCGCTCTGCCCAGTGCTCCGCGGGCGGCTGACCACATAGAGGCCAATGGTGGCGAGGAGGCCGAGCAGCGCGACAAGGATGGTGACGGTCCAGAGCACCCTGGCTCAGCTCACTGGTCGCTGCTGGCGGGCGTGATGGGGGATATCGAGGGCCATCGGTTTGGCTTCCTCAAATGTCGGCCAGCGCGCTGCCTCTTTCGGGGTCAGCTCGGTCTTCAACGTCCCGAACAGGGCATCGCAAACCGGCAGAAGGAAGTTGATGTTGGCTTGATGGTCGATGTGGTGAATGTAGTGGTGCCGATCGAGCCACTGGAACCACCGCTGGTGTTCGATCCAGCGACCACGTGGGGTGTGGATACACCCGTGGACGTGCGCCAGGAGCCATGAGATAACCATCGCTGTGATCAGCGTTGAAGCCGTGAAGACCGGATCGTGGGTGAACCACCAGGCGGGCAGGACGATAAAGGGCAGGCCGACCAGGAAGTGCAGCCCGACCTGAGAAAGCTTCGTCAGGGCGTTGTCCAGCGCGTTGTCGCTCATTTGCCAGGGGCGGTGAGGGCGGCGGAACCGCATGAACGGGTAGGGTCCATCCTGCACATAACGGGTCGGCGGGAAGAGGCCGTGATGGTGGCCCGCGACGTGGATCTGCATGACCGTCTTCATCCCGGGGAGCCCGCGGCCATGGTACATATACCCGTGGACCAGCCACTCCCACAACGAGCTGAGGGTGATCGTGAGGAGCACCCCCATGACAACCCCCACAAGCGGGTGCTGCGTCATGATCACCGCGGCGTAGCCGCCCGCCGTCCACACCGTCAGCGCCAGCCCGGCCAACACCAGACGACGTCGTTGGAGACCCTTCATGGCTGCGGCTCAGGAACAGCGACCGTGACGGTCTCCCGCCAACCCCGATAGAAGGTCAAGAACTCACCCCAACTCCTGAGGGTGTTGCTCTTCATCGCGGTGAACGCTGCGCGCTGGTAGTCTCGCGCCTGCGTCCCGTTAAACCGAAGCCGACGCTCACATGGGCCGTTGATGGACTCATAGACCGTCCAGCTCCCCTCATACACCAGCCGCTGATCGGCGAGCACGCTCCCCTCCGCGTTCACCAGCTCGCTACAGATGGTCTTCGCGATACCGGTGATGTCGACGGCTGCACCATTGCTGGTGCTCGGATGGCTCATGATCGCCTTGGTGTAGGGCACCATCAACACGGCCATGATCTGAGACGCTTCCTCTTCATCGAGCTTGTCGTCCTCGACATAGCGCAACATCGCCTCGATGTTGTTCTGGTTGATCGGGACGACGAAGTCCACCGCGTCCGCTTTGATGCCCCCGCTGAATTCGAAGTGATCCCCTTTGTTGTGGATGGTGAAGGACTCGTCCGAGTCTTCAACCGTGAGCCCCATATTGTCGAACGTCCCTTCAAAGAAACGGATAAATTCGGCGGGCTGGTTCATGTCGGCCCATCGCTGCGCGGAGGGCGGGAGATCGGCATCGGGCTCCGCTGCAGGCTCAGACGCCGGCGTCGGCGTCGGCGTCCGCGAGGATGAGCCAGAGCATGCGACCAGACCCGTGAGGGCAGAGATCAGCACCATCGTGCGTACGAAAATTCTCTTCATAAGACTCTCCCATGGTGTCAGGGGGATGAGTTCAGGAGGATGAGTGTCGGGGGAATGAACAGTACCACGCATCCAAACCCACCAACGCGAACGCCCATACAAACCAGTGATAAACAGATGCGCCTTCATGGCCTGATGTGCTTTGGGAAAATTGCCAGTATTCCTACTTTTTGCAGGGCGATGGATCGCTCCGTGTAGCGCGAGCACCGAAGCGCATCACGATGACATCCACCAACGCCCGGGTCCGCGCCGGGAGGAAGCAGTGGCAGGGGAAGACTGCGCGGATCGCGATCGGCCGTTGTGTGAGTCACCAGATCGCTGGCCAGTCCATGTTGTTCAACAGCACCCCCAAGATGCGGGAGGCGCTTGAGCGGTTCATCGAAGCGCTATGGATGGATGGGCATATCAAAGGGCTGACCTGCATACCGCGCTGCTCAGCTCCCCGTGACGTCTCAAAATGATGAAAAGTCGCCGGGTGAGCCGGGCACGGCATCCTGGATGCTCGCCCTGGTAGTGGAACGAAAACGTACCACCGATGTGCAAAGGTGTTCATTGAATGGCGCACAGAGCGTTCTTAGTCTCCTCTTGCGACATGGGAGCGGGACCTCCCGGTTCTCTCGCAAACCCGACAACACCAGAGGAAACCATGACGAAAACTCCGAAGCAGCTCGCCACCGGAGCCTTCAATGCCCTGTTCAGAGACTACAGCGAAGACGGGCTGCGAGCCGTGTTCGCCGAAGGCATCATCCAGCACAACCCCCTTGTCCCCACGGGCCGTGACGCGCTGCTGGGATTTCTGCCGATTTTGAAGGAGGCAGGCACCGTCTATCAAAACCATCGCCTGCTCCAGGATGGCGACTACGCCGTCATGCACAACACGCTGAACAACGCCCGGCCGTTTGGTGCTGAGAAAATCGTTTCGTTCAACGTGTATCGGATTGAGAATGGAACAATCGCAGAACATTGGGGCGTTCCCACCCCCATTGTCGAAGAGACCGCCAGTGGACATCGCCAGTTTGATGGCGAAACCGACGTGACGGATCTCGACCAGACTGCGTCGAACAAGGCAGCTGTCGTCAGGTTGTTTGATGTCATCATCAACGGGACGCCAGAGGAAGTGGGTGCCATCATCACATCCACCTTTGCCCCTGACTACAAGAACCACAGCCCGGTGGTTGCCGATGGAGTCCCTGCCGTCTTTGAAGCCTTTCAACGCGAGCAGTGGGTTTATCTGAAGAACCACAAGGTGTTGGGCGAAGGCAACTTTGTGTTGTCTATCTCAGAAGGTACGGCGAAAGGTGTGCCCACGGCGTTCTACGACCTGGTTCGCTTTGAAGCGGGCAAGGTCGTGGAACACTGGGACGTCATCTTGCCCATCCCGACGGAAGGTCTCGCCAACGACAACGGAATGTTCGGTTTTTAACCAACGGAGCATGTTGTAACCGTTGGCCGTCTGGAAGACTGCGCGTCAGGTGCGGTGCCCGCATGTTCAGATGATGTACGGGTTCATCCGATCCCGTCCGACCCGATGCCCAAGCACACCGAGATCTGCTCGGGCAGTCCTGGGACCTCCTCACGAACGCATAGATCGAGCCTTCGGTTCTTTATTTCTTCACGCAAAGAAGAAATCGGGGAACATGATCGGGAGGGATTCGTATGAAGAGGTGCTGATGAGAAACCATACCCGGTTTGACAGGAGGACTCCGATGCATCTGAAACCCCTGATTCCGATCTGCTTGATGGCGTGTTCATCTCCGTCCCCTGACCGCACCCCCTCTGACACCGGTCCCGATGCGCCGGTTTGCGGTCCAGCACATGTCTGGGCGGACGAAGCGGTGCCAGAAGACTTCATCTCTGCCTTCGAGACGGAGCTGGAGCGGCTTGGGGCGGACGGGGTCAGCTTCGCCATTCTGCTGGACGGTGAGATCCGCTATGCCGGTGGGGTGGGCTTCCGCGACGCTGAGCGCCAGCTCCCGATGACGGCGGCTACCCGACTCCGCGGCGGCTCGACGCTCAAGATGCAGACCGCTGCGGCGCTGCTGTCTATGGAGTCAGACGGCATGCTCACCCGGGACGATGCGCTCAGCGACCACCTGCCCGACTTTACGATGCAGCGTTCGCCGGGCGCAGAGCAGACCACCATCCACCAGCTGCTGACGCACCAGGGCGGATGGGTCGATTACACCCCCATCGAGGGGCTGAGTGAAGACAGTGATCTGCGCGATCATGCCTTCGGGTTCTTTGGCGAGAACATGTATCAGATGGCCCCGCAGGGCAGCTTCTACAACTATAGCAACCCCAATTTCAGCCTCGCCGGGCTGATCGCAGAGCAGGTCAGCGGCCAGAGCTATCCGGAGCTGATGCAGGAGCGGGTGTGGGATCCGCTTTGTATGGACCGGACCACGTTCTCTGCAGACGACGTACTGGCCGACGACGACTATGCGATCGGGATCTCGGCCGGGCGGCGGATCACCCCGGACGCCTATGACAACACCTTCAGCCGCCCCGCGGGCTTCGCATGGACGACCACCCTCGACATGCTCCACTTCGCCCACTTCCTGCTTGAGGGGGAGACCGCGGTGATGTCTGATGTGCTGCGCGATGAGATGGTCGCTCGCCAGGTCTCGACGTTGTCCTGGCCAGAGACCACCGTATCCTACGGATACGGGATGATGGTCCTGGAGGGGGTGTTCGTCGACCAGTATCGCCCCATCGAGGTGTGGAACCACGGCGGGGCGCTTTTTGGGTTCTCCGCCGATCTGTACATCGTTCCCAGCCAGGGGTTGGCGGTGGCCACCCTCTCCAACAGCGACGGCGCCTACTTCGGCAATACGGTGGCCACGATCCTCGACGCGCTCATCGACCTCCCTGACGGCGTGTCGTACCCCGGCGATCGGCTCGAAGAGCTTGTCCTGACGGACTACGTGGGCGAGTGGGTGGATCCCAACAATGTCGGCGTCCTCAACTTCAGCGTTGAGGACGGCGCGTTGGTCGTCAACGCGCCCACCCTGGATGAGCTTGACATCCCATACGATCGCGCCATGGTGCCGTTCGCGGATGATCGGTTCATCTGGACGGTGCAGGGGACCGCGTTCGACGTGACGTTCCTCGAAGACCCGGAGACCGGCGCGCTGAAGTGGATGCGCAATCGCGCCTTCGTCGCCAGGAAATCCCAGCAGAGCCTGACGGCGTCGCATCCATCCCCGTCTCGCGAGGCGGTCGAGGCGGCGCTGGCGCGCGGCAGACAACAAGTCCCCCACCTTGGTCATCCGCTCCATCAGGCCCAATGAGCCACAACGATCCCCAGACCTGCGCCGGGTCCAGACAGGCCGCGCAGGACCCGGAGCACGACGCACAACACGATGCGAGACCAGACGCAGGCGCCCAAGGGGTCC
>JBCBLB010000583.1:0-6310 GCA_038520555.1 Myxococcota bacterium | reverse complement strand
GCTGGAGGAGATGAAGTGGTTCTCAGATGCGACAACCATCCATCCGTTGACCCCGGTGGGCAGCACTCCTTCACCAGAACAGACGCTCGAGTGGTTTGAGCGTCTTGAGCGCTTCCGGGCGATGGGCTTTTCCGTCGAGCAGCTGTCCTGGTTGCTGTCATCGACTCCGAAGGCTCGCCAGAATCTGGCGCCCAGGTCCTCAGATGTTCAGGCATCGCTTGGACGCCTGCGAGATGCGATCTCGAACGTTGAAGATGCGGTCCAACATCCCGGGTTGGTTCAAAAACAGCTGGCCGTGGACTTCAACTTGACCTCTGAGGTGATGGGCGCGCTGGAAAGCCTGGTGTTTACCAGTCTTGGAAATCAGACGATCACGGCAGTTTTGACCGATTCAGCCTTTGTGAACAGTGGGTCGACGAGTGAAGTCAATGACGCCGATCCTTGGGCAGATCTGGTGGATGATGGGTCCGCACCTGCGATCGGCCTGGCATTCAATGCCTACGAATTGCTCGCCAAAATCGTCAACCTCCTGGTGACGCTGGGGGTCGATGCGGAGGGGCTGAGGCTCTGGGTGAACTCCCAGGCACCACTCGCGTTGCTCGACTTGACGACGTTGCCCCTTTCTGAGGACCTCACGGCGGTGGCAACCCGGACCGAGCAGCTGTGGAACACGGCGCGTCTGTTCACTGCAGGGGCCAGGATGCCTGGACAATCCCCTTCGGTCGTTGAGCTGGTGACCGCAGCGCAGCAGGGATCGGCGAGCGAGGTGTATGCAGGGTTCGCGCAGCGTATTGATCGCCCTGAACATGACATCCGTGACCTCATCGCCCACTTCTTTGGAGCCGTTGATGTTCGGGTGATGCTGTCATCGTTTGATCCCGCACAGCGCACCTACAGCCTCTCCATCGACGGAGGGGATGCGATCTCCGCGACAAAGGCATCGGATTGGGCGAGCGCACCGGAGATGTGGGCTGCGCTCAAGACTGCCATTGACGTCGCGATGGGAGGAAGTCCAGTCGTCAGCGTCTCCTACATCGACGCCGAAGGGGGAGGGGTGTCTGGTGCCAACGCGGCAGGACTGCTGTTGTCGCCGGTGGGGGACTACCATGCTGAGGTGTCCAGCACGGACTTCAACCGATTGTGGGACATCTATGATGTAGAACGCCTTGAAAAGCTCTTCGATGCGATCGGATATCTGACCAGGGTTCCAGTGAGCGCAACGGAGCTTATCCGTTGGCGGACGCTTGATCCAGATGCATCCGTCTCAGAGGCCGTGCGATCTGCTGCGCAGGTCGGCAGTGATACGCCAGAGGACTGGGCGAGTATCTCGAAGCCCGCTCAGGACCACATTCGGATCGCGAAACGCGATGCCAGCACGGCATGGCTTCTCGGTCACATCCCTTACAAATACGGAAGCATCGCTGACCTTCATGGCTATTACCTGATTGATCCTGCCATGAGTCCGTGTATGAAAACGACACGGCTAAAACAGGCTATCTCCAGCGTTCAACTCTTCATCTTCCGGGTGATGGCCGGGTTGGAAGATCATCTCCAGATGGGTCCGATTCGCTTCGGGGAGGAAGCCGCGGAGGCCTGGGCCTGGCGAAAGAGCTATCGCGTGTGGGAAGCGGCTCGAAAGGTGTTCTTATACCCGGAGAACTGGATCGAGCCTGAACTTCGGAAGAACAAGACTACCTTCTTTGAACGATTCGAGTCTGAAGTCCTTGAATCCGAGTTCACCGAAGAGGGCATGGAGAACGCCTTCCTCAACTACCTTGAAGAAGTACATAATGTATCAAATCTACGCATCATCGGAATGTATCATGAGTATTCCGCTGGTGAAAAGGATGTCCTGCATCTTTTCGGACAGACACGGTCTACCCCCAAGCGAAATTGGTATCGAAGACGAGAAGACGGTCTCTGGACCCCTTGGGAAGAGGTGCCCCTCGATCTTCCAAAGCCACAGGCTGCACCCGTCATCTTCGCCGATCGACTGATTCTGTTTTGGATGGAAGCAAGGAAAGAGAAGGATAAGGATAATTCTTACTGGAAAGTCAATCTTGCATGGTCAGAATACCAGGATGGAATCTGGTCACCGAAACGTATCTCTGAAGTATCATTAGATGTTAAGATCTTTTCCGTTAGGATAGTACAGGATACTTACTTCTACCTGAAGACAAAGACCCTACACAGCGGTCTCTATGTTCATGTATTCACTCGCTCCAACTTCAAGGGCACATGGGAGAGGTTCAGGGGGAGTTTCTGGCTAAATCCCTGCACGGGGGGGGCTGAGGTGATCTCGGCTGATAACGAGAAGACTCTCAGCCAGGAACAGCCGGGACCAGGTAGCAATTACATTGACATGAGCTACTTTTACCAGGGCTATCGGATCACACAGGCAGACTTTGCGTCGATTCCCTGGGCAATGGTAGAAACGGGTAAAGACTACATTGATGGAGTTACACCCTCAGTTCGAGTCAAGAATCTTGTCAAACCGATCACTATCTCACTGATCGATGAGCCCAACCCGCCTCCCCGAAGCGTAGTCATCATGACCCCGAATCAATACACGGGTTTTGTAAGTCAGTCGCCGTTTATTGTGCAAGAGCCTGAGCACACTTATCTAGCATATGATATGTTCGCATGGCGAGATACAGGCATCCTGGATGTCTACTTTGGAGATTCTCCTTCCCTTCTCGGGAAGAGCACGCTCATGGCCAAGGATGGTATATCTGAAGAGGTCATGCCGATCTCATCTCCTGCGTCGCTGTCTGGACCTGGAAGCCTGCAGCGGTTCATGGGAACCAATGACGAGGAACAGGCTGAGGTATACGGAGCGAGGTTAGACGCTGACTTCCGGGGAGTGAATCAACTGGTTGAAGATCCAACGGGATTTGCTTCTCAGAATGTAAAGTATCGGTTTGAAACCCTTCACCATCACTACATCTGCGACATCCTTCGGGAGGCGCGGTTCCACGGAGTCATGGGGGTGTTGTCTCCGGATCCGGATGGAGCAGGCGCGCACTTGATTCGCCAGGCCGCTTCCAATGATTCCTATCTCTCATCGGTGTACTTCATTGAAGATGTCATTCCATCTTCTCCCCGTCATGACATCGACTTCGACTACCATGGACCACAGGGGGCGTATAACTGGGAGATCTTCTTCCATGTCCCATATTATATCGCCTGTCGATTGAGCGGTGAGCAACAATTCGAAGAGGCGATGCGGTGGTTCCACACCATCTTCGACCCGCGCCGCGGTACTGAAGAGGCCTGGCGGGTCAAACCCCTGGTTGAGTCCAGCCAGTTTGCGATTGATGCCTGGAAGTCTCTCGTAGACGGTAACGGAGATGAGGAGACCAGGACCCGCTTCGTTCGACAGGTTCAGGCTTGGGAGAAGGACCCATTCGATCCGCATGCGATCGCCCAGCTTCGGCCCCTCGCCTACAAGCGCTCGGTGTTGATGAAATATCTGGATACCATCCTGGCCTGGGGTGATGAACGCTTCACCCAGGACACGATGGAGAGTCTCAATGAGGCCACCCAGCTGTACCTGTATGCGTTCTCTATTCTCGGCGAGCGCAGCGTCTCGGTCACTCATCATCCCACTGAGCGCGACACGGCAAAGACCTTCGACAACATCGCAGGAGATACGACGACCTATACCGAGATCGCGTTCTCCACTGAGCTCGACTTCCCGTCCGTCTTCTCAGAGTTCTCGTTGCCGATCTCACATCTCGGAGATTTCTGCGTTCCCCGGAATGCTGCCTTCGAGAAGTACTGGGACATCATCGAGGACCGCCTCTACAAGATCCGCCATTGCCTGAATATTCAGGGCGTTCGTCGAACGCTGCCCATCTTCGAGCCTGAGATTGACCCCGCGGAATTGATTCGGGCGTCTGCCTTTGGCGCCGATCTGGACTCGGTGGTTGGCAATGACGATGTGCTGCCAGTGTATCGATTCAGCACCATGCTGCAGACAGCCAAGGGCCTGGCTGGCAGCGTGCGGGCCTTCAGCAGCGCCCTACTGTCGGCGCTGGAGAAGAAGGACGCTGAGGAAATCGCTCGTCTTCGATCTCAGCACGAAGTTGAATTGCTGGAGATGGTTCGGGATACACGGCAGCAGCAGGTCGAAGAAGCTGAGCGGAGCCTGGCAGCGGCTGAACGTTCGAAGGCCATGGCCGTGTATCGCGAGGCGTATTATGCCGAACTGCTTGAAGAAAAGCTGCTCCCAGCTGAGAAAAAAGAAGAGAATCAGAGGGAGAAAGCCGTCCGCTTTCAAAAGAAGTCTTCAAATCGACAACTCGCCGCATCGGTCTTTCGGGCTCTGCCTACGTTCGGAGTGGGTGCAGTCCCAGAGTTCTTCTATGGTGGCCAACATATCGGTGGGGCGCTTGATTTTCTCGCGGCGGCGTCATCCAGACAAGCCCTTGAACACAGCACCAAGGCTGATCGGAACGCGCGGAGAGCTGGCCGCCAGCGTCGGGAGCAGGAATGGAACTTCCAGGTTGAGTTGGCGAAGCGAGAGCAGGCACAGCTCGAACAGTCGATTCAGGCCGCTCAGAAACGGGTGGAGATCGCCCAACGAGAACTCTCCAACCACGACAAGCAGATCGCACAGCGTCGCGAGGTGGATGACTGGATGCGCTCCAAGTTCACCAGTCAGGAGCTGTATGCATGGATGGTGGGGCAGCTCTCTGCGCTACACAGCCAGAGCTACCAACTCGCCATCGAGATTGCGCGAAAGGCCGAGCGGTGCTACCGCCATGAGCTGGGCATCGACGTCGAAGCAAGCGGCGCGGATTCATTCACCCCGTTTGTGAAGCCCGGCCGATGGGACAGCCTGCGGAAGGGGCTGATGGCAGGGGAGTGGCTCCAGCATGAACTCGACCGGATGGAGGTCGCATACCTCGACAACAACATCCGCGAGTACGAACTGACCAAGCACATCTCGCTCTCTCGGCTCGATCCCTTCGCGCTGGCCCTCCTCCGGGAGAATGGTGAATGCTGGATTGAGATCCCGGAGGTCCTGTTTGATCTCGATTGCCCAGGTCAATACTTCCGACGCATCAGCAGCGTGGCGGTTACCGTCGCGTGTGTGAGTGGGGCCCAGCGGCATATCAATGTGGAGTTGGAGCTCACCAGCGCGAAGATCAGGACCAGCGCCTCTGGTTCGCTTGTGTCTGATAAAATAGTCGGGACCAACAAGATCGTGACCAGCGCTGCCATCGAAGACCCTGGGATGTTCTCGGCGGATGGCGGCGATGGACGCTTCCGCCCCTTCGAAAGACGTGGTGCGGTCTCCACTTGGCACATCCGCATTGCCAACCAGACCCTTCCGCAGTTCGACTGGAACTCGATCAGTGATGTCACGATGCACATGCGGTATACCGCGCGTGACGGCGGAGATAGCTTCCGTGATGAAGTGTCGAATGGTGTGGGCGGCGTCGGTGGTCTGAAAGAGGCGCTGGATGGCTTCACGAAAGGCATCACCGCTGTCGATGCATCTGGTCAGCCCACGGGATCTCTTTCTTCAGATATTCTTGCTGAAGTCTGTGCTACGCGCGATGCTCCCGATGCCTGGCACATGGCACAGACGGATACCGTGCTCTCCATTCCCTTTGGTGAGGAGCGTCGGCCGTACTTTGCCGTCAATCAAGCCATCTCCATCAAAGCAGTGTACCTCATCGTCAAGGCAGACGACATCACGAGTGTAAACATGAGCCTCGTTGAGGGTATGTCAGATGCGATGAGCCTGGTGTATAGTACCCCCGATTCATCTGTCGATGTCTGGAAGGTGGATAAAACCTCGACGAGCTGGCCGGAATCGGTTGCTCTGACTCTCAGCTCCGGTAACTGGAGTAGTATTAAAGATGCTGTGGTAATCGTTGAATTCACACTCAGCTGAGTGTGAAAGTTCAAAACTGACCCCACTGCCGCTTTGGTCAGTATGCCATCTTGCATTGATAGGGCTCGGTTCGAGCCCGGTTGGATAGCCTGCTGACCACTCTACATTGCACTCAGTCTGCTTCTTTCGGTTGTCCTTCTCTCTTGCTTCAAGGCGTCCCAATGTCTGAACCAGTTGATCCGACCATGAACTCTGGCAATTCCTTCTCGTCCGGTCTCTCATCTGCCCCAGCTTCGAATCGTGGTGCTGGAATCGGGGTCCCAGAGCCTCCTCGACCTGGGACGTTGGGTCGGGATCCGACCGGTGAGCGTCGTCCCGATGGTTTGCTGCCCGAAGACTTTCGGATCGAAGCACCGAGCGTGTCCTTGCCGAAAGGCGGCGGGGCGATCAGCGGAATGGGGG
>JBCBLB010000832.1:0-3816 GCA_038520555.1 Myxococcota bacterium | reverse complement strand
CCGGGGACTCGCCGACCGCCATCCAGTACCAGCTCTCTGTGATGCGCACCCTGCACAATGATATGCGGGACACCACAAGACGCGTCGCCGAGCTGGCCACCCTCCCCCCCCTCAACATAGAGGAGGCGGGCGATATCCTCACCGTGTTGAGCTGAGCGGGGAAGGGGATATGTACCCCTGACCCTCCACGCCATGAGCCGCGATGAGCGACGGCCCCTCCAGAGCCTCCAAGAACAAACGCCGCAGCCGGACCCCCAAGCGCAGCCGCAGCGCCGGCCGAAGCCCCGATCGCGGGCAACCATCGTCAGTTGAGCGCGGCGTCCTCGTGGTCAACGGCTACTCTGAGCAGTGGCTGCGGCGCGGCTTTCCCTGGGTCTATGACGAAGAGGTCGAGCGGAAACACGCTGCCATCGCGCCTGGGGACACCGTCCAGATCCGCGCTCGGGATGGAACGGTCCTGGGAACGGGCGTCTATGATCTGGGACGAATCGCCGTCCGCCGATTTCGAGAGGACGCCGGCCCCATCGATGTTGAGCTGTTCACCGGGCGGATCCGGGCGGCGCACGCCCGCCGTCGGCTCCCGCCCAGGACCTCTGCGTGGCGGCTGGTTCATGGGGAGAATGATGATCTGCCGGGTGTCCGCATCGAGATGTGGAACGATGTGGCGGTCATCACCCTCGATAGCCCTGCGCTGCTCGGGATTCATGCCGACCTCATCGAAGCCCTTCGGCGGGTGATGGACCTCTCGGCGGCGTGGCTGCACTGGCGGCCCGGCGATGAGGGTGACCGCCGCTTCGATGACCTGCCCACCGGGCTCGTCTGGGGGGAAGCTGCGCTGGAAGCGCTCACGGTGCAGGAGCTGGGCTTGAGCTACCGGGTCCTTCCCGCTGCCGGTCATGACATCGGCCTGTTCTGTGACATGCGCGCGCTGCGGGCGTGGATGACCCCGCACTGGGCCGGTCGACGGGTCCTCAACACATTCTGCTTCACTGGCGCCTTTTCGGTCGCTGCCGTCGCCCATGGCGCCAGAGAGGTGGTCAGCGTCGACCTGTCCGGGCCCATCCTGGAGCGGGTGCGGGCCAACTTCGAGGCGAACCACCTCGATCCAAAGCCCCACCCGATCTGGCAGGAAGATACGTTCAAGGCGTTGGATCGGCTTCGGCGGAAGGGTGAGCGGTTCGACGTGATCATCGCCGATCCGCCGTCGTTTTCGCACGGGCCGGCGGGGACATGGTCGGTTCAGAAGGATTACAGGCGGCTGGTGAGCGCATGTCTTCGGGTGCTCGCGCCTGGCGGATGGCTGATCGCGGCGACGAACCTGGGGAGCATCTCACCGCGGGAGTTTAAGGGCTACCTCATCGATGGCGCGGAGCGTGCCGGACGGCGGCTGCGGCTGATTCATGACGCCAGCACCCCGATGGACTTCCCTGCCGCGTTACACTTCCCGGAATCTCGATACTTGAAGTGCTGGGTGTTGGAAGGGTGAGCCGACTTTACCGCTCGAGCGTCGATGGCAGCAGGCCCTCGATACCGGTCATAACCACCGACGCCGAGCGGCCCGGGCCCTCGGTCGCGATCACCGCGAACCTCCACGGGGACGAGTGCACGGGCATCGGCGTGGTCTTCCGCCTCCGCAAGATCCTCATGGATCACCTCAAGCGGGGGACGGTGCACCTCTATTCGTCGCTCAACCCCGACGGGCTCATCCATGGCACCCGTGAGATGCCCGCG
This sequence comes from Myxococcota bacterium, assembly GCA_038520555.1. Classification (GTDB taxonomy): domain Bacteria; phylum Myxococcota_A; class UBA796; order UBA796; family UBA796; genus JBCBLB01. Next base: position 2,085 of record JBCBLB010000832.1, on the reverse strand, counting down.
GTCAACGCCGATCCCAACCGTGCGTTCCCTGGCCGGCTCAACGGCAACCCCCTCGAACGACACGCCTGGCGGATCTGGCAGGACCTGATCGCCCGGAAGCCCGAGCTCGTGGTGGATCTGCACACGGACTCCGGGGCGGCCATCCCGTATGCCATCGTCGATCGGGTGGTCCGGGGCCTGGACGCGGCTTCGCTGTTCGAGCGCTGTCAGCACCTCGCTCAGGCCAGCGGGCTCACCGTCCTCCGCGAGTATCCCAATGACCAGTATCGGCGGTATCGGCTCGACCGAAGCCTGCCCGGCGCCCTGGTCAACGGCCCTGGAGTCGCGGCGGTCACCCTTGAGGTCGGCCCCCGCGGCTATATTCAGAGGGACGCCGTCGACGTCGCCACGAAGGCTGCGCTGGGTGTCCTCACCGAGATCGGGGTGTGCAAGCGGCCCGCCCCCCGGCATCCCACCATCCGGACCGGCGGACCATGGCGGCGGGCCAGCGGACCCGCCATCAGCGCGCCCGGGATCTTCCTCCCCAGCGCAGCGCCCGGCGACACCCTCAAGAGCGGCGAACTCATCGGGACCGTCCGCACCACCGACGGCACCATCAAGCAGCGGCTGCTCGCCGCCCGGGACGGATTCCTGGTCGCGCTGCCAGAGCGGGCCTGGGTCAAGCCGGGACAGACCTGCGCGACCATCGGGATTGTCGACCGCTGAGGGCGACTCCAGATCCCCCAGCGTCTTCCGCAGCTCAACGTCGGCGGCGATGACCTCGCCGTCCCATGATCCGTTCCCCCATGGTCTCCGAAGGACCCGCCGTGGTCGGAGAGCACAACCAGCAAGGTGTCATCGTCTCTTTCGCGGAGGGCGCTGACCCGCTTTCCGAGCTGTGTGTCGCCATCCTTGATGGCGAACTCATCGGAGCTCATCCCAGCCGGCGGTCTCCTGTACAGCCTTCCATCCCAGCGCCGCGGCGGTAAGGCCCGATCGAAGGCGGCTTCCAGGCCGGATGGCGTGGAGCCGAGCGGACTTGAGCGTGTCGAACGTCTCGACTTCGTGAACGAAGGTCCCGGGCAGCGGCGCAGACGGAGTCGATGTCTCTCCAACACAGCCCAGCAGCAGGTTCAACAGGCTCATGCTGGGCCTCTTTATCGGTCTGCCGGGTCCATCGCACCACAACGGTCTGCGAACCTTCAGCGCGCTTGCCGGGTTGCGATCCCCTCGCTGGTCAGCAGGTGCTGCGCCTGTTCATCTTCGACGATGAACTGTACGGTTGGATAGTAGGTTCGCCCGTTGCTTCCCCGCCGAGGAATCGAAAATGAGCTCTTGGAGTAGGGCAACAGCTGCTCGCGGACATCGGCATCCAGCCGATGCATCCAGAGGGATCCATCCTCATAGATGATCTCGACTTCGCCGAGTTCCTGTTCAGACGTATACCGACCGGCGAAGCGGCTCTCCCATTCTTTTTCAGGGACGAAGGAGGGGGGAGGGCGGTCCTGAATGGGAACGTCATCGAGGAAGGTCTGGACGATATGTTCGGCGATGTGATGAATGGGTCTGGATGAGGAGACCGGGGGTTCGATGACGTGATGATCGACGGTGGCGAAGACGATGACCCCAAGTCCATCGTCCGGAAACAGCCACATGATCGCTTGGTAGCCGTTGAGGCCGCCGGTATGGAGCAGGGCGCGGTGGCCGTAGTAGGTGTTCGACTGGATGCCGAGGCCATACCCGCTCGTCTCTGAGAAGCGCCATCCGCCGCCGGTCAGCGTCTGATACGCCGTCGGAGAGAGGACCGGGTCGCCGCCGTTGAGCAACATGGCTGCGAAACGGGAGAGGTCGTCGATCGTCGAGACCAGCCCGCCAGAGGGGAACAACGCCCCACAGTATCGTCCGGTCAGATCGCGCTCTTCGATGAGGGCGCCGGTCTGCGGGTCGAGGGTGTTGCCCCATGCGAAGCTGTCGTCGGCGAAGCCTTCGACGCGGTAGCCGCTGTCGTTCATGCCCAGCGGCGCGAGGACCTTCCGCTGCATCAACGCCGCGAAGGGCTCATCGGCTGCGATTTCGACGGCGAGGCCGCCGAGGGCGTAGTTGGGG
>JBCBLB010000921.1:0-2957 GCA_038520555.1 Myxococcota bacterium | reverse complement strand
TGTGCTTGTGCCACCCATCCGCGGATGGCGTCCATCTCTTCGCTCAGCGCCGAGGCGCCCTGAAACATGGCCAGGCCGAGTCCAGATCCCTGCTGGCCGTTGTGCGCGATCCGCTCGAAGCGTTCGAAGATCACATCCAGTCGGTCGGCGGGGATGCCGACGCCCGAGTCTGTGATGATGAGCTGGAGCTGTTCGCGCGTCGGCGCCCGGAGATGGACGCGGACGGCGCCGTGCTCGGTGAACTTGATGGCGTTTCCGATCAGGTTGGTCAGCACCTGCCGCAGCCGCTTCTCGTCGGACACGATCTGTTCGGGTACATCATGATCAACGGCGGTGGTCAAAGTCAGGCCCTTCTCGGTGGCCTGGGGGCCGAGCAGCGCCTGCGCAGCCTGTGTGACCGCCCGTGGGTCGACCGGTCCCATCGACAGGCTCATCTTTCCAGACTCGATCGCAGCGGTGTCGAGGGCTTCGGAGATCAGGTCGAGCAGGTGGCGGCTGCTGGAGAGGATGGTCTGAACGCCGTCGCGGCTCTCGACGGATAGCTCTGGCGCAGATTGGAGGTGCTGGGCATAGCCCAGGATCGCGTTCATCGGTGTCCGCAGCTCATGGCTCATCGTCGCGACGAACGCACTCTTCGCGGCGCTGTTCGCCTGCAGCAGGGCTTCCCGGGCCTCCCGGCGGATGTTCTCTCGCTCTGCGGACTCGCGGCGGCGTTCCTCATCCAGCAGCCGAGCGATCACCTCACGCATCATGTGCCCAAACAGCGCGACCACCCCACCGACGCTACACAACAGGATGCTCTGCCGCAGCACCTCGCTCCAGCCCAGCGCCCCCGTGATCGCTTCCGGTCCGGCCAGCGCAGCCAGCCAGGGACGCGCGAAGGGGTACAGGGCGATATACTGCACGGCGCACCATAGCCCGACCCCCAGGCTGAGTCGTGGGTTCAGCATCAGCGCGCTGATCGATATCATCACCATCATGAGCATGCCGAGCGCGCCAGCGTACATCCCCGCAAGATGCACCGGCGCGATCGCGACGTTGAGCAGCCCCAACAATCCCGGTCCCGACGCCAGCCAGATCAAGAACAGGTTCATCTGGGTTTGGGTGAGCACCCGGTTTCGGGTTGCGCGCCAGAAGACCGCCGCACTGGGCAAAAAGACCCCAAGAGAGAACCCTATCGCCGTTGGCGGAAGCTGCCAGCGGTGATCGTCAAACCCCCACACGAGCACTTCGGCGCCCAACAGGATGAACAGCAGCGCGACAATCGTCAGCAGCGCACCGATAGACAGAGTCCGGTTGGCGAACACCAGCACAGTGTTTTCCAGCGCTTCAGGGTTGGGTGGAGGGTGCGGGGCGTTGCGCATCGGTTGAGGGGGTGAGGTTGCCAGTCATCTTGCGTGACATGCATAGGATACTCTGCCGCGCAGCGATGGGAGCCGTCGATGGTGTACCCACGCTCCGGGAACGCGCGAGTCCTGGGCGTAGGACACCACACGGAAAATCAACGTCAGCCATGGGTTCATATCTGTACTCCTTCAGCCCATCGATCCGATGGAGGCGTCGGCTCACCGGGTCAGGGAAGCGGCTCGTTGAGGAAGGCGCGCATCGCCGCGGTCGTCGCGTCGGGGGCGCACAGCTGGAAGAAGTGGTTGCCGTCGATGAACTGCACGCGACCGTTGGCGACGAAGTCTGGGGTGTGCTCATACTCTTCAGGGTGTTGGCCGGGATCGCGTCTGCCCTGAAGGAACAGGACCGGCATGGTCATCCTGGCAAACAAGAACGCGTGGCGATCCTTCAACTCCTGGTCCATGTTGGTCGTGCGGAACTGTCGGGGCGAGGCCTCGGCGATCCCTTCGTACTTGAACTCGTGATCCAGCCGATTGAGCACATCCGTTGTGATGTTTTCTACACGGTATGCGCTGCTGGAGTACGCCAGCCGTGGGAAGCCCGTCCACCGCAACAGCAGCGGGAACCACGATGAAGCGAACAGATCGTGTGGGGGCACCGGATCGCCGTGCGGCTCGTTGGCCGACTGCTGCATCCGGATGTATCGCAGGACACGTTGTTCCATGCCCGCGACATTCAGCAGGTGGTCGGAGATCACCGATCCGCGGTCGTGTCCGCCGAGGTTGAAGCGCTCAATCCCGATGGCATCGAGCATCTTCACCAGCGCGGCTGCGATCGCAGCGTAGCGGTAATCGAGGTCCAGACGCTTGTCGCTCTGGCCGTGTCCGATGACATCCACGCTGATGCAATAGAACTGATCGGACAGGTCCCGCATCTGGTTGTGGAAGGTGAACCAGCTCTCTGGGAAGCCGTGCACGAAGACCACCGGCTCGTTGCTCGGGTCACCGGTCGTCACGAAGTGCCAGACGATCCCGTCCGCCTCCGTATACCAGTGAGTCGCTTCGACATCGCCGAGCTTTTCGATCTCTCCATGTGCGCTCTCGACACCTGGCGGAAGCCTGGCAGGTCGCGGATAACGCATCTCCGAAGTGATTACCGCGTCTTCACGGAGGCCGTTGTCATGAACGTTGGACAACCTCAGGTCTTCCAGTTGGAGGTTCGCCAGCTTCGGTCCCGTCTGAGGGGCGAGCATACTCAGAACTTTCTTCATCTCTGTGATGTCGGATACTTTGAACATGACGGCTCCGTGGTGGATGGTGTGTCGTTGGAGGCCCGCAGACACTCCATACGTACCCACGTCGTGGAGATCGTTCTGTCAGCCGGGGTGTCGAATTGGGCCGACACAGTGTCGCCTGGCAGAGTCGCTCAGCGAAGCCGCTTCCGCCAGAGACGCCAGATTCGGCTGTCGCCCGATGAACGGGTTCTGGAACTGCGGCGGGAGCTGCTTCCGCAGTTGAGAAGTGTTGAAAATTGATGAAATGACACCTTGATCCCATCCTCATACACTCTCAACACCCCAACTGAGCCACCTTCTCCGCTGAGATGTCTGG
>JBCBLB010000785.1:0-4186 GCA_038520555.1 Myxococcota bacterium | reverse complement strand
TTCAATGATGAGTATCATATAAAACAGGAAGAGTGGAAGAGCTTCCGACCATTGTCATCTCAGAACCATGATGATCCTCGGTCCCAACAAACCGCCAGGTTGGGTCGGACCACGCTCATCAGTGGCTCGACTCAGCCACCGACTCAGCCACCGACTCAGCCACCGACTCAGCCACCGACTCAGCCACCGAGGCGTTGTGAGACGACCTCACCGACGGTCAAACCGATGGCCATGGTGGTGACCTGGGGATTGACGCCGAGGGATGTGGGGAACGTGCTGGCGTCTGCGACGGAGAGGTTGTCCCATCCCCAGACCCGCCCATCGGGATCGATGACTGACAGGTTGGGATCGGCGCCCATCCGGCAGGTTCCCATGGGGTGGCTGGCGTAGAGGTACATGTTCCGCGCGGGGATCCCATCGTGGATGACGCGGTTGATGTCGGCCAGGGAGCGGATCGTCGTGGTCCCGACCACTGGCGCGTAGACTTCGCGGGCGCCAGCGGCGAAGAAGACCTCTGCGCACTCGCGCATCCCCGCGAGGAGCTTCTTTCGGTCGCCATCGCCGACGAAGTAGGTCAGCCCGCTCTTGGAGACCTGTCCTTCAGAGTCTTCGTCATGAACGAGGGCGCCGGCCATGCCCATATACTTCAGATCCCGGATCAGCTCGATGAGGTCGACGCCGAGGGACCAGGGCATCCCGACATAGGCCTGATCGGCGTTCAACGAGTACGTCTGGAGGAGGTAGCCCTTGTCCCACCGGTCGACATAAAACCCCTGCGTGACGCCGCTCCATGGTCGAATCTCTTCCTCAAACCGGGCGATCATTCCCAGGGCCGGGTGCAGGTGCAGGTGCTGTCCACAGTGCGCGCTTTCTGCGAGCCCGTTTCGCAACAGGAACCGAGGCGAACCGATGGGGCCCGCGCAGAGCACAAACTCGGTCGCCTTGACGGAGAATCGGCCTTCTGGCTCCAGCGTCGCCGGGTTGATGGTCCGCCCCTGGATGGAGGTGACGGCGCCGCCGCGGGTTTCGACGGTTTCGACCCGACAGTCTGCGTGGACGGTGCACTTCCCGGTTCGCCGCGCATCGATGAGGAAGTTCCGATCGACAGACCATTTCCCCCCGGTGGGGCACCCCATCTGACAGACGCCGCAGCCGGAGCACCCCGGCGCAGAGCGGGCCATCCAGTGTCCAGGCAAGCCGAGTTTGTCGGCGCCTTTTTTAAAGATGAGGTTGTTGTTTCGCTGAACCCGGACGGGGTTGATGCCGACCATCAGCGTTTCCCAGACCCGATCCAGGCGTGGCTTCATCGCCTCAACGGTCAACCGATGGCACCCATAGGCATCGACCCACTCATCGAGGACGGGTTCGGGCGTACGAAAGCAGATGGCAGAGTTGATGAGGGTGCTTCCCCCAACGCCGCGTCCGCCGGGGACCGGGATGATGCAGTTTCCGATCGCGGTCCGGGCGCCCCGGCCGTCGAAGAGGTTCCGAAACGCGAAGGTGGTGTCGGCTTTAAAGTCGCTGGGCTTCCAGTGGCTGCCGGCTTCGACGACGATGACCGAGCGCCCGTCCTCCGCGAGGCGAGCGGCGGTCGCGGCGCCCCCGGCGCCCGCGCCGATGATGCAGACGTCCGCTTCCCAGGTCTGGTCCGGGGCGTAGTCCACGAAGCCCAGGTTCGAGTTCATACGCCCCCCACATCGATGCATCCCCGTCGCCAGCCGATGTCCTGGACGACCTCTGGGCGTCGAAGGAAGGCCATCCCGATGAGGGCTTTGAACGAGTCACTGGCCATCCGCCGCGGGGCCGGATTTTCCGAGAACCAGATGTCCACCACTTCGGCCTGTTCATCGATGGGCAGCGCCGTGAAGCGCACCCCACGAGAGATCAGGGTCCCAAGCTCGATCGCGCGGAGCAGATATCGGACCCCCCGAGCGGCAGGCGCCTCCACCATATCTGCGAGGATCGCATCGAGCATCGGCGCGGTCTTCCCGTCGCCACCGTGCACGGAGAAGTACCCGGGCGGAAACATGACCCGCGCGAGCCCCTCGATGATTTCAGCTTCATGCGCCGAGAGGATCCGAGCCCCGACCGCAGGCTCCGGCAACACCGCGAAGCATCCCCCCGCAGCGCCGACGGCGGCCAGGGACACCCCGGTCAACAATACACTCCGTCTGGTCACCACTGCGCCCATCTCCACACCATAACGCCAGCGATAAACTGACCCCGGAGGCATTTACGAAACAACGCCTCAACAGGAGGCCTGATGCCCACCATCCATGGCGGAAAGGTCCTTGCTCAAGCGCTCTCGCGTGCAGCGGTTCATCACATCTTCGCGGTCGAAGACGCCCCGCTTCACGCCGCGTTGACGGCGACCGGCTTTGACATCACCGCCCTCCCCTCGACGAAGGCGGTGATCGGAGCGACAGCGGGTCAGGCTCAGGCTACAGGCACGCTGTCGGTCGGCATCATCGAAGACACAGACGACTCGATGCGGGACATCGCCCAGTCGCTCTCTGCGCCGATGCTCCACCTCTTCTCTGGATCCGGCATTGAACGCACAGATCAAATTCCCGAGGTGATGGCGAGAGCGGTCCGGCGGGCGACGTCTGGGGTGATGGGGCCCGTCTTCGTTGAGGTCTCGGCCACCCTGGAGACGTCCAGGGTGGAGGCCGATCACCTGGTCTGGCCGGGTTCGGGACGGCTGACGCTCGCCCCGGCAGGAGCCCCGGAGCAGATCGAGATCGCCGCAGGGGTGATGAGCGTGGCGCAGCAGCCGGTGGTGATGGTCGGGGCGCAGTGGCGAACCAGCCCCCGTAGAGACGCCCTCGACGATCTGCTCGATGCTTACGATCTCCCCTGCTTTGGTCCGGGAGGCCGGGGGCGACGACGGTTCGCCCTCAGTCGCGGGCGGGCGCTCGCTCAGGCGGATGTGGTGGTGCTGTTCGGGGCGAACATCGGCGCAGACGAGATCCTGGCCGAGGACGCATATGTCATCCAGGTCGACCGGGACCCAGAGGTGATTGGCCTCCCCCACTCCGTCGATCAAGGCTTCCATGCCGACGTCGGAGTGGTGATGGGCCAGCTGGCGGAAGCCGGCCAGCGGCGGGACGATGGATGGTTGATGCAGCTGCGCGCTCTTGAGGATGCCGCTCGCGAGCGCATCCGATCCCCCTTCCACAGCGCCGTCGCCGCTGGCCTCCCGCGTGATGTCATCCTCATCAACGACCTCGGCGCAGACGACCTCCTAGAGGCGATGGCCCCGCTCAGATCGGGGGAGCAGATGCTCAGGACGACGGCACCGGGGCTCGCCGCGGGCATGGCAGCGGGTGTGATGACCGTTCACCGAGAGCGACCGATCGTTGTGGCCTATTCTGCGGACCGTTTCCATTGGGACGCAGATGTCTTCCAGCATTGTATGCGCGCAGGGATGAGGTTGGTGGCCGTGATTCGCGGGAGCGGTGATCGAAAACGCGGACAGCGATGGGTCGAAGCGGTAGGGGATTGTGGTATTTTGGTGGAGGATCCTATAGAACTACCCCCTGTGATGCGGTCGGTTCTCGCGCGAGCCAGCGGAGGGCTGATCTACGTCAACATCGATTCACGCGCCGGTCTGACGGTTCCTGTGAACAACGGATCGGGATAGGATCAAAGAAAAGGAGAATCATCGATGGCATCGGTTACACAGTTGGGCCGTCCGCTGAGCCAGGTCGGCGGCGCAGAGCGGGTCACCTATTTGAAGCGGGTGATGTTGTGGACCACCGGCGGGCTGACCTTCACGGCGCTCGTTGCGGCGGTCATGACGGCGGTGCTGTACGGCGCAGCCGTCAACGGCTTCACCACGGTCCTCAGCCCCTGGTTCTCGTTCATCGCGATCATGGGCTCGTTCGCGATCGCCAACTATGTGGCGCCGCGGTTCGTCTTTGGCGAGCAGAAGGTGTTCGGCTTCTTGATGGCCTGCTTCTTTGAGGGCATCTCGTTCGGCTGGCTTCTGCTTTCGCCGGTCAGCGCCGTCAGGACCAGCGCCGAGCCGATGAGGCCGAAGGGGTTGCCGGTCTGTGCGCCGATGAGGACCGCCGAAAGCAGAAGCCAGCCGAACGAGATGCCCTCAAAGAAGCAGGCCATCAAGAAGCCGAACACCTTCTGCTCGCCAAAGACGAACCGCGATCGCCAACTATGTGGCGCCGCG
>JBCBLB010000378.1:0-9504 GCA_038520555.1 Myxococcota bacterium | reverse complement strand
TCCCGACCCTCAGCGAGGATCGCAGCAAACGCCGACGGGCGCCGACGGTTCCCCATCGGGCGGAGCGAGGCCAGACGTGCATCAATGGTCCGATGATCGGGGCCGTTCTCAACCCGAGCCCACGCGGTCAACGCATCTTCTTGGCGTACCGGGCCCAAAAATGCGACCGTTAAATGAAGATCCTCAGGATGAAAGCGACGTATCCCCCGAGGCACATGGGCGACCAGCGGAGAGAACCAGGACAACGCAGGGACCGGGATGGCGATGAACCAGTTCGGACGCATTTCCACAACCTCAGGGGATCCAACCTTCCGCTTATCGCAGAGGAACCGTGAAGGAAGATGCTCCTATCACAACGGGCAGGCTTCGAGGCCATGCGGGCGAGGCTCCTTTGTTGGGCAGGAGTTCGACCGGTTCGAAAGCGAGGTTAGCGTCCTGGGGTAGCCTTCGCTCCCTCACGCAGACTTCATGAGAGCCGCCATCCTGTCTCCGCTCCCCTACCGGTCCAGCCCGTTGTTGGCTGGCCTCTTTGCTGTCGTGGTGGGCAGCTGTACCTACACCGATCCGACCCCTGCAAAAATTCGGGACGCCTGGAACGTTCGGCCCGAGGTGGTGCCGGACATGCTCAAGTCCATCCGCAACCCGATCGAGCGTGTGGCCTTGATCACCGAGCTGATTGAGGCGAAGCCCGAGAAGGCTTCGCTGTTGTGTCCCAAGCTCGAAGATGGTCCTGCCCGAGAACGATGTACACAGATGGCCCGGCGACCGCACCTCTGGAGCGAGGCACCACGGGCACGATTCCTGAAAAAGCCCCCTCGCAGCGATCTCTCTGGCGTTCCCGCGATCAGCCCCTCCGACTGTATCGGCGATGCAGAGCCGCATGCCTGCGCGGACCGGGAAGCGATCCGCTCGGCTCGCGCGGGCAACCTGACCCGCGCTGCAGGCATCTGTATGGGGTTGAACGCGGACACCCGATGGAAGCAGGAGTGCGCTTTCCGCGCCGCAGAGGAGCTGGCAGCGGTAAAGGGCAGCGACGCCTATGCCGACATCGCCGGGCTTTGCCTGCTGACCGGGACGTTCGCGGGATCCTGCTTCGTGCATGCCGACCTGGAGTCGACCAACCCCCCTCCGAAAGCCAACAACCCCGATCCCCTCGCATGGTCAGTCGCACGACATCATGATGCGGAGATCGCACGGTATTGGGATGGCCGTGATCCATCGTTTGGGCGCGATCTTCGGCTACGGTTCTGGTCTACGCTCGCCGAACAATCCTACACCTTCGTTCATGACGTCACCGGTGACCCACTCGATCAGGTGCCAGAGATCGCCCGGCCGGCGATCGAAGCTGCAGCGGCGCTTCGCTTGCTCGAGCTGAACGCGGGACGAGATCTCCTACCCGCGCAACAGGAAGATGCGCTGAGAAATGCGATGGTGTCCCGGTTTGAACGCGGCCGCAAGCCACTCCAGCCTGTCCGATCGGCGCCGAAGTTTCGGAGACTGGTGGCGTTGGCCATCGATGAGGAGGGGTGGATCCCCTATGGCCCGACCGAACATCGCCCGACCGATGCCGATCCGGAGATCGACCGTTGGTTGAGCCTTCTGGAAGCCGCGGCTCGGCTGGATCCGCCTGCAGGGGACCTCTTGAGGGCTGGAGAACGGCACCCGAGCCTGACGGTCCAGGCCAGCGCAGCCCGGCTTCGCTCGTTGATGCAGACGGCTCCGGAGGCGGTGGCGTCTCGGCAGGATGGGGAGCAGAAGCAACCGGGCCGACGCCCCGGTGGTCAGCGTCGGCGGTAAGCGACCAGCGGCATCACCAGCCACAGCGCGACCGCACCGCGGAGGGCGCCGCTTGAGGAGCATCCCGCAGATGCGGCGACATCATCGGGGATCGCGCGGCCCCCATGAGAGACCTGGACGAAGGACGGGCTCCCTTCATTGCCAGCCAGATCGACGGCGGTGATGCTGAGTTCGAAGCTGAACGCTTCCTGAACGACGGTGTCCCCATCCTGCCAGCTGAGGGTGATCTGACCGTCTGGTGCCCGGATGGCATCGACCGGGACCACGAAGTCAATGGGCGGCATGCCGCTGACCACATCGAGCAGATACCCCATCTCCAGCTCATCGGTCTGATCGTCGAGGGCGGTGTCAAACTGCAACGTCATCGTGCCGATCTCATCGCAGCTTGTGGACATACACAGCCCATCTTCATCGCAGTCCGGGCCGTGCCCACGGTTGATGTCGACGACGGCGACCGCCGTGACCGCCCCAGGACGCACCACATCGGTTGAGTCTGCGTCTACGACGTGTTCTTTCGTGTCGATGATGGAGCAGGCATCTGCTGGGCAGAGCAGTGATGAGAGGAATAAAAGCACGTCCGTCCCCAGATACGGCACTCCCCTCCAATATCGTCCCATCCAACATCGCTCAATAGCGATGTGATCATGCTGGCCAGCCCCCTCCGAATTACCCCCCTGAAGACACGGTCATCTGCGCTGAATTTCCGAGACACCCCGAGAGAGGACACATGCCAGACCGAAAGACGATCCTGGTCTTCCATGGCATCTCGATGTCTGGACAATCGATGCTCAACACCCTGGGTCCGTTGGGCGCTCAGCTGACCCAGGCAGGGTTTCATCTGATCGCACCGAACGGCCCGGTTCAGATGACCGACCAGCAGGTCCGCGCGACGGTGAGCTGGCTATCGAAGGGCTACACCGCACGGGGGCAGGACATCCACGCCGTGTTCCGAGAGGGTGGGTTCTGGAGCAACGGCGAACACTACGAATGGTTCGATGCGCGGCGGAACAATGAGACCCGCACCTGGACCTATCATGCCCTCCTGGAAAGCATCGCAGTGATCCGAGACGCAGTGAACACGGAACCGGTCATCGGTGTGCTTGGCTTCAGCCAGGGGTGCGCGATGGCCGCCGTCGCCGCTGCTCTGGCCGTTCGCGGGGTCCTGCCCTTTGGCGACACCCTCCGCTTCGCGGTCCTGTTGTCAGGGTTTCAGCCTCACTTCCAGAAACCAGAGATGGAGCTCTGGCCGGTCGCGGATCTGCCCGCGCTCATCATCGGCGGCACCGATGACGCGGTGTTCCCCGACCCGAAGGGCCTGATTCAGCTCCAAGCCGCGTTCCCCGCGTCGGTGATGCATCTGGTCGCCGGCCTCCAGCATACCGTCCCCGATGATCCGGAGTGGGTCGCCCGCATCACCCGCTTCGCGGTCGAACACTCATCGATGGGCAGCCGATAGGCCTTGCTCGATCGGGCCTGTATTTTCCAGAACAAAGGCAACAAATCGGGAATCAGGCTGGTTCCCGATGTGGGGGAAGGGAGGGCTCATCTCTGTTCCGGTAAAGGTGTCGATGTGGAGCCCCTTGATCGCTCCCCCAACGTCCGCGGCGAAGAAGTAGCCGTCATGAATCCGCTGCTGACCGTCAAGCTCGAAGGCGACGCCACGGGCCTGAGGGATGTAGACGACCGAACCGGTGGGGATCACGGCTGGGTCGGTGGCCAGGGTTCGATACGGGACGAGCCGATACCCGGCAACGCCGTCGCCGTAGGGCCCATTGGCCTGACCGAACCGAACCGTGCCCTGAGTTCGCCACCGGGCGTTCCCGAGCGGCGGACCGCAATCCACGACCAGATCCCCGGTGCCTGCATAATTCACGGTGAGCAGCTCCCCATCCAGGCGCTTGATCTGTGCGCTGCCCTCAAGGGCCGCATAGCACCAGTCCTTGACCGTGAGGTTCACGGGCGCGTCGGGCGGGAACGGCCGATCATCGATGCCGCGGAGCGCGAGCCCGTCCGCCGCCGCCACCTCATCGGCGAGGTGAAGGACATAGTGGGTCGACCACAGCAAGATGGATTCGCTCCCTTCCTGTGTCGGCGGGGGAAGCAAAAACGCCGCGACGGGATCAGGGACCTCCTCCGCAACCGCGAGACCACACAACAGCACGAGCAGAAACCCCATCAGACCTCCTCAAGACTGCCCGGAAAGATAGCCTGATTCCGGCTGGACTTCCCGCGCTCAGTGACCGGCCTTGTCCCCCCACAGCTGCTGGAGCCGGGCGTCTCGACCGCATCCCAGCCGATAGCGGTTGTAGTGAGCGGAGTTGGTCTTGTAGAAGTCCTGGTGGTAATCCTCTGCCACCCAGAAGGTCCCGGCGGGAAGAATGCGGGTGTCGATAGAGGCGCTCAGTTCCTGACCGACGGCTTTCTTGCTGGACTCTGCGGCCTTGATCTCTTCAGCGTCTGAGGTGAAGATGGCGGTCCGATACTGCTCACCCCGATCGCAGAACTGTCCGTTGGACTGGGTGGGGTCGATGTTGTGCCAGAAGACCTCAAGAAGCTTGTCGTAGTTGACGACGTCAGGCTGATAGACGACGCGAATCGCTTCGATGTGGTTGGTGCGGTGGTAGCTGACCTGCTTATAGGTCGGGTGCGCCTGGTCGCCGCCGGTGTAGCCGGACTCGACAGAGACCACGCCGTCGAGCACTTCGAAGGGCTTCTCCATACACCAGAAGCAGCCGCCGGCGAAGATCGCTTCGGCCTGCCCCGCTTGCAGCGGTGCGGCGGCCTGGGTCCCCGCTGCAGCATCCCCTGCTGCGTTGGAGTCTTTGGGGGTGCCGCAGCCGAGCAGCACACCGCAGAGAAGGAGCGAGGGAAGGAATCGGGACATCGGAGCCTCCTGTTGGGTTCTGCTCTAACGGTATTCCCGACAATACCGAACGGTTACCGGCTCAGACATCTGAAGACAACCGCGGCCTCACCCACGCTGCGGTCGCCCGACCCCTTCGATCAGCGGGTAGCCTGCCCATTCCCCATTGTTGGCTTTCACCGCCCAGACAATGGGGAGGATGAACAGCAGCAGCCCGACACCGAAGGTCGCCCCTGCGAGCACCGTCGCGATGAGCTGAAAGAGGATCGCCTGCAAGGCGTGGTAGCCGACATACGCCGAGCGGTCTTTCTGAATGACCCAGATGATCGCCGCACCGATGATCGGGGCGAACAACCCGGCGATGTGGGCGATCATGGCGAGCGTCCGTTCATCCGAACGGGTCTGTCCGCCCCAGACCAGCTGCGTCTCTGCCATTGTCTTCCTCCAGAGATGAACATGCGAGGACAGGGTATCGTCAGCGGTCAATGGTCCGCTCAAAGAATCGGTATACCCGATAGATTTCCAGCCCAAGCCCCTCGACCACGCCGCGCATGGGGCCGTTCCGCTCGTCGATGACGGAGCCATCGATGCGGTCATAGCCCGCCTTCTGGGCTCCCCGGACGATCGCCGCGATGACCGCTGCGTGAACACCAGAGCCGCGGAAATCCGGGACGACGCCGATGAGCTTGAACGCAGCGGTGTGAATCCGTGGAAGGTTGCGCAACAACCGCACCGCGCCGAGCGGAAGAAGACGCCCCCGGCACGCGATGAGGGCCTCGTTGAGCTCTGGGATGCACACGCCGAAGGCCACGGGCCTTCCCTTCACGGTGGCGATCTGAATCAGCTCCGGGCCCGCGAGGGTGAACATCATCCGACCGAGTCCCATAAACGTCGCCCGCGACATGGGGCTGATGTCGGGGACCGTGGCGTAGGCCTCATTCAAGACCATGAAGACGTCTTCAATGTCCCGCCCCATCGTCCGCCGCCGCCCCGACCGGATCTCCAGCCCGTCGATGTCACAAGCCTGCGCTTTCTCCAAAAACGCCGCAGGGATGGGCCGGGGGCGGCCATCAGAGACAACGAGCGGGGTGTCATATGCGTAGACATCATGGTGCTTCGACAACCCGGCGTCTTCTATCAAACGCGGGTAATACCGGGGATGATGACCCTGCATCAATGGCGGCGGGATGTCGAAGCCCTTGACGGTGAGGCCGACGAACTCAAAGCGGCTGAGATTCATCGGCCCACGAATCCGTGACGCCCCCCACTCCCGTGCCTGCTTGATCGCAGCATCGAAAAGGGCCCGGCAGACATCTGGCTCACTCACACACTCAAAGTGCCCGAACCAGATCGGCTTTTCATCTGGATTTTCATCAAAGACCCGATCGCGACGAGCAGACAGCGTGCCCACCACCTCCCCATCGCGATGGGCGGCGAACAACACAAAGCGACGCGGATCCCGGGCTGCAGCCCGGAGCCGCGGCTGCTCCCAGGCCTGTAACGTGGGGGTCCACATCGGATCGTCCGCATAAATCCGTTGTCCGAGCTGAAATACAGCCCCCACATCGGAGGGATGCAGCGGAAGGATTCGAAGGCTCATGATGGTGTCGGGAGGCTTGTGAGGAAGTCCCGGACAGCGGCGAGGTATTCGTCCTGGTTCTCCATAAAGATGCTGTTATGGTCGCCCTGGTTGAAGATGACACAGCGTGCCCGATCGCCAGCCCACCCCGCAAGCCGATGCGCATGAGAGACATCGACGAGCGTGTCGTTGTCTGCATGTAAAATCAGCGTCGGACCTGGATAGCTGCGGATTTTTTGATCGTGATCGAATCGCTGCTGGATCGCCTGCTCCATCTCATGCAACGAGCACCCCAGATCGCGGGGAGACATTCGAATCAACAGCCGCTCCAGGACATTTGCGATGCCGCTCTCCAGAATCAAGCCGCCCAGGTTGGGGGTCACGCTGGCGAGGTGGAGGGCGTAGAGGCTTCCAACAGAGCGGCCAAAGGCGACCACACGCTCCGGCGAAACGCCGAGGGCGTCCAGGATCCTGGGGCCGTCATCCAGCATGCCGCTGAGCAGCGGGGTGCCGGTCGACCCGCCGTAGCCGCGGTACTCGACGAGGGCCGTGGAAGCCCCCATCTGGGCCAGCTGCTCAGGCCACCAGGGCAGATAGTCGGTCACCACCTCGCCGTTGCCATGAAAAAAAAGCACCACCCGATCCAGGGAATCTGAGGCGCGCCAGCCGCTGAGCTGCGCATCACCAACGTCGACTATCCAAGGTTGTTCGGGGGCTCCTGCCCGAGGGAAGAAGTAGCGTCTCGTGATGATGGGATGATCGAGGATGCTCATGCCATCAAGGATACCGCGAATGCCGCTGCGAGGCTCTCGAAAGGCGCTAGAACCCACAGCGAAAGTACGATGCACAGTAGACGCAGAGGACATCCATGCTGACCCTGATCTCGATGCTGAACGCAGCGCTGGCCGCTCCGGTGCCCAACAACAGCCTCCTCAACCAGGACAACCGAAACTTTCAGGTCGAACTTGGCGCGGAAGTGGGCTTTCTGGCTCCCCTCTCCCACACCATCCAGTTCGGGAACGACGGGACGGAGTTCGACTATGTCCGTCAGGGCGGCCAGGACAATCTGTTCACCATCACCCGGTGGTCGGCCGATCTTCGCCTGAACGATCGCCACACCGTCACCTTCCTCTACCAGCCCCTCAACCTGGTAACCACCCAGAAAGCAAAGGAAGACCTTGTCTTTGATGGGATTTTATTCACTGAAGGGACCGGTCTGAACCTGCGCTATGGCTTCGACTTCTATCGGGCCTCCTATACCTATGACCTGCTCCCCGATGACAAGAAAGAGTGGGGCATCGGCCTGTCGCTCCAGATTCGAAACGCCACCATCGACTTCACCTCGGCGGATGGGACCCTGCGAACCACCAACCGGGACATCGGGCCGGTGCCGATCATCAAGACCCGTGGACGGTTCGAGCTGAAGAACCGCGCATGGTGGGGCTTCGAAGCGGACGGCTTCTATGCGCCGATCCGGTATCTGAACGGCGGACAGACCGACGTGGTCGGGGCGATCCTGGATGCGTCTTTGCGGTATGGGGTCAAGCTCAACCGCGGCATCGAGCCGTTCTTAAACCTGCGGTACCTGGGGGGGGGCGCAGATGGGACAGAAGCAGACCCCGATCCGGGCAAGGACGGCTATGTCCGAAACTGGTTGAACTTTGCGACGGTCTCAATCGGGGTTTATGTTCGCTGAAATCGGCCTATGACGTTGATTTCAAGAATGTTTCAGAATCCGAGCTAAACCTGCACGCCACAGATCCGAAAGGGGGTTCGAATCCGAACCATGACCTCCGGAAAACGAGGTCATCAAGCACCAATTCGACTGTGGAGGCGTAATGCGGAGCTGTCTGATTCTCGGCTCAGGACGAAGCGGGACCAGTATGGTCGCCGGCTCGCTGGCACGCAGCGGGTACTTTATGGGCCGGGGGCTGCACGCCGCACGGGCCGCCAACCCCAAAGGCTTCTTTGAAGACGCAGACATCAACAATCTCAACGATGCGTTGATCCGGCAGCTCCGCCCGCAGCTTGGGGGGGGGCAGGGCTGGCTCGCGGACCTCGGGGTCCAGGAGACGGTGACGGCGCCGGGCAACCTGACCGCGGCCCTCCAGCAGCTCACCCGCCGTCAGCCGTTCTGCTTCAAGGATCCCCGCTTCAGCTATACCGTCTCCGCCTGGCGGCCGTTCTTGCCTGCGGACACCGGGATGATCTGTGTCTTCCGCCACCCCGCGCTCACCGCGAAGAGCATCGTCGAAGAGTGCGCCCGGGCATCCTACCTGTCCGATGTGGAGATGAATACACAGAAGGCCCTCCAGATCTGGGCGTCGATGTACCGCCAGATCCTCCAGCGCCATCGAACCGAAGGGCCGCAGCCCTGGCTGTTCGTACACTACAACCAGATGCTGGATGGCTCGGGCCAGAAGGCGATGGAGCAGTTCCTTGAGGCGCCCATCGACGCGTCCTTCGCCGACAAGACCCTCCGCCGCTCCCCTCCGGAGATGGCCCTGCCCGCAGAGGTCGTCGAAATCTACCAGGCGCTGTGCGAGCTGGCCGGATACGAAGATGCGCCGCAGACCAACATCGAAGACCAGCCCAGGGTATCGGTCATCGCCATCGCGGGTCCCCAGACCACCCCCGACGAGCTGTCCCGGATCCACGCGAACGTCTCCCGGCAGCGGGGCGTCCAGACCGAGCTGGTCGTGGTCGACTTCACCGACGACGGGGATCTTCGCTTCGACGGGGCAGACATCGTGGTCCGCTCCCCTTCGATCAGCCGGGGCGAGGCGCTGAAGGCCGGCGCGGATGCAGCGACCGGTGACTTTTGGGCCCTCTCCGACGGCCGCTGCTGGCGGCTGCCCAACCAGCTCGCGCGCGCGGTCGAAGCCATCAACGCCTACCCCCAGGCGATGATGGTGGTCTCGGACTACAACCTCAGCCAGAACGGCGATCGGTTCTCACACACCGTCAACTTTAAAGGCCTCGGCGCTCACCCGCCTCCGGGGTGGATGGCCGGCGCCCTGATGCGCCCCGCCGCCGCGGAGGCCATCTCTCAGAAGGCGTTCTGGCCCACAGAGCTTCAGCTGCTCCAGACCTTCCGCAGCCGTCAGCAGGTGTTGCACATCGCCGAGCCGCTGTTCAGCATCGAGACCGCCGCCTTCGAAGCCGGCAGCTACGACGCGGGGGTGGACGCCGCGGTGATCCAGGCCAGCCAGGAGCCGTGGGAAGACGGCGCGCTGCTGACGGTCAGCCTGTGCTCCTACAACCG
>JBCBLB010000215.1:0-13464 GCA_038520555.1 Myxococcota bacterium | reverse complement strand
GCTGTTCGGCCTGTTGTTCAGGGCGAACAGCGAGACCATCAACAGCTCCAACAGCTTCCGGAGCACGATGGGGCCAACGATCTCGATTGAGTAGAACTGGAAGATGAAGTAGCCGAACATCCCGGAGATGCCCGCCCAGAACAACAGGCCGAACAGCAAAAACAGGACCGCGGTGGCCTGCTCGGCGCGGCTGGCCTTCTGAAATCGGTTGATCACGCTCCGGCGACGGGGCCAGAGCAGCTCGGATACCGTCGCCATCGGTTGTGTCTACTCCAGGGGCTCCCAGGCAGAGGACTGCTCGGTGTCCGCCCGTTCGATGGTCTGTCGGATATACGCCCGCAGCAGCTTGTTCCGCTGCGCGCCACGGACCAGGGTGCGCATATCTTCGTAGAGCGCCGGATCCCGGGCGAGCATCGCCAGGGTGCCGTCGCCGTCCTGCAGCATCGCGCTGGTCTCCTTCAGCGCCGCCGCCGTCGACGCGAGGTCGTCGATAATCTGCGTCTTCTCCTCGTCGTAGATGAGCGTATTGATCAGCGACGCTTCGCTCTTGATGTCTTCGGTCAGCCCGGTGAGCGACGCAGCCAGCGCGTCCAGATCATCCACGAGGTCCTTGCCGCCGTCGCCGTAGATCAGCTCGTTGGCGATGCCATCGCCCTCCTGGATCTCGCGGCCGACGTCGTCGAGCCGACGGCCCGCCCGGTTGAGGCTGGCGAGCAGGCTTTTGATCTGGTCCGCGGTCTGTTTTTCATAGATCAACGTGTGCAGGACGCCGTCGCCTTCTTTGACCTCACGGAGCATGTCCTCAAAGTGGCTGAGGCTGTTGGCGAGGCTGGTCCGCGCCGCTTCCTGGTCTGCACCGAGCATCAGGTCGACCTTCCGCCCGATGTTCGAGGTGCTGTTCAGGATCTCGGTGACCTTCTTGGTGTACTCGACCACGTCGATGGCTTCTTCGGTCCCGATCCAGTCGCCGTCTTCGAGGACGGGGCAGTCGGCGCCCAGGGGCAGGGCGTCGGACTTCAGCCGCCCATCATGGGTGGGTCCCATGGTCAAGGCGACATACTTGTCACCGAGGACCCCCATGGTTTCGATGCGGGCCTTGGACTGCGGAGGCTCGACGAGGACCGAGTTCCCGTCTTCATCGGGCTGCTCCAGGCGAACCTGGTCTTCCCGGGAGTAGGCCGGGCAGTGGCGGATCCGGTCCTGATAGTCCGTCATGATCCGCATCACGACGTAGATTTCCTGCTTATTGGGATCGTCGGAGAAGTAGATCGAGGTCACCTCACCGACGTCCCATCCGGCGAGGCGGACGACGGCGCCTTCTTTGAGACCGGCGACATCTTTCCAGGCCGCGTAGATGGTGTACCGGTCGTTGAACAGGTCGGACGAGCCGCTGACCAGGAAGGTGGTCACGCCCATCGCAGCGAACAGGAGCGCGACGAACAGCCCGACCCGATAGTTCTGACGTTGTTGATCAGCCACATCACCTCCACAGCTTCGCAGGGATCTTACCCTGCGGCGACGGAACGCAACGCGCAGCCGGCGAAGCCGACCCCTCTATCGGCACGACCTCACATCCATCAAAGCCGATCACGCGTCTGTGTTGGCCCGCCGTCTGCTGCAACACCATCAATCCCCCCGCGGCGACAGTCGCCTTGCCCCGTCAGAGGGTGTCTTCATGGATCGGTTTGGCGAGGGCATCGAGGGTCCTCCGCAAAACGCAAACCGGGAAGATGCAATCTGGAGGCATGGTGAGACGTCTCCATAGCCAGGAGGGTAAACTCAGACCGGCAACAGGGAGGATCGGGTGGCCAGCGATGCGGGACGATCGGGCGGGCTGCGGATGCGCAAGCCGAAGACGATGCTCGCGCAGGTGCGGAGCTGGATGGATTGGTTCATCCATCATCCGTTCACCGAGACCGTCGTGGTCATCCTGATCCTGGTCTGGGTGGTCGGCCTGGTCGGCGAACACACCATCCCCGATCCAGGCGCCCAGCGGCTGCTGGTCGTGTTGGGCGGCGCCCTCAACGTGATCTTCATCATCGAGATGGTGATCCGGTTCTGGGTGGCGCCGGTCAAACGGAACTTCTTTAAGAAGTATTATCTCGACCTCATCGCGATCATCCCGCTGGACTGGGTGCGGCCACTCCGGCTGCTGCGGCTGCTGCGGGTCGGCGCCCTGTTTCGACGTTCGGCCGGCGAGCTGGCCATCGTGGCGATGCTGAGCCTGTGCTTCGTGCTCGGGGCGTCGCTCGTCCTCAACCAGCACGACCAGGCCGTCGAGATGGCCTACAACGACGAGCTGGGCTCGCTGTGGTTCTCGGTGTACACCTTCGTCGGCGGCGAGCCCATCGGCGGGCGGCCCCTCGATGAAGAGGGACGGGTGATCACCCTGGCGCTGATGGTCGGGGGGATGACCCTGTTCGGCATGTTCATCGGCGCCGTCTCCGCATCGATGACCTCTGCCTTCACCAAACGAATGGAGGTCTCCGACATGGAGATGCTCGATGAGCTGCGGGAACACCTGATCATCTGTGGCTGGAACCTCGCCGGACCGACGATGCTCCAGGAGCTGTTCTCCAGCCGCGAGCGACCCCGGCGGGTCGTGGTCATCACCGAGCAGGAGCGGCCAGAGGGCCTGATGGTCGCCGGCGTCCGCTCCGACCTCATCCACCACGTCAGCGGCGACTACACCAAGGTCGAGGTGCTGGAGAAAGTCAAGGTCCAGAAGGCGTCGATGGCCATCCTCCTCACCGACACCCTCACCCCCCGATCCGACCAGGATCGCGACGCGCGGACCGTCCTCGCCGCGCTGACCATCGAGCGCCTCAACCCCGAGGTCTTCTGCTGCGCGGAGCTGACGAGCTGGGAGCACGCAGAGCTGCTGCGGATGGCGGGCGTCGAAGAGATCGTGGTCCGCGACTGGTACGCCGGCGTCATCATCGGCTCGATGGGCCGAAACTGGGGGCTGGCGGCGGTGCTGCGAGACATCCTCAGCACCGCCGATGGCAACGCCTTCCACAAAATGTTCGTCCGACACAAAGATGAGGGCAAGACCATCGGACAGATGCATCAGGAACTCAAGGAGAACCGCGAGATGATCCTGATCGCCCTGGAGTTCACCAACGACGCCGGGGAACGTGAGATCGCCGTCAACCCCTCAGCAGGAAAGACGGTCCGCAACGGTGACGTGCTGGTCGTCATTGCCTCACAGGAGAACCGGTAGCCCGCGCTGGGGATTTAGTCGGTGGGCTTTGTAAACCCTGGCCCCTGTCCGACCGATGCACGACTCATGCAAGCCACTGCGAAGAAAACCGGCGCATCTGTGGAGGGACGATCGGTCCCACAGCGTGCAGCGACCTACCTGCTGAACGCGGCGCGTGCGGCCCTGCCCTCTGATCCAGAGGTCGCAGAGCACCTGATCGCGCAGATCCTCTCGCGGCAGCCAGATTATCCCAGCGCGCTGCGGGTTCAGGCCGAGTCGCTGGCGCGCCAGGGCCGCCACATGGAAGCCCTGCAGACACACCGGAAGCTGGCCGCCGTCGAAGGACGATTGCTGCCCAACCCCGCACTGGAACCCTGCAACGTCTGCGGCGAAGCACACGCCGAACTCTGCTGGATCGGCGAGCTGGAGACCGGAACGGTGCGGCGGTGGTTTCGTTGCGCCGAGTGCCGGACGGTCCGGTGCATGGATCCAGATCGGGCAGGCGCCCTATCGAGCCGCGCCGCGCGGCTCAACACGGCGCCGATGACGGAGACCCGGCTGATGGCGGCGCTGCAAGAAGCGGACGTCCTCATCGAGCGCATCCGACAGGAAGGCTACGGGACCGGCTGGCTGAACCGACCAGGCAGCCATGGACGCGCACAGCTGGTCTCGGTCGGATCGGGCTGGGGCGCGCTGCTGGCCGCCGCCACCTGGCGCGGCTTCGAAGCTCAGGGCGTCGAGCCGACCCTCGACGCCGCACGGTGGGCCCGTGAGTCCCTGGGCGTCTGCGTCTGGTCGTCCATCAACGAGCTGCCCCAGATACCCATCGACGTCCTGGTTTTGGAGGACGGCATCGGGGAGGCGGACGACCCCATCGAGCTGCTCGACCTCGTCTGTCGGCAGCTGGTCAGCGGCGGGGTGCTCGCCATCACTGTCCCCTGCGTGGAGCATCCGCTCCGACGCGCCCGCGGTTTTGACGACCCGCGCTGGCAACGGCCAGACGCGCGGCTGTTCTTTGAGCGTACGTCGATCAGCCTCGCCCTGCTCCGCGCTGGGCTGCAGCCCACCCGGTCCTGGAATCACCCCACCAGGTCTGGTGAGATCATTATCCTCGCCAAAAAGACAGGATGATAGTTCATCATAGCTGAGCCCAAGGAGTTCTGCTGACGGCGATGGCGTCAGAGCAGAACGAATCATGCTGAAGACTTATCGACGACCACGCATTCCTGCGCCCCTGCTTCGCGGACAGCTCACATTTTACAAGGAACTCTCGGAGCGCATGCAGCCACTTTGGACAGACCCTGGAAAGACGTGCTCGCCACCGCCCTGCGCGTCATCTCTCGCTTCCTCAACGCTCAGGCGAAAGCGCGCGGCTTCGACAATCCACAGTGCGGATCCATCACTGTCGCCCAGCGATTCGGCTCAGACCTCAAACTTGAACGCACACTTTTGCGGCGAACCATTCATGGCGGGCTGCCATCGTGCCGGATGGCCTCTGCCAGCGAGAGCAGGCCCGTCGTCGCAAAGCGGCCGGCCGCAAGCTCGGCTTCGACCTCCGCCTGGGGTGCGTGCTTATCGAGGATCGCTATCGCTTTTCTACGCCCGTCGGCGCAGGAGTGAGGACGTACAGTTTCGGCCCTTCAAGCCGACAATTTGGCCGGATGATTCTGCCGAGGAGGCTGGCGGGGGATGGGCATGAAATCCACCCGGAGTAGACCCGCAAAGAACGCGTGGTCTCGGTCAAACACGACCACAAGCGCGCTCAATTTACCTTCAGCAAAGATGCCGATGAGCACAGGAAGTTGTGCAAGGTGCTGACGGAACGCGGTCGACGGGCTCGGGTCTGACCGGAAGCCACGGGCATAACCTCCTTCGACATCGCCATGGCGCTCCACTCCAGCTGCCTGCCCCCTGGCTTGTGTCTTCTGGGCATCTGCGCTTCTCATCAGCCTGTGGGGGTGGGCAGGCTTCGGATGGCGACCTGATGAGCGAGTCGCCGCTCTGGGTTGGTCAGCGGTGCCGCCAACAACCGTCGCGCCTCTGCTAACGCACGAGCGTCGCCGGTTTGTCGATACCGGGCTGCGAGCAGGGTCGCAGGGAGGATCTGCATCACCTCAGCGAGGGGCGGTGATTGGGGGGCGACGTCTGCGGCAGCGTTGAAGTCCACCTCTGCCGCACGAACATCTCCCCGTTCTGCATGCAGCGCGCCGCGGAACGCGCAGAGCTGCCCCAGACTGATCGGATCATTGAGGGCCTGGAGCGAAAGCTGGGCGCGCGCATAGTGGTGGGCGCTGCGCTTCAACTGACCGTTGATCTGGGCGAGGATGCCGAGGTTGATCGAAGTCAATCCGACCGCGCGGACGTCATTTTGTTCTTCATGAAGCGCGAGTGCACGCGCGAACATGTTCGACGCCTCGGCATGGTGTTCTCGGACCATCGACAACGAGCCGGCATTGGACAGGGCCGCGGCCTCTACGCGTCTGAGTCCGGTTTGATGGGCAAGATGAATGGTGCGCCGGAAATCGGCGTCAGCCTGGTCGAGCCGACCGAGCTCGTACCGGATGGTCGCGAGGTGCAGCTGAGCGAGCGCCATCCCACGCCAGTCCGTGGCCTGCTCAGCGATCTCCAACGCTTCTTGAATATAGGTCTCCGCCAGCTCGGGTTGGCCTCGGCTCAGGGCCAGGCCGCCGCAGTTGCTCAGGCTGACCCCGAGGTCCCGGATGCCACCGATCTGACGAGCCAGGACGAGCGATTCTCGAAACGCCGCCTCTGCTTCAGACAATTGCCCGCGGTCCATATAGATCCCACCGGTTACATGCAGCTGGATGAGACGCCATCGTGGGGGAGTGATCCCTTCGCCGGTGCCCGCTTCGGCGCACCGCGCCAGCGCGCCCTGCAGATCCCCGCTGAGATACAACCCTGCGGCCAGGACCACCAGCGCTTCGGCGCGCTCCTCGTCGGTCTCTGAGGCAGCCAGGACGGCTTCAGAGAGCGCGATGGAGGCGCCGCCCTGCCCGCTGACCTGAAGCAGCCGCGCCTTGTAAATATAGATGCGCCGCTTCAGCCCCGCGTCTGCACACCGCTCGGCGAAGCCCAGGGCTTCATCGAGCATCGCGAGGTGTTGGATGCCTACACCGCGCAGCCCGAGCAGCGTCGCCAGCGCGAACAGCGCCCTGGCGGCCAGGTCATCGGCCCATCCTGCGGTCTGGCGGGCTGCGGCCCGCAGGTTGTCCGCCTCATCCCTCAGCAACTGCAGCGCCTCCTGAATCTGGGAGACGTCGCGGGCGCGGCTCAGCGCCTCTGCCCGCTCGATATAGAATCGGGCATGTCGTCGGATGATCTGGTGGTGATCGGGTCGCTGGTGTAGCTCTCGAGCGACAAAGTCCCGAACGACCATCTGCAACGAGAACCGAACCGCGTTCTCTCTGCGGTGACTGTGCAGCAACGAACCGCGGCGGAGGGCGTCGAGAACCGACAGCACGGCGTCGCCCAGCACCACCTCTGCGGCCGACAGCGTGAACCCGCCGGAGAAGGTCGCGCAGCCAGCCAGCGCGGCGCGCTCCGCTGCAGAGAGCCGCTCCCAGGACCACGCCAGCGCCTGCTCCAGCGAGGCATGCCGGTCAGACGATGCCGTCTTCACCTTCATATAGGCCCGTGAGTCCAGCCACCGCAGCCCCTGAGCGGGGGTCATGACGTTCATCAACCCCGCCGCCAGCTCCAGCGCAAGCGGCAACCGATCCAGGCGCTCGATCAAGGCGGCGATCGGCGCCTCATCTTCAGCAGAGAAGGACAGCCCCGGATGGCGCTGTGCGACACAGTCCAGGAACAGGGCGCGCGCATCAAACGCCGACAACGACGGGGTCACAAAGACGAGTTCATCTTCGACGCCCAGGGGCTCCCGCGAGGTGCACAGCACCCGCACTCCAGGCCCCGCGCTGGCGAGCGATGCGATCAGCGCCCGCCCCGCTGTATTGAGCGGATCACAGCTGTCCGCGATCAACAGGGTGGATGACCGCTCTGAGAGATACCATCGAAGCCGCTGCTGGGTTTGGCGCGGCGAAGACGCCTCGATGACTCCCAACGCCTGACTCACGACCTGCAACGCGCTCGGCGCATCCTGGCAGGCCGCCATCGGCAGCCACCACACCCCACCCGGCCATGCCTCCGGTGTGTCCAACAACGCCTCAGCCAGGCGCGATTTCCCACAGCCCGCCGGACCCACCAGCGTCACCAGCGGGTGCGTCCGGATGGCCTTCAGCAGTGAGGGGAGGAGCACAGCGCCGCCAATCGGCGGTCGCCGATCGGTGCGGGCCTTCTGGGACGGACGCGGCGAGGGCGCTTCGGAGGGTGCTTCGGAGGGTGCTTCGGAGGGTGCTTCGGAGGGCGCGGTCCAATCGAAGCGGTAGCCGAGGCCATAGACGCTGATGAGGTGATCGGGGCTTCGGGGATCGTGCTCAAGTTTGGCGCGGAGCCGCGAGATCGTATTGTCGACAGCGCGGCTCTGGATGCCGGGCTTGTAATCCCAGACCTCCTGTTGTAGGTGTTCGCGACTGATCACCTCACCGGGACGGGCCAGAAGGTACTGTAGCAGCCGCGCCTCCCGGTCGGTGAGCGGTTGTGGCCCGCTCGCTCGGACCACGACCCGACGGTGGAAGTCAATCGTCGCTGCGGTCAACTCAACGCTCGCCAGGTCCTCTTTCGCGCCCTCAATCATCTCAATCCCCCCGATGAGGGTGCCATCTCCAGCCCCCTTGTTCAAGGGGGCAAGCAGCGATGGACCTGCTCGGGGGGATCAACCGAACCGGAGGCTATCGCTCGAAGGCTCCCGCGTCGCAGAAGCCAATCCGCGAGAACAGGCGCTGATCCTCGGCGAGGCCGCAGACCGCGCCGTCATGGTCGAAGGGCTCCCAGGGATCGGTCGAGAAGCCGATGGCATGGGTGGACGTCGGCCCGCCGTTGTTCCTGATCGCCAAATCCAGCGTGGCGACGGAGAAGGAGAACCCCATCGATGAGCACAGACCAAACCCAGCCCCGACGGAATCGGGACCAGGAGAGAACCTCAGGCCCGAGCACACGTCAAACGATGCGGCAGACCGATCGCAGGCGTCCTCGACGATGTTCAGTCCGTTCGTCCCCAGCGGAACAGTCGGGTCTGAGGTCCCACAGTCATTGGCGATGCCTGCGACACCGCCCATGTTCTTCGCGATGAGCGCCGACTCCAATTGGAGGCCCAGTGGGCCATCCTTGAGGTAGACCCCGCCACCAAACCTCGAAGCCTGATTGAGGGTCAGCGTCGTATGGTTGAGGGTCACCTGTCCGGTCGTGTCCGGATCCCGGTCAACGAATACCCCACCGCCGTCCTGGAAGGCGCGGTTGCCTGAGAACGTTGTGTTGGTCACATCGATGATGCCGGCACCATCAATCAACGCGTACAGCCCACCGCCGTCTCCCTGGGTCTCGTTGAGGCGGAACAGGGTGTTGTCGATGCGCAGCTCGTTGGTGATGGTGGACACCGCTGCGATGGCACCTCCGGCGTCGTTGGCGGTGTTGGTCCAGAAGTTGACCTGGTCGATGGTGCTCGGGAAGGCTGGGTTGATGTCTTGCATATAGATGGCGCCGCCCTGCATATCGGCGTGATTGTCCCGGAAGTACAGCTCCCCGAACAGCGTCAGGGCCGAGCCGAACGTCGCAAGGCCGCCGCCATACCCCAATGAGCCCAGCGCATGGTTGTCCTCGATCGTGACGTCCCGCCGGACAAACAGGTGCCACGCCGACGAATAGATGCCGCCACCGACTCCGTTCGATCGGTTTTTTCGGATGATCGAGCCGTTGATCTCGGTGGGCGCCGAGGTGGCGATGCCGCCCCCAGAGCCTGTCCCGGTGACACCGGACTTTGGCGCTTCATTGGACTCGACCAGGGTCCGATCCCGCTCCTCCGCCTGGCTGAGGTACAGGCCGCAGGTCAAGCCATCGACCTCCGGGCAACCGTAGCCGAAGATCCCCCCTCCCTGGTGATCTGCATCGTTTCGGGTGATTCGGGACGAGCGGAGATACAGCAGCCCCTGGCTGCTCACGCCGCCACCTTGATCGCCGGAGTGGTTGCTGTCGAAGGTCGTCAGCAAGACATCAAGCTCAGAGTACATCCCAAGGAACATCCCGCCACCGTCGCCGCCTGCCGTGTTCAGACCGAGGCGGCTGTACCACAGCAGGGAAGGCTCTTCGAGACGTTCACGGATATACAATCCCCCGCCTGCGTTGCCGGCCTGGTTGAGGTATGCCTCAAATCCGGCTGCCTGAACGATCCCTGTGGCACCATGGTAGTAACCGCCGCCATCGTTCCCGGCGGAGTTGTTGCTGGTCTCGACGAGGTTGAGGATACTGTTACCGGATCCAAGGATCGCCACGCCGCCGCCGTTTCGGGAGGCCACGTTGCCGAGGATCTCCACGTTCAACATCCGAAGGTTGCCCCCCTGGACACGCACTCCGCCGCCGTCGACGTCGTCTTCTGTCAGACCATAGACGATGCTTAAGTCGCGGAGGTACAGATCCCCTTCCATCACATCGAGCACACGGTCCAACTTCCGACCATCGATCCGGGTGACCGCCGGGCCCCGGCCGGAGATGATGAGATCGTCGCGGATATCGAAGTCACCGGTTCTGTTCATGTCTTCGCCGGTGCCCATCAGCTCGATAATAAACGTGCGATCATCTAGCGCGATCTCGTCCAGACCCGGGTTGTTGTTGGCCTCCTCAATCAAGGAGCGAAGATCATCCGGCGCGCCGCATTCGTCCGCGCAGAGGGGGGCAGGATACACCGTACCAGGCACCGGGAACGATATGGGGATCGCATGGACCGATTGAGCAGGCGCTTTGACTGTGTCAGACGTACTGCATGACATGAATACCAGCGGTATCAACATGGCTCTTCTCCATTGAGTAACGACATATGTTGTAGAAGGGCGCCATGGCGATGGTGCTCTCCTTCCTTTGTTTCGACACTGAACGTGACAAATCACCCGGGATGAGACCACTCATCAAGAGGTGAATGAGTTTCCCTTCGTTCTCTGGGTCATTTGCCCACCCATGTTATGACAATATCGAATCAGAACAGTGTCGCAGAATTGTATCAACCAATCATTCATGAACTCAAACGTTTGAAATTGTAGAATAAACTCAATCCTGCCTGATGGCTACACCATCCAGGCGACACTGAGCATTGGCTGACAACCCTGAATAGTCTACCAACAACGTCAACTTATTGAACCCAAAGAAAATCCAGACTGCCTGATGGTCTGCTCGAATTGTCTCAACGGCCAGACTGAACGGTACCCAGGCAGCTCCGTCGCTGCACCGAGATGGGCATGCTCCTTCGGCTATCGAGCATGCACCTGATTGCATGATCGGATAACAGCTACCGCCGTACTACATTGGGAGAGCATTCATCATGGAGACCCCGAGCAAGCCTCAAGACGTCAAACTCACCGGACGTTGAGGACACCTCGGTTGATGAAGACGTGGTCCTTGCGCTCCATCTGACCGCAGCCGATGAAATGAATGAGCTTCTGAAGCCCTACCGAAGCGAGTGGCGACGTCGGGAGAAGCAGTCCAAGTTTATGGCCCAGTGCATCCGGGCGGCGCGACGAGAGGACTTCTTCCAGCTGGGAGATCGTCAACTCTGGATCCTCGTCGCGGCGCTCCAGCGCGCTGCGGAGCGACATCAACCACTGCGGATCGCGATCACCGCGTTGACCCACCATGCGATCGACCAGCTCCTCCGTCGTGTCGTCAAGCGGGTAAGCCGAGCGGGGCTCGAAGCGCCGGTGTGGAAGCTGGGTCGGGACGGTGAAGGCGTCAAAACGCTCCGTTCTATCCAGGACCTCCAGGCGCACACACAACTCATCGTCGGCGGGACTGGCCATGGGCTGAACCGCCACTTCAGCGATCGGCCGCCCTTCGATCTGATCGCGGTCGACGAAGCCTCCCAGCTGCTGCTGTCGCAGGCGTGGCTCGCGTTGATCTGCGGCCGTCGCCCATACCGGATGATCCTGGTCGGAGATCAGCACCAGCTCGGCCCGGTCATCCAAGGGCCCGGGAAAGAGCGTGGCGGACGGCCCTGAAAGACGATGGGTCGTCGGGGAGCCCTGATTGTGCGCAGTCCTCGAAGACAAGGGGCTCTCTTTATTTCCATTTTCGGGTGAAGCATTTTAAGTTGTGTTCGTCTAAACCGTTGATGTGGAAGGAGGAGCACACATGTCGAGGTTGTTCGGGCTGCAACGATTGGTGGTGCTGTCGGGGTTCGGGCTGAGTATGGCCAGCTGCGACACCATCTCGGATATCCTCAACGTCCAGATGCCCTCAGCGGGCCTCCAGCGGGTCGATCTGGTGAAGGCGCCGTCAGCGAACCGTCTGATGGCCTGGGGCTGCTACGCTTATGTCCCCGGGGCGGCGTCCGCCTGCCCCCTCGCCGGCTTCAACAACCAGCCCAACCGCAGCGCGTTGACGTTCAGCTTCGACATCGTCTTCGACCTGTTTAATCCCAACGCCTCGTTCCCGGTGCCGCTTGTCGAGATGTTGATGGGCATCGATGTGTTTGAGGGCAACAACCTCGGGGCGGTCTGTGTCAACTTCTGCGATCCGGACACGGAAGACTGCTCGACCGTCGACAACGCGGTGGGCACCTGCTCGATCGAGGACGCCCAGCAGGTCGAGGGGGTCCAGGACGTTCAGCCCACCGTCGACGACCTGCTGAACCTGGCCGAAGACATCCGCGATGGCTCTTTGGAGGACAACCTCTCCTTCCGGGTCATCCCGAAATACACCGAGCAGAGCTGCTCCACCGGCACCTGCGAAGAGATCGGCAGCGGCGACGACGTCGAGATGTGCTGCGGCGATGAGTGCGCGCCGCTGGAGATCGGCTGCGCGGTCGGCGCCGGCGACAACGGCCAGACCTGTGCCCTGTGCGACGGCCACACCGAAGCCCACATCCAGTTTGATCTGGACATCGACGCCATGCTCGGCCTGTTCGAGAACCTGTTCAACGACGCCTTCGACGACGTGTTGGCTGGCCGCTCGGTCCAGCTGGCCATCCCATACTCGGCGAAGGGCAACCTGTTCTTCGATGTTCCCCAGATGGGCCGTTACGCGCTGGGCTTCGGCCCCTTCGACAGCGAGTGGGACCTGGAGTAGCCGACGCTCAGAGCGCCGGCGCCTGAGCGAACGCAGCGGTCAGGTAGTTGACCAGCGCGTCGAGCTGCCTGCGCGACAGGCCGGCGACGTTGTGCCGTTCGGACAGATAAATCTGCAGCGTCCTGGCGTCGCGGTCGCCGAGGCCATGCAGCGCGGGGACATCCAGCGTTGCGATGCCGACGCCGTCTACATCGTGACAGCGCTGGCAGTGCCGAAGGTACTGCTCACGGCCCAGATCCAGGTCCGCCAGCGTTGAGGAGGCGACCCGTTCGCGGATGGTGGCATAGTTCGCTTCCCGCTGCGCCTGCCGGATCTCTTCCGCGGTCGGCATGGCCGCCACTTTTTTGTTGATCGTCTCGCGGGCGCGGTTCTCTGCCCGGATCGCCTGGACGTTGAGCTGGGCTTCCTGCTCCACCGCCGCCGTCTCCAACCAGATGGAGGCGACCATCATGACGAGACAGCTCGCGCCGACCGCGATGCCGATCCGCACGGCGCGCGGGCCAATGTTGGACCATTCTGGCTCAATCGATCGGATCAAAAATCCGATCGAAGAGCTGACGACGAACATGGTGAGCCAGAACCACCAGGGCATGCCGCGCTCCGCGTATGAGAGGATACTCTCTAAGCCAGCCGCCCATCATCCACAACCGAATCCGCATTACCACTAAGCGCGTCATCTAACATCAGCAGCGCCTGCAGCGCGGATTCGGTTCGAAGCAGCGGATAGTCCACGATCCGATGGACCCGCTTCACCGTGATGCCACGCCGACGCCAGCGCGCCCACCGCGGCGCCGAGAATCGCTGACCCGACAGCCACTCCGGCGTCTCGAACCATACGCGATCCGGCCCGATCTCATCGAGGTGTTCGCGCAGGTTGTGTCGGCCGATGGCGGAGAACAGGTCGGGGAACGCCAGCCGCTCGCCGATGCGATCCTCCAGCATCGGCCGTTGACACAGCCACAGCGCAAGCAGCTCATCATCCCGAATCGGAGGCACGACACACACCGTCCAGTCTTTCATCTGAACCCGTCGCCGGGCATCTGCCCACTGCTCTGAAGTGGCAGCCACCAGAAGAT
>JBCBLB010000452.1:0-8165 GCA_038520555.1 Myxococcota bacterium | reverse complement strand
CCGGTGCCGCTGGATGCGTGGCTGCACAGCCAGGGCCTTCAAGCGCCCGAAGACGCAGCACGGCATCACCTGCTCTGGCGAATCAGCCGTGTTCGGGGTGTTCTGCAACGTGGCGCCAACCCGCTGATGATGACCGCAGCCACGACGTAGCGGTTTTCCACAGATCGGTTTTGCGAGCAGCCGCGTCGCCCGGTTAACGGAACCGTCCCTTCACCCGTAGAGAGTGCAGCGATGGCCGACACCAGCAAGAAACCCGAGTTCAACGGCATCCTCCAGACCCAGCCGGGGCTCATCGCCACGATCATCACCGTGATCATCGGCGCGGTCTTCGTCGGTGCCCTGGTCAACACAGCAAACTCCGGCCACCACGGCGATGAACACCACGGCGATGAACACCACGGCGAAGAACATCACGGCGAAGAACATCATGAAGCGGACCATCATGAAGAAGGCGGCAACCACGCGGAAGAAGACGGCCACTGAGCCGCGCCGCGTTCGCTGTACGTTCGCTGTACGTTGGCCGTGACGGCCCTCAACATCTCGAGCTGAAGTGACGATGGATCGATCGTGTCGATGCCCTTCAGCGCGGCGTCTGCGGTCATTCGAAGACACGACGCATGCATAATTTCAGGCAGTGAAAGGGAGTGGTAGTCGTCGACTCCCCGAGACGACTTACACTACAGATGGAATCGCAGGGGATCATGGCATGAAGAACAATCGTCTTTTTTCAACCGCAGGTTCGCTCAGCCGGAACCGGCGTGGGAATTACGCCGTCATTTTGACGCTCTCTCTGATCATCCCGCTGGGCTTCGGTGCGCTGGCGCTGGATACCTCCTACATTCGGCTGACCCAGACCCAGGCACAGGATGTCGCGGATGCGGCCTCACAGTCGGCGTTGTTTATGCTTCGTCGGACCGGGGATCAGGCGCTGGCGGAAGAAGCCGCTCAGGTCGTCGTCGACCGGAATGAGATCGGCGATGATGTCGGTGATATGAAGGACATCGACTTCGGGACCTGGAACTACGACACGGACTCGTTCTCTCCGACGACCTTCAGCCCCAACGCCGTCGAAGTCACCGTCGCACGTGAGAATTCGAACTCTCTGGACCTGCTCCTTTCGAAGACGATGGGGTATACGACCTTCGAGGTTGAGCGGTCCGCGGTGTCCTCGACCCGTGACCTTCAGGTCATCCTGGTCATCGACATCACCGGCTCCTGGGGTGAGGCGGACTTCGCCTACGCCCGGGACGCGTCTCTGGTGTTCTGGGATGTCCTCTCCCAGAGCTACAGCGACTTCGATCAGTTGGGGATGACGATCTTCACCAACCGCTACTCGTGGGCCTACACCGATATGCCCTACATCGTCGACGTGGCCAACACCACGCAGATCGATGACAACTGGTCGGTGCTGAACATCGCCAGCAAGGGGGGCACCGATGCCAACCCCTACGATGGCAAGGGCTGCAAGTTGAAGGACAAAGCCGAGCGGAACGACTTCACCAGCCCCGCGGGTGGCTGCTATCCGGACATGCCTCGTGAATACACCGATGAGCCGGGCACCGACCATACGACCGGTATCACTCAGGCCTTCGGGATGTTCAACGACAACTTCAACAACGCGGCTTACCGGGCGATGATCGTGCTCACCGACGGGCGGCCGGCCAACGTGAAGACGCCAACGGACATCACCGATCCAACCAAGAGCAAGCGCGCTGCGGACGGCTACAAGGAAGACCGGTGGCCGCAGTACGTCGGCCCGGTCCCTCACAACGCGGGTGATATTCGAACGGACAGCATCGCGCTGACGCAGCAGATGTGGGATGATCTGCGGGTGAACACCTGGGTGGTCTCGTTCGTCGCCAACGAAACGTTCATGGAGAGCATGCCCCACGGCGACGGGTACTACGTCCGGACGACCGATCCCTCTGAGATCATCGACATCTTTGAGGACATCGCCAACTCCCTGCCGCTCGCGATCGTGAGGTGAGCTGATGCGGACGCTGCGGACATCCATCACCCGTCGACACCGGCGTGGCGCGAACCTGATCGAGTTCGCGCTGTTGCTGCCGTTCTTCGTCCTTCTGATGAGCGGGTTCATCGATATCGGGTGGCTGTTCTTCCAGCAGTCGCTCAATGATTCGGCCGTCGCAGTCGGCTGTCGGACCGGCGCCCTCGTCGATCCGGGCATCGACGAAGCCAACTTCACAGACGTCGTCTCTACGGTCGAAGACACCACCAGAGAACTGATCGTGCAAGGGGGCGGGACGACCTGCTCGGAATGTGCGGTGACCGTGACCCGCTTCGGCAGCAACCCTGCCCGAAGCATCCTCTGCTCTGTGACGCGGCCGCTCGATCCGCTCACCAACCTGACCATCGGCTCGTTGAACCTGGAATCGGCCATCGCGGTGCGGATGGAATGGCAACGTGGAGATGAAGAATGATTCGACGAATGATTCGACGACGGAACCGCCACGGTGCCGCGGCCATTGAATTTGCGCTGATGCTCCCTCCGCTGATGCTCACCTTCGGGGGGGTCCTGGAGCTGAGCAACTATATGACGGAGCTGCAGATGGTCGCCCGGGCTGCCCGAGACGGTGCGCGCGTCGGCTCCATCACCATCGAAGGCACGGACCCCGATGGGACAGAGATCATCGCCGCCGCAGAGGCGCAGGCCACCCTTGTGCTCGAGACTGCCGGATACGAATGCGATGTCGACGGCATCTGTCTGCTCACCACGACCTGGGAACTCGACCCCGACACCGGATACTATTTCGTCGACCTTGAGGTCAGCGTCCCCTATCAGTCCTTCACACAGCTGCTCCCACAGCTCGGGACCCGGGTCCGCGCTGACTTCACCATGATGACCCAACAACAGTGACCGTGAACCATTCGGGTTGGTTCACCCCTCGTTGGGAACAGCGCCTGTGAAACAGGGGCCTCCTGCCACCGAAGGGTTTCAGTCCAAAGCGAAGGAAATGTCTGGATTGACCGGGACGATGCGGTGTGGATTGATGGACTCGTGGCTGTAGAAGTAGTGCCGTCGCGTCTCTGCGATATCCGTCGTCTCCGCAATGCCCGGGTGGTTGTACAGCGTGCGGGTGTATGCCCACAGCGCCGGATAGTCCCGAAGCCGGCGCCGACAGCACTTGAAGTGCGTATGGTAGACAAGGTCGAACCGAAACAACGTCGTGAACAAGCGCCAGTCCGCTTCCGTGATCTGGTCGCCGACCAGCCACTCGGTCTCCTGTAACCGCGCCTCCAATTGGTCAAGCGTGTCGAACAACGCCCCCACCGCTTCGTCGTAGGCGGCCTGGGTCGTTGCGAAGCCTGCCTTATACACGCCATTGTTCACATTGTGATAGACGATGTGGTTGATCTCATCGATCTGCTCGCGCAGATGTTCTGGGTAGTAGTCCGTGTCTGTCAGAGGAGCGCCCACCCCAGCAAACGCGCTGTTGAACATCCGGATGATCTCAGAGGACTCGTTGTTGACCATGGTGTTCTGTTTCTTGTCCCACAACACCGGAACCGTCACGCGCCCGGTGTAGTCCGGCGCCGCCCGGGTGTAGATCTGGTGGAGATGGCGGAAGCCAAACTGATGATCGGGGTGGGTGTCGTCAAAGACCCACCCCTCTGACAACATGTCCGGACCCACCACCGAGACCGGGATGGCCGCCTGCAGTCCTTTGAGCGCACGGAAAATCAGCGCCCGGTGCGCCCATGGGCACGCCATCGCGACATACAGATGGTACCGATCTGCCTCTGCCGGGAACGGCGTGCTGCCGTCGTTGCTCACCCAGTGGCGGAACGCGCTGTCCTGACGGACAAACTTCCCGCCGCTCTTTTTGGTGTTGTACCATCGATCATGCCACTCGCCGTTGACCAGTAAGCCCATCGGACTTCCCCTTTGTGATGAGAATACTCAATCGATAAGGCAGAAGATTCCGCTTCAGAAGTCCAATGTTGAGGATGGTGCGTTTCTCCTCACCCAACACTCCGCGACGCTGGTCGATATAAACGACCTCCACCCCTCAAAGAGCCCCTGCGGTGTTCCTCGTCTTCTTCTTCTTTGGCTGCACCCTCAACCGGGAGCCGCGCCAGACCCTCCCTGTCGACGCCGAGGCGGCGTCGCTGGCGACCGATCGCCAGACCCTCGCCGCAGCCTTCGACGCCCTTCCGCCCGCCGAAGCCTCCACAGGCGGGCCAGACGTCGTCATCATCGTGCTCGACACCTTGCGCGCCGATCGCCTCACCGACTATGGCGCGCCGGATGTGTTGATGCCTCGCCTGGAAGCCTTCGCCGACGCTGCCCGGGTATACCCGAAGATGCGGTCCACCGCGCCGTGGACCCTCCCCAGCCACGCATCGATGTTCACCGCCCACTATGCCATCCAGCACGGAGCGCACGGCACCCCGCCCGGCACAGAAGGCGTCGCGTTCGGGCTCTCTCCCCAGCACCCGACCCTCGCCGAGCGGCTGAAGACCGCAGGCTACCGGAGCGCAGGGATCGCCGCCAACCGGGGCTTTCTGGGCGAAGAGTGGGGGCTGTCTCGTGGGTTTGATGTCTGGCTGTGCGATGAGCTCGCCCCAGACTGGAACCTGACCTACCCCCAGGCCGAGCGCATCACCGCCCTGGGGCTGGATGCCTATCAGCGCCTCGCCAAAGAGAACGGCCCATCGCTGCTATTCCTCAACTATATGGACCCCCACACCCCATGGGCCCCCCGAGAGGGGTACACAGCCGCGCCCGAGCAGATCGTGCCCGCGACGCTGCCACCGCTGAAGCCGTGGGGCCAGCAGGGTTCTCGATGGCACCGGATCCGACGGAAGGTGCTGGGTGGAAAGCGCGCGGCGCGCCCCGAAGAGGTGGCCTCCTGGACCGAAGCCTACAACGCCGAGGTCCGGTACCTCGACGAGCACCTGGGCGTGCTGCTCGACGGGCTGGCCGCCGCAGGACACGGCCCCGACGACTATACGATTGTCCTCGCCGATCATGGCGAGTA
The DNA here is from genome assembly GCA_038520555.1 of Myxococcota bacterium. GTDB lineage: Bacteria > Myxococcota_A > UBA796 > UBA796 > UBA796 > JBCBLB01. The sequence goes on along the minus strand of JBCBLB010000452.1, from coordinate 3,162 downwards.
CCTGGGAGAGCATGGGCTGCTGAATCACTCCAAGGGCCTCCATGAAGAGGTTATCCGGGTGCCGTTGCTTATCCAGGGCCCCGGCTTCCCTCCCGGGCTCGATCCGCGCCCGGTGCAGAGCCGCGATGTGCCCGAGATGTTGCTGGACGCGTTGTCGTTGGCGCGCCTCCAACCCGACGCCGACGATGGCTCGCTTCAGGTCTCTGAGCTGTACTGGGCCCGCCACCGCGACCTGGGCGATCCAGTCATCGGCGCGCAGTTCAATCACATCGAGCGCGCCTTTATCCAGGACGAGCAGAAGCTTATCGTCAATGATGACGGGGACATCGACGCGTTCGCCCTCGAATCGGATCCAGGAGAGGCGCGTTCGGTGCCCGCCACCGGCTGGGCCCGGGGGGCGTACACCTTCGCCTATCAGTGGGTCGTGGACCAGACGGCGAAGCGGACCGCTTCGCCGGTCACCGTCCCCATCGACGATGCCCAGCGAGAGAAGCTCCGGCAGCTCGGGTACATCGAGTAGTCGTCAGCGCCGGCGTCGCCAGAGCAGCCCCAGGGCGCCCAGGATCAACACGCCACCGGGACGGGGTCCGGGCGCGACCGCGCACCCGCCTGACGGTTCACGGATCTCATCGATGCGGCCGTTACAGTTATCGTCGCGGTTGTTGTTGAGGTCTTCTTCGGCGTTGGGGTGGATGGTGCCGTCTTCATCGTCACAGTCGTCGACGAGGTCGAACCCGTCTGCGTCGAGATCGTCGTCGATGGTTCGGGGATCGCAGTCGTTGTCGAGGCCGTCGTAGGTGATCTCGTCGCCGCCGGGGAAGGCGAGGTTGGAGTCATCGTCGCAGTCCGTCCCCCCCCATGCCGCATCCCGGTAGCCGTCCTGATCGTCATCGATCGCACGGATCGCGGCCTGGACGTTGGGCAGCGGCCCGACAGGCGCCCCCGAACCCTGCGGCGTCCCGGTCTCGCGCAACAGCGCCCGCATCGCCTCTGGTGCCAGCGGCTCGCCCCACTCCGATCGCATATAGTCCTGTACGAGGACCACCGCGCCGGCGACGATCGCGCTGGCCGAGCTGGTCCCGCTGAAGTTGCTGGTGTAGGCCTGCCGCGGGTCGTCGTCGAGCTGGGCGAAGTCCCCGTAGCCCAGCGAGAAGACCCCCTGGCCCCACCCCTGGAGGTCCACCCGCTCGCCATGGGTGGAGGAGGGCAGGGGCGCGTGCCGAGTGTCGGGTGAGCCAGAGCCGACGATGATGGCGCCAGAGTCCCCCCGAGGGATGTAGTTGTCGGCGTACCAGCCGCTGTCCAGGTCGGCTGCACCGTTTCCGGCGGCGCCGACGACAACGACGCCAGCATCTGCGCCTGCCCGGACGATGGCCCAGACCGTGGGGTCTGCTTCTGCAGGACCGAAGCGGCCGGAGCCATACGGGCTCTGCATCTCCAACAACACCACGTCGCCTTCGGTGCTCGCGGCGATGGCGTTGGTGATGGCGGTGTACCGGCGCGTGCCGTCTTCGATGGTGTACTCGGGCCAGGTGTACACCGCGGCTTCCGGCGCCAGCCCGGTCACACCATAGCTGTTGTCGACGCCGCCGATGATGCCGACGACCGCCGTGCCATGAGCGTCCCAGCCGTTGTCGAAGACGAAGTCCGCCGGGGTCTGATCGGGCTCACGGTTCAGCGAGCGGTCAGAGAGATCCTCATGGGTGTGATCCCAGCCATATTCGCAGTCAGACAGCTGGATGGTCTGCCCGAAGATGCCCAGGTCGTAAGCAAACTCCGCATCGATCCCCGGGTCCGGGCCAGCGTAGGTCTGTAGGTTCGTATAATCCGGCGTCGTCGGTGCGATATCCACCGGCGGCTTCGTGCCAAAGACGGACAGGGTCGCATACTCGATCAGGGGCAGCACCTGGAGCGCTGCGCCGAGTTCGGCCATCTCCTCTGGCGTGGTGACCGAGGACGACACATGAAGGATCCCTGCCAGATCGGGCTGTGCGCGCCCCGACCGTTGTGCAGCGCGGGCCTCGAACAAGTCCAGACGCTTGGCGGAGATCTGAATCGCTGGCGAGAAGTGAAGGCCATGGGCGGCGATGAGTGCATCCAGTGCACGGCGATCTTCACCGGGCGCGCCCATCAGGTGGAGGGTCCCGTCCAACGCTGCCCGCGCCCGAGCGTCGTCGGTAAACTTGACGGTCAACGTGTGGCCTGTGAAGGGAGTGTCCGGCAGGGGGGTGATGATCACTTCACCCGGCGGTATCGGTTCGCGCGGCATCAGCGCGAGCCCGTTGGACACCAGCAAGGTCCACGCGATCATCATGACCTCCCTTCCCTGTAGAATAGCGGAGCCGTCCGGGGTTGGCGCGCCCATTGCTTCAGAACATGGTCCAGCTGTGAACGTATCTCATCCGACCTTGCATATCGCTTCTCCTGGGTTCAACGAATTGTTGGCGCGTACGCCCCCAGCGGATCGCGCGGTGTGGATCGCAGCGGGGCGTCTGGCAGCATGGCGAAGTCTTCTGCAGCAAGAGATCGCCGCGCGTCAACAACAGCTCATCGCTGAGCCCTGGACGCATCGGAAGCCGATCTGGACGCCAGGCCCTGTTGAGATTCGGTTCGATGATCTGATGCGTGCGCTCTTCGCACAGCGGACGTCGTTGTTCGATCCGTTGGAGCTGGCGCCAGACCGTCAGGGAGACGCTGCGGCGCAGTGGTCGGCAGTGGTGGCGTCTGCACCGGAGCCATCGACGACCCTGTCCTACGCGCATGGCCGTCGATGGGCCTGGATCATCGAGGAAAATCCCGATCTTTCGCTCGACGCTGCGACCATCTTGCGGGCGATGCCAGCGCGGGTGCTCGTGGGGGTATCGGCGATGCTCCCGATGGTGCTGGAGGGACTGCTCACCCTTGGAGAGGGAGTGGTCGATGTCACACGGCGGATCGGCGCCCAGATCGGTCCGGCCTTCGGCGATGTGCCGCCCGCATGGCTTGAACGGGACCTTTCGCCAGATGCGATCACCGCAGCGCTCCGAGCCCATCGGGGGGTCGCGCTGGTCGGGCCGCCGGGGAGCGGGAAGCGATCTCTTCTCGACCGCTGGGAGCGGACGCACCCGCTGCTGTCGTTGTCGGTGATCGCATCTGGCGAAAGGTCCCGTTCAAGCCATGCGG
>JBCBLB010000879.1:0-3297 GCA_038520555.1 Myxococcota bacterium | reverse complement strand
TGCAGCGTCATGTCCTGCCGCCCCTTCCACATCAACCCCACGCCGATCAGCATCATCAGCGCCATCTGCGCGAGCACGATCATCGGTGCGATGCTCATCGCTTCCAAAAACGCGACCGTCGTGGTCGCTTCAGCCGGCGGCGCGGTCAGTTTCCGTTGACCATCGGCGCCGCGATTTTCGCGACCACGACGGTCGCGTTTTTGGAAGCGATGAGCATCGCACCGATGATCGTGCTCGCGCAGATGGCGCTGATGATGCTGATCGGCGTGGGGTTGATGTGGAAGGGGCGGCAGGACATGACGCTGCACCCGGCGCTCCCCCAGCTCGCGCCGGGGAAGACGCTGGTGAGCGGTCCGGCGCCGGCGCCCCAGATCGCGGGGTCAGCTGCGATCCTGCCCGAACAGGCCTCGGCCTTGCCGGAACAGAACGCGCCGCTGCCCGACGTGGTGGTTCAGGTCGGCGATCGGCTGGATCAGCTCCACGCCGCCGTTGATGCCAACGCAGAGTTGATGTCGCCCCCATCCCTCAGCGCGCTTCAGGCGCGGGTGGCCGAGATGGATGCAGAGTACATGCAGCTGTCTTCGTCGGTGGAGACGCTCGAAGCGCTCCTGGCCGATGGCGGTCAGGCGCGGTTGGTCACCCGCCTTCGCCGCCTGGAATCCCTCCAGGCGAACGACGAAGCGTTGGGTTCAGAGCAGCGCGCCCAGCTGTCGACGGCGGTGGAGAACCTGACCGCCCGTTTGCGAGCGCAAGACGTCGCGGTCGCGCGCGCCGCCATGGTGCGGACCGATCTGCTCATGTTGGGGGCCGCCGCTGTGCGAATGGCCCGACAGGTCGATGAGGGATGGCACGTCGCGACGTCATGAGCCCAACGTGGTGAGTCTGGCGGTCTGCTTCACCGCATCTGCGGAAGCATGGCCTGCGCCATCGCTGTGGTCGGGATGGGGGGTTGGTGCTCGTAAAAGTGGGGCGCTGTGATTACAACAGGTGGGTGAAGATCAACACGCTCAAATTAACGAACTTCGCTTGTTTCTCCGCTCACGGTCCTCGTCGGCCCCAACGATTCGGGCAAGACGACTATCCTGAAGGCGCTTCGCTCGTTCGCGCTGCCTGACTCTCCACAACAGCGGCGCAGCGGCCGTCTCCAGCGAGAGCTGGGTTTGTTGACCCCGAAGTGGAGCGGCGCATCCGCCCAGGACCCGGTTCAGCTCACGATTGAGGCGCAGCTCCAAGACCGCGCGTTTCAGCTGACCGCCGATGCGTCACGGATGCACAACGCGCCACCCGCCGGCGTCTTGCAGTTGTTCGAGTCTGTCCAGATCTTCCAGCTCCAGCCCTCGAAGCTGAAAGACCCGTCCCCTGCTGCGGTCGACGCGACCGTCCCCCAACTCCGGAGCGACGGGTTCAACCTCCCGACGGTGTTATCTGTCATCGCGGGCTCGGGTGGAGAGTCTCTGGGCGCCATCCGAGAAGAATTGCGGCGAGCGATCCCGACACTTTCTGGCTTCTCAGTCTTACCTGGACCGGTTCGGCGGGGGAATCAAAGCATCGCAGGGCACCGGTTGGTGTTCAAGACCTGCCACGGCGCGACGACGCTGGAGGCGTCAGAGGTGAGCGACGGGATCGTGTTGTTTCTGGGATACCTGACGCTGCTCTACCATCCCAACCCGCCCCCGCTCCTGCTGATCGAGGAGCCGGAGACCGGGGTTCACCCTTCTCGTTTGAAGGGGATTCTCCGTCTGCTCCGGCGCCTGACACAGCCCACAGAGGATCGGCCGGGTGTGCAGATTGTCTTGACGACACACTCCCCGTACCTGCTCGACGACGTGGATCCCGAAGAGGCATGGTTCTGTCACCGCCTCGAAGATGGCCGTGGAACCGCGACCCGATTCGACCGGATCCCCGACATTCAGGAGCGGTTGAAGCAGTATATGCTGGGCGAGCTGTGGACGGCATACGGCGAAGAGCGGCTATACCAGCTTAGCCAGCGGCGCAGCGGATGACGACCATTCTCTACAGCGAAGGCGCGCTTGACCTGGGCGAACCAGGGCTCTTTGTCGATGAAGATCATCAGGGGCCGCTGCGTTTGATCGTCGAGGGTCTCCTCGATCAGTGCGACTGGTTGCAGCTGGAACCCCGTAAATTCGGCCGTGTGCATGGTGGGCGGGACAGCCACGGCCTCTCCGGTTTCGCCAAGAAGGTTTATCGTGCGCTGAAGGACGCCGAATTAGATGGTGAGACCGCGCTTATCATCGTCGTGGATCGAGACGGGACCCCTCGGCGCAGCCGATTCGATGAGCTGGATGAGGGGTGCACCGCAGCAGGGTCCACGGTTCCCTGTGCGATCGGTGTGGCGCAGGAGATGGTTGAAGCCTGGTTGTTGGGCGATCCGGGCGCATTCCAGCGCGCGTTCGGAGCAGACGCCGCGAGACCGCCCCATGACCCCGAGGTGAGCACAACCGCCAACAGTCGCGCCTCCGCTGGCGGACGCTTGTTGTGCAGTGCCCAAGAAGCTTCGCACCATTCGCTGCAGACGTGCGGCAGCGGCTTGGACCATTGTATGGTGTTCATGAAGCGTCGGATCGCGAGAAGGCCTTGGACACGTCTTCTTGAGCGCCGCGGACATGGCCACATCAAGAACCCCGATGGGGAGATGACAGCGGAGCTGCTCCCGATCAGAGACGTGCGTGAGTTGGCGTTCACCGCATCTGTTTGAGGAGGGCCTGGGCGGCGCGGCTTCGTGCGGAGGTGAATTTCACTTCTGCCAGCAGCCAATCCACCTCTTCCTGATGGAGATGCTGGATGAGGGTCTGGGTGCTGCCATCGCACATGGCGGCCTGCACGTCGAAGGCGGACCTATGGTCTGTCGCAGCGTAAACGTCCTGAATATCGGCCATCCGGAGCGACGGCCGGTCGTTGACGGTGATGGTCCGTGGGGTGATGATGAGTTGTTGGGGGTCCGGGCGGGCGCGCATCAACAACGTCGAAATGATCGTGCGCCTGGGATGGAACGAGACCGTGAGCGTCCCGGCGTCTTTGTGAATCTCCAGCTCGCCGACGTGGAATGATTGCATCCAAACCCCCTCTGCTCGTCGATCAGCGTCTCATGAATCGTTCGTGGTGATCGCCCGTGGAGTCTTCTGGGTCGAGGTCAGCGGGCGGTTGAGAGAGACGCTACGTCCGGCCCGCCGTCCCTGTTGCAGGGCGTCGTCCGATCGGAGGGATGTGGCCCGCCCGGTCCGGATCCGTGGGTGTCGTTGCCGCATATAGGTGTCCAGATCGGCGTCCTTGACCCAG
>JBCBLB010000817.1:0-3929 GCA_038520555.1 Myxococcota bacterium | reverse complement strand
GACGCCGATCTGGAAGTGGAACGCGCAGCCACCGCAACCGCACCCCCCTCTCCGCGAACCCGCAGCGCCGCGACGAAAGATGACGGCGCATCGCCGAATGTGGAAGATCGGCGGTGGGAAGACGGCGAACCGGTCAAGCGGACGTTGTAGCCTCATTTCCGGGATAGGGCAGGATCGCCCGCCGGCGCTGCAGGGCTGGCGTAAAGAAACGGTATCGAACCACCAGTCGACGGTGAATGCGACTGTCGGGCAGCACCGGCTGCACGAGCGGTGTCGGCGCCGGCGGGCGGAGATATGCGTCAAGGGCGAGCTGGGATGCGGTCAACGGCATGGGATTCGACCAGGAGAGGACGTGAGAGGGGGGAGAAAGAATCCAGGGGCAGGCATCGTGTGAGGTGTTTCGCAGCACCCCGCAGCGTCTGAACCGTAGAACACAACCCCCTTTCATTGGCTGACACCCCTCCTACATCCTCTCTCACCCACAAGCCGCCCCGATCATCGCATGCACGGCGGCGCGTCGTCTGCGATGGCTTCGGTCGGGCAGCACCCCATCGCCTCGATGCACGACGCGAGCTCTTCAGGGCGAACCGGCTGTCTGTAGACCTCATGTGTCCAATCTTCGCGCGCACGGAAATGATCTGGGGCGATGCCTGCGCAGGCACTACAGCAGATGCAGTCTTCAAAAATGACGCGGAACCGTCGGATGCTGTTCATAAAACCTCCAGGATGAACACTGACGGTGTAGTCCGTTTCGACAGGGTATTGTCTGAAATGATGCTGTACCATCAGATGGATAGTGAATGAGCGACGCCGACGCGCTGGCGGCCAACCTCGCCCGCAACCTTCGTCACCACCGCGAGATGCGGCGGTATACACAGCAGCGGTTGTCAGACGTCTCCGGCGTTCCGCGGCCCACGATCTCCATGCTGGAGTCCGGCTCCGCGAACCCGACGCTGGCCGTGCTTGCCCGTGTGGCGCGCGCCCTTCAGATCCCGCTCGAAGAGCTGCTGGGCCCACCGCGTCACTTCGGCCAACACTATGCGGTGACTGACCTGGCGACCCGTGAGAAGCGGGGGATCCTGTTCCGCGATGTGCTGCCGGACGGCCTGCCGGGGATCACCCTGGAGCGGGTCGCGTTCCCCCCACGGGGCCGCGTCACGGGCATCCCCCATACGAAAGGCAGCCGCGAGTATCTGATCGTCGAACGCGGCGTCGTCGTTCTCAGGACCGAACACCAGCAGTGGACCGTCCACGCTGGCGAGGTGGTGATCTATCGGGGCGATCAGAGCCACGGATACCACAACCCCTCCGATGAAGAGGCGGTGGCCTACACCATGATCGTGCCGGGCTGACGCACTATTCGAGGATGCCACCCATCGGCCGGGTGGGGGAGGGCAGCTCCGACTCGCCGATCCGCTGGAGGAGGTTGATCTCAATGGTGCGGGCCAACGCTGCGAGGGGCAGATCGTTGGGATCCAACTCAAAGGGATCTTCCAGCTGCGTGCCCAGGCTGTCCAACCCCAAAAACGCAAAGCTCACGATCAACACCACGATCGGTGTGGTGTGGCCCACCGTCGAGGCGATCCCGAAGGGCAGCGTCAGACAATACAGCGCCACCAACCGGTGGGTCAGCACCGTGTACGACAGCGGCACCGGGGTGTTCTTGATCCGCTCACAGCCGCCCTGGATATCGCTGAGTCGGGTGAGCGATCCTTCGAAGATGTTCATATGGTAGGTGTCGATCCAGCCGCGCTTCCAGGCCATGCGATAGCGCTCCCCCATCCGTTGGATCAAGGCGTTGGGGACGTTCTCTTCCTCTACCAACGCCGCACCGTCTTCATCGGGGAGCCAGGCCGTGACGGCGTCCAGCCGAACCTCCGCCCGGAGGTGGTACTTCAATCCGTAGGCGAAGCCGATGGTGCGTCGGACCATCTCCTGGTGGAAGCTGCGGACCGCTGGATCGTCGCTGTTGACGAAGTTGAGGGTCTGTCGAGCGATCGAGCGGGTCGTGTTGATGAGCGCGCCCCACAGCTTCCGCGCCTCCCACCAGCGGTCGTAGCATGCGTTATTTCGGAAGCCCAGAAAGATAGACAGGGCCAGACCGATCAGGGAAAACGGCGTCACCGAGAGGTTGAACCGTTCGACGCCGAGGGCGTACAGGACCTCGGTGCTGATGAACGCGAAGACGGTCAGCCCGATCAGGATGGGCCAGTTGTCATAGAGCGCAGATCCGCGAAGGACAAACAAGGTCTCCGGGAACACCCGGCGCGGCTTGACGAGCATCGATCATCTCCGACGGTTGCGTTTTCGGGGTGGCTTGACTCCCATCGCGCGCGCGACGGGGTTGCGCTGCATGGGTAGCGTGTCTTCCGGCGTCTCGCCCGCCAGACGAAGCGCCGACGCGATGGCCGGCGCCGTCGCCAGCACGGCGACGTCGCCGATCGGCCTCACCCCCGACGAGCCGATCGCAATCGACGAAATAGACGGACTGAACTTCGCCTTGAGTGGCCCAAGCTTTCGGTACTGCGTCTCCGGGACGCCCGCATCAGAGGTGCTCTTCTGTTCGCTCACCGCGATGCCCATCCCCATATGGACCGCGCCCTCGATCTGGCCCCGTGTGATCACCGCATCCACATCGTCGCCCACGTCCACGGCGACCACCACCTCTTGCAGCGTGCCGTCCGCGTCGAGTCGCGCGAGCTGGGCACAGAACCCGAACACCACCGCTTCCGTGTCCGATGTCGCCTGCCCCATCAACACATCGCCGACCCAAAGCGTCGGCGCAGTCTTCATCTTCCGGGCGGCGTCCTCGATCGCGGCCAGCCCCAGCCAGACGTCTCGTCCTGCGATGGTGGGCCCGCTGTCGACGTCCAGGGCGGTGTCGGTCTGGAGCGTGAACACAGACCGGGGAGCCCCGGTGATCGATGCCGCCCGGTCGATGGCCAGGGCGCGGAAACCCTGCCCGGACTCGGCGAAGCCCGTGTGAATCCGAACCTCTCCACCAGGACGAAGCGCAAAAGCCACCGTCGCCTGCTCTGCGCCCCCAAGGCCAAGCACCTGCCGTGCACATGCCAGGCCCACCGCCTGCCCGGAAGCCCTGGCCTCATCGTATGTTTCACGGAGCGCATCCAGGACCGGGCCGTCGACCGTGGGTCGGTCCAGGTTCTGCCGTCGCAACGTCATCGGGTCGACCGCGATCGTCTCCGCGAGCCGGTCCATGGCCTGCTCCAAGGCGAAGGCCAGCGGCGCCATCCACAGCCCCCGACCCGGCCCCGTCGGCGGCCGGTGGGTCAGCGTCGCCGTCGCGGTGGCATGAACCGCGGGGGCGGCGTAGGGCCCGGCGGCCAGTCGGAGCGCCCGCGCCAACAACGTCGGCCCCTGATCGCAATAGGCGCCAAGGTCCGTCTGAAGATCCGCCTCAACCCCGGACAGCTGCCCGTCTGCATCTGCAGAGAGCGTCACGGTCGCGGTCATCGCCGGCTGCGCGGGGAGGAGCCGCTCGCTGTCCTCATGGGTCAACGTCAGCTTCGCCGGCCGCTCCAGGGTGTAGGCCATCAGCGCAGCCAGCCCCGAGACGATGGACGCACCGCGGGCGCCGAAGCTTCCGCCGGTGGGCAGAGACTCGACCTGGACCGCACACCCCAGGTAGCCCTCCAGCCGCCGCCGCTCGGCGAACGGATCCTGGCTGCCGCTGTAGACAATCAACGACTCCGGCGTCACCGGCACCGCGACCGCAGCCAGCGGCTCCAGCGGCGCCGCATCCACGCTGGCCGCCCGCACCGTCACACAGACCCGATGCGCGGAATCTGACGGAACGTCGCCGATAGAAAACGACGGAACGTCAACGGGCGCCGGAGAAACCACCCCGTCCGTGACGTCGATCTCAAGGACCGATGCCGCCTCTCGCGCCGCGGAGACCGTCTCCGCGG
>JBCBLB010000922.1:0-2951 GCA_038520555.1 Myxococcota bacterium | reverse complement strand
GCTCGCGCAGCAGGTGTCTTCGCAATCACCGGCGATGCAGCGGAAACGCTCCATATAGCGCCAGGCACGATCAGCGGTCGGGTCAGGTGTGGTGGTCATGGCCGAATTATACCGATCACCAGAACCGGGGCGCGCCCTCTCCACGACGAACCTTCGCGATGCAGGGCTCAAGCACCCGCAGGGTTCGCGCGTCGAAGGTCGCCCGCTGGCGCATCTCAACCCGTCTCTGCGCAGCGAAGAAGTCCTCGATGGCCTGCGCCTGCTGCTCGGGATTCCACGACGCCCAGGGCTGGCCGGCGTCGAGCGGCTCTCGCCAACGGTAGGCCCCGCCGCGGTCTCCAGTGCGCAGCCAGGCCACCCCCTGCGCCCACAGGCTCTTCGGGATGTAGGCCAGCCCGCCGTTTTCATACTGCCAGACGTGGCCGAGCTCGTGGATGAGGGTCTGCAATCCGCTTGGCGTCAGCGACAGCCCCGAACCCTGAAAATGTCCCCAGGAGGACTTCAGATGAACCGTGCGTCGGATCGCCACCGGCGCGAACGTCGCCCACAGCCGATCGCGGGTGAGGCGGACCCGCTCATATCGGATCCGATCGGCAAAAATCGATCGTGCCACGGAGACCTCTGGTGGGGTTAATCCTCTGTAAGTCATCGGGGCGATGCTCCGTTCTGCCAGCGATCGCTCGAAACCTGAGCGGCGTGAGAGAGGTCTACCATTCTATGCAAAGACGGAACCTCCTTTTCACCGCTGGGCTGGTCCTCTCCGTGGGGCTGCTCTGGTCGCTGTGGCCCACCTCCGCGGATCCCTCGCCGGGGGGGGTGCCCCCTTCCCCTGGCGCCGAGCCGCCCCACCTGCTGAGCGGAACGCCCGGTGTCCAGATTCACCGCTCGCCGCTGCTCACCCGAGATCCGACACCCGAAGACACCGGCGAGGTCGTCGAAGACGAGGAGCCTGTGGTCGAGGAGGGGCACGACACCGGCGCGCCCCCACCGTTCGCGACGCTACAGATTCAGGTCGTCGAGAACAACGGCTTGCCCGTTGAGGACGGCATGGTGGTCAGCACCGACTGCGACATCTGGCGGATGCTGGGCGAGGACGGCTGGGTGTCCGTCGAGATCCCCGCGGACACCGCGTGCCGGATCCAGGGCCGCCGCCGAGATGGGCTGCTGTGGGGACGCTCCGACTGGTACGATCTCATCGCGGACGCCGGCGAAGTGATCGCGGTCGAGCTGGTCGTCCCCGAAGAGCAGACCGGCGGGTTGGGGGTGGCGATCCGTGAACACGATGACGGCATCGAGGTCGAGCGGGTCTGGCCGAACACTCCCGCCGCAGAGATGGGCCTGCGCCCCGGGGATGTGATCGTTGAGGTCGATGGCCTGGAGGCTGCCGCCCTGTCGATGGACGACTTCGTCGAGGTGATGACCGGCCCGGTGGGGAGCGAAGTCGAGTTTGTGGTCGCTGATCTCGAAGCAGACACCGGCCTCTTTGAGGAAGTCCTGGTTCTGGAGCGGGCCTGGCTGACGCCATAGAATTGGACGTTATGGATCAGCTATGCGAGGGAGAAAGCCATGATGAACTGGCCCTGGTTGATTCAATGGCGGTGGGGACAGCGGTCGTTCTGGCTTCACTGGAGCCTCCCGATCGGGGCCGCGCTGGCGGGGTTGACGTACCAGTCCTCCGACGCGGTGTTGGCCTATCTCCTGATCATCGGCGCGCACCTCGGCGGACACGCGCTGCAGGCGCGGCGACGCGGCCTGACCGTCCGCGGCTTTGAGATCAACGGCCTCGGCGGCTCCACGAAGATCGCCGGACCGATCAGCGCCTGGGGCGCCTCGGCCGTGGGCAGCGGCGGGGTGCTCGGACAGCTGCTGCTCTGGTTGATGGTCAGCCTGCTCGCCGCATCGCTCGACTGGAGCACCGAGAGCAGCGTGTTCTACGCCGGACTGACCCAGATGAACCTCGTCATCGCGCTGCTCAACCTCATCCCCCTTCAGGGCACCGACGGCTACGCGATCTGGTCGCTGCCCGGCGCCGCCCTCCAGCGGCTCGGCGAGCAGCTCAACAGCTTCGAGATGGAAGCCCGCCAGGCCCAGCGGGCCGAGTGGCAGACCATCCTCAACGCCACCAACGACCGCGACTCGTTCCGCTCGGTGCGGTCATCTGCATCACACGCCACCAGCGACACCCAGACCCTCGACGCCCTGCGCGCCCAGGTCGAAGCCGATCTGGTCGAACGGGACGCCCGCGCCGACGCCGGAATCCCCACAGAGACCGCGCAGCTCGCTGAGCAGCTCCTCGACAGCGTCTGGAACGACAACAAGGAATAGGGCGCAAGCTCTGGAAAATCGCTCGCACCTTGTCCGTATGGATCTCATAAACCCACCAGGGCTGAGCTGTGCGCCCAGCATTCAGCACCAGCAAACGCCGCACTGCTCGCGAAGAGCCCGACCGCTAGCAGCAGGCTGATGTCCCAGTTTGACGGGACACCAGTCGGTGATCATCCCAGCTCCATGCACTTCATGTGTTTGAGATGGATTGTTGCTCCTTGAGGCATGTCAGCGCATGATCTACAACACCGATTATGACTTCTACGCTCCTCTTCTGGCCGGTGCTGCTTCAGATCCTTCTGACCACATCCATCTATGTCCGCCTGTTGGTGGTGAAGCGTCGCGCCTTCGCCACGGGAGAGGTCGATCGGAAGCGTGTCAGTATCGATCCTTCTGCCTGGCCTGACAGCGTGATTGTGGTCAACAACAACCTCCTCAACCAGTTTCAGGTCCCGGTGCTCTTTTATGTGGTCAGCATCGTGCTGGTGCAACTGGACGCGGGGGGAATCGTCGCCCTGGGCGCGGCCTGGGTCTTTGTGCTCTCCAGGGCAGCCCACGCCTTTGTCCATATGAGTTCGAATTATGTGCCATACCGGTTGCGTTTGTTCAGCCTCGGCCTGTTGATG
>JBCBLB010000353.1:0-10109 GCA_038520555.1 Myxococcota bacterium | reverse complement strand
CCGCCCCCCCCCCCCCGCCCGGCACGCCCAGCACACGGCCCGAGGCCGCCCCCCGCGCCGCGGCGCCCGTCTCCGCGCCGACGACAGCGACGACATCTGCCGCGCTTCGTGCGACGGCGCCGACGGGGACGAGCAAGGGCCGACCATCAACCACCTGCGCGCCCGGGATCGCATCTGCCGTGAGGATCGCGACGACTCCGTCGACCATCTCCGCCTCTGAGAAATCGATCCGATCGATCTGGCTGCCGGCCTTCGGGGCGAACCGAAGCGCCATATAGACGACACCCGGCCGATCGATGTCGTCGATCCGAGGCAGATCCCCGAAGAGCGACGCCCGTGATTCGGCGTCCAATATCGTCTCTGGCGGGGCCGGCGGCGCTTCCGCGTCCAGGATGTCACCAGCCCGGCGGATGGCCCGACGGATGGCGCCATAGCCGGTGCACCGACACAGATGCAGGTTCAGCCCCTGGTTGATCAGATCATCACCCGGGTGCCGCTCATGACGAAGCAAAAAAGCAGCTTGATTGAGGATCCCAGGCATACAGTAGCCGCACTGTACGGCGCCCTCGGCGATGAACGCCTGCTGGAGCGCACGCGTCTCCACGTCGCTGAGGCTTCGAAGGGTCTCCAGTCGCTTGTTGTTGAGGGTCTTCGCCCGCATCGTGCAGGTGACGCGCGGCTTTCCGTTGACGATGGCCAGGCAGCTGCCGCAGATGCCCTGCGGCGAACAGCCGGCGGCGAGCTGGTGGCAGCCAAAATCTTCGCGGAGCAGCGAGAGCACCGAGCGGGCCGGATCGACCGTGATGGTCTGCGCAGCACCGTCGAGGGTGAAGGTGATCTCGATGGGGTCTCGGCTCATGTCGCCCTCAGACAATTCATGGTGTGAGAGAGCGGCCTATCGCAGCGCTCAGCCGGCAGCGCGCAAAATGGCGGCAGAGAGCCGCTCAGTCAGCCACCGCTTCAGCTCTGTGAGGCTGCGCCGGAGCATCACCCCAGCGGCCCGGGGGTGCCCACCGCCAGAAGGATGAAGCTGCCGGGCGAGATCGGCCACATCGATCTGTTCCCGGCTTCGCAGGGACAGCTTGACCAGCCCCGGCCCCTTCTCGACGCACAGACAGGCCAGCTCGACGCCATGGGTGAAGACCATCGAGTCGACGATCCCTTCCACATCCGCGTGTGCACAGCCCAACGCGTCGCAGGTCTCCAGATCGACGACGCCAAAAATCACCCGGCCATCCGCGAGAAACTCCGCCCGTTCGAGCACCCGCCCGAGAAGCTTGAGCCCCTGCGGGCGGCGCTCCATGAGGACCCGCACGTTGATGGGGGCATGGTTGATGCCGGTGTCCAGGAGCGCTGCCGCGAAGCGGTGCGTCTCTGCGGTGGTGTTGGAGTGCCGAAAGCCACCGGTGTCGAAGATGAGCCCGGTATACAGCAGGCTGGCGAGGTCCGGATCCAGCGGGATGCCCCACTGCTTGAGGACCGCATAGACCATCTCACAGGTGCTGGCCGCGTGATGGTCGAGCATGACCAGATCGTAGCCCTCCGGCGTCGTCGAGCTGTGGTGGTCGACGATGCCCTTGACGGTCGCGCGCTGAAAGGCGGCTTTGACAGGGGGCTCAAGGCGACGCTGATCCCCGTCGAGGACGATGGCGAGGTCATAGTCACCACGGATCTGATCGTCGGGGAGGATCTGATCGGCGCCGGGCATCCAGGCGTACCGGAACGAGATGTCACCGGCGACGTCGACCAACAGGTCGGGGTGCCGCAGGCGCAGCCCGTGGGCCATGGCGAGGCAGGCGCCGATGCTGTCGCCGTCGGGGAACATGGGGCCGGTGAGCAGAGCACGACGCGCCGTTCGGCACGCCTGATCCAGGAGCGCTGCAGAAGACGGCATGTTCATCGGGTACGCTCTCCTCGGTTATGGACGGCCCGGCGGTCCGGAAAAGAGACCGTGTGTAACCGATCACAGACGATCCGCAACCCCTCTGCGGCTGAGAACCATCCTCCCCCATCCTCCCCTCAGGAGCCCACAATGGACGCCGCTGTCTTCCCCGGTCAGGGGTCACAGAAGCCCGGAATGGCCCAGGACTTCGTCGAACACTCCCCCATCAGCCGAGCCACCTTTGACGCCGCCAGCGACGCCCTCGGCGAAGACCTCGCCGCCCTGTGTTTCCAGGATGATCCCCGCCTCAACCTGACGGAGAACACCCAGCCCGCCATCCTCACCGCCGAGATCGCCATGTTTCGGGCGCTGCAGGACGACTACGGCTTCCAACCCACCATCTTCGCCGGTCACTCGTTGGGAGAGTACGCCGCCCTCGTCGCCGCAGGCGTCATCCCCCTCGAAGAAGCGGTCCCCCTCGTCCGGCTCCGCGGCCAGCTGATGCAACAGGCCGTTCCTCCCGACCAAGGCGCCATGACCGCCCTCATCGGCGAGATCCCCGGAGACCTCACCGACCGCATCCAGAACCTCCAGATCGACATCGCCAACCATAACGCCCCCACACAGCTCGTCCTCTCTGGCACAATCGAAGACATCACCCAGGCTGAGGCCAGGCTACAGGGCTCCGGGCTCCGGATGCGCAGATTGACGGTCTCCGCGCCCTTCCACAGTCGGCTGATGAGACCAATCGAGGCCCCGTTTCGAGAGGCGCTGGTTCGCTCATCGGGTCGCTGGGAGGCCACCCATACGGGCCGGGTCCTCTCCAACGCCAGCGGCGGCTTTTATCCGGCAGATGACCTGGAGGCGGTGATCGCGGGGTTGACCGCGCAGCTGGCGGGGACGGTGCGGTGGGTGGACAACATGAAGGCGATTCAGGGACGCGCGCCGGAACGGATCGTGGAAATCGGGCCGAAGCGACCGTTGAGAGGATTCTTCCGCGGGCTGGGTGTCGAAGTGACCGCGATCACGAACCGGACGATGGCGCGACGGGCGTTCGGCGGCTGATGGCGGCGGGCAACGGCTCGACGGCGTCCAACCGCTCGTGGTGGATGGTGAGCGTGCCGTGCTCGTCTCGGTCGAGGATATCGACGAAGCGATGGTTGAAGGCGATCTGATCGGCGAGGTAGACGGTCCGGGCGTGAATGCTCTGGGCGAAGGTGTCGTCGATGCCGGTAAAGGTCACGACGATCGCGGCGACTTCCGCTGCGACGTTGTCTGCTGTCAGCCCATACAGCGGGCTGGTCTCGTCGAGGGGATGGATGGCGGTCCAGGTCAAGGCGAAGACCGGCGAGGCGCTGCGCTCCAGGCGCATGGTGTGGAACCGACGGATCCTGTCGCCTTCCATCGTGGTCTCATCGCGGAGCACGCTGACGTGGAGCCGGGCCTCAACGACTTGATTGCGGCGCTCGTTGGCCATCCGGAACATCAAGCAGGGCACGCCGTTGCGCGGGTGGATGACCATCATCTTGCTGAACCCCACCCGGGCGGTGGGCCGCGAAAACTTGGCGAACAGCAGCCCCGTGCCCATCGCCACAGAGACGAGGCCGACATAGGATTCAATGGTGGCGAGGACGTTGCTATAGAACGTCGATGGAGACATCCGCCCATAGCCGATGGTGGAGAGGGTCTGGACGCTGAACCAGAACGCATCGGTGAGGTCCCCCGGCTGTGCCCCGTCGATGCAGTCGCCGCCGAGCAGATAGAGCAGCGCGAAGAAGAAGTTGGTCCCCACATAGCCCCCGATCGACACCCCAAGCAGCACCCCCCACGAGGTGCGGATGAACAGGTGATACAAATCACCCAGCCACCGGTACGACAGGCCGGTCGCGTTGTAGATGAGCTGGCCGTTCCGATATCGTGGTGGCGGTGGCGAGGATCTGTGCGGGTCTTCAGCCATAGGCTGTGGGTATCGCGTTACGTTGGCCATGGGTGGCGGTCCCGCTTCGCGATATCAGATCTGGCCCATCCACCACGGAGCTGGTTGTGATTGTCCGGGTTGAGACCACCGTTCGTCAGGCCACCATCTATCGAAACGGCGCGCTGCTCGTGCGGGAGGGCCTGCTCCCTGCCGACCGGGCCACCGAAGCGGTAACCCTGGTGCTGCCGGGGCTGCCGCTGCTGTTCAACGCAGCGTCCTTGCGGCTCCGGTTCGGGACGGCGGGCCTGTTCGCTGGACCGCTTGAAGAATTGCCCGAGTTGGAAGCGACCGCCACGGTGCCGGCCAGCGCGAAGGAAGAACGGGACAGGCTGCGGCAGGAGATGCGTCGACTAGAGCAGGAGCTGGAGGTCTGGCAGCGGCTTCAGAAGATGGCGAACGACCTTGAGATCCAAGGACTTCCCGCCGATCTGACCCAGCGCCCCACGGCGCTCCCGAGTGTCGAGAGCTGGGCGGCGCACCTCACGCTGCAGACCGAACGCAGCGCACACTGCGCGGAAGAGGTGCGGCAGCGACGCGCGCGGATCCATGACATCAATCAGCGGCTCATGGCGCTCAGCGCCACACAACGCACGCCCCGGCCCGGGCGCTATACCCGAACCCTGCGCGCGGCGCTTGAGCGCGAAGACCCCTTCCAAGGTGGATCTGCGGTTCCTGTGTTCGTCGAATACTTCATCGCGGGCGCGCGGTGGGCGCCGGTGTACCAGGTCCACATCGACACCGAGCAGCGGAGCGCTCGGTTGCGCTTCGGGGCACGGGTCGCGCAGGCCACTGGAGAAGACTGGTCGGGCGTGGCCATCTCTGTGTCCACAGCCGATTTGCGACGGGACGCGGCCATCCCTCGCCTTGACGCCTGGCGGATCGGGCGATCGACGCCACCGCGCTCAGACTGGCGCCCGCTCCCCGACGACCTCGACACATTGTTCAGCGACTACGACGCCACCGCGGCGCCTCCGAAACCACCGCGGCCGAAGCCCTCACAGCGGCAGAAGCCGCCATCGGTGCAGTCCACGCCTCCGGCGCCATCACTGCCTACAGACAACATGCCGCCACCCCAAGCGGCAACGCCCATGCCATCTGCCACGCCCACGTCTGCGCCCACGTCTGCGCCACGGCGGCTGATCGATCGGCTGCAGGGCGGCCTCGAAGACGGTCGGTCCGGCGCCCCTGCCCCGAAGCGCGCGTCACACCGTCGGCGAACACGCACTGTGGGACACCGGGCGCCGACGCAACCGATGGCGGACGAGGCCAGCTTCGGAGAGATGCTCGATGATATGGAGCGGTCGCAGCAAGACGGCCCTCCTGCGGGGCGGATGCTGGATTACGCATGGCTGCGGCTGGCGGATGCGACCGAGCCTCACCGACGGGGCCGACTGCTGCCGGTCGATCTGATGTCAGAATACCGCGCGTTCATCGATGAACGCGATGGTGACGTGACCACCTTCGAGGGACTGCGAGCGGCCCTCCAGGCCCTCCAGCAAGAGCAACAACGGCTCCACGACGCCCACCTGCCCACAGGCTGCGCAGACGTCCGGCGGGCATCCTTCTACCACCGCTACCCCGCCGGTCCGCGCGCCGATCTGCCCGCCGACGGCCAGTTCCGCCTCATCCAGGTCGCGGATGGAGACACCGCCTGCACCCTCCTGATTCGCGCAGTGCCCCGACAGGATCGGCGGGCGTTTCGCTTCGCCCGGATGGGCAACCCATTCGGCTGGCCGCTCCTGGCCGGGCCAATGCAGGTGTACCTGGACGGCCAGTTCGTGGTCACCAGCCGCATGCCGACCACAGGCGCGCAGGGCGAGCTGTCGCTGAACCTCGGCGTCGAAGAGCGGGTGCGGATCTCCCGAAACACCACCTTCCGCCAGTCTGAACATGGGATGTTCGCCGCAGCCTCGCGGCTGGACCACCGGGTCCAGGTCGCAGTCCGCTCCAACCTGCCCGCGCCGGTTGCGGTCGAATTGTTCGAGCGTCTCCCTGACGCATCCGGCGAAGAAGGCGTCGAGCTGGATCTGCTCGACGCAGAGCCGCCTCCGATTCAAGGACGCGCGCCGGGCGGGGGGATGACCCACGGCGCGCTGTGCTGGCAGCTTACCCTGCCCGGCGGCAGCCAGACCGAGATCTCCTACCGCTACTCGATCGACATCAGCGCCCGCAAAGAGCTGATCGGAGGCAACCGCCGTGAGCCCTGATGTGACCGTCTCTCTCCCGATTCGTTCCGTGACGCTGACCGAAGATCGCGGCGTCGTTTCCCGACGCGGCCGGCTGGACTGGCCTGGCGGCGCGCGGGCGATCGTCATCCGACCGGTCGCTCCGGTCCTGGTCGACGCCTCATTGCAGTGCATCGTCCACGACGGCGATCTCCAGGTGGCCCGGATCGCCGCACAGCGGCAATGGACGCGGCGCCCCCTCGATGGCGACGCCCCCGCAGCGGTCGCCGCCCGCGCGGAGCAGCTCAACCAGACGCTCCACGATCTCACCCAGACCCTCCGCCGCCACCAGACGCAGCGCGCACGGGCGTTCTCTCTGCTGCACCGCTACGCCGAGCAGATCTCCTGGGCAGCGACCCGTGGTGAGGCAGACCTTGAGCGATGGCACCACGATCTGAATCGCCTGGAGGGGGTGCTGTTCGACGCCCTCGAACTGGAGATCGCCCAGTCCGACGCGGTCCATGACGCGCGGGAAGCGCTCACTGCGCTACAGCTGGCCCGAACACGGCTGGAAGAGCGCTGGCAGATGACCGCCTCGATCGAGCTGCTGCTCGACGGGCCGGCGGGCGCCGCAGCGCTGGAGGTCCGCTACCTCGTCCCCTCTGCGATGTGGCGGCCGTCGTATCGGGCGCGCATGGATGGACCCGATGCGGTCGAACTGACCGCGCTGGCCACCGTCTGGCAGCGCACCGGCGAGGGCTGGTCAGACGTCGCGTTGTCGCTGTCGACGGCGCGACCCGCCGCCGGCGCAGCGCTCCCGCCGCTGCACTACGATCGGCTGTCGCTTCGCGAAAAGAGCGCCGAAGAACGTCGGGTTATCCAGGCCCACTTCCATGAACAGTCCATCGAAAAGACCGATCTGACCCATGGAGACAGCGCACAGGCGTTGCCGGGGGTCGACGACGGCGGAGAGGTCCAGCGGCGGTCCGCCCGCATGCCGATCGATGTCCCCTCTGACGGTCGGCCGCGCCAGGTCGCCGTCGATCGGCTGCGCGCGACGGTCACCCCGCGCTACCTCTGTGTGCCTGAGCGAAAGGCGCTGGTCTTCGCCAGCGTCGATCTGACCAACACCCTGACCGCCCCGCTCCTGGCCGGCCCGGTGACCTTGATTCAGGACGGCGGCCCCGCTGGCGTTGGTGCGGTCCCGTTCGTCGCCCCGGGCCAACCCTTCACCCTGTCCCTGGGCTCACAGGACGATGTGTCGGTCACCTATACCCGACGGGCAGAGGTCGAGCGGCGGATGGCGCTCACCGATCGCCGATGGCTGGTGCAGACCGTTGAGCTGGTCTCCACCGGCGCGGCCCTGTCGGTCGACGTGGTGTTGCGGGTGCCGGTCTCAGAGCTGGCCCAGGTTCGCGTCGTGGTCGACCGGGAGAAGCGCTCTTCTCCGAACATGGCGGGCCCGGACGCCGACGGCCACGCCCGCTGGACGGTGGCGCTCACACCGAACAGACCGGAGACCCGAACCCTGGCCTTCCGCCTTGACCGGGACAGCAACGTTCAGCTACCCGATCCCTGGTAGGGGTCAGCGAACCATGTCGCGGCGCTGACCGGTGGTCAGGTCTTCGATTCAGACCCGATCGCGCCCTCGACGAAGGCGATCTGTGCGCGGCCGAACGGGTCGCTCAACCCGCCAGCGTTCCCACGCAGACCGTCGTCGATCCGGACCCGCAAAATCGTGTCCACATCCGCTTCCGCTTCCCGAACGCGGGCGAGCACGACCTGTAGTTGGGTGAGGTTTGCGTGGATGTCGCCGATGACCGCGAGTCACATCATCGCCTTCCCATGATACAACAACCCATTCAACGGTAGGAGAACATCTTATGGCGGTGATCAGTGTCCTTTCCTATGAAGACGTCCCGCTGCGCGACGTCGAAGGGGACGTGCTTATCATCGGGCGCCGCGCCCGGCTCAACGATGAGACCCTGGCGACCGCGCTGAGCGTGGACCCACAGACCTGGACCGCCATCCTCCGACGCACCGACCCCGGTGACCATGGCAAGACCGCCACGCTGTGGCAGGGGACCCGCCGGATCAAGATCGGGGTCTTGCCAGAGCACTGCTCCCGACACAACAGCCCCTCGCGGGCATGGGCGATCCCGGCGATGGTTCGGGACGCTGGAAGCGATCGGCCCCTGCACATCCGCTTGCTCGTCGCAGACCACAGCCATGCGCGCGCCGCCACGATGGCCGCGGCCCGCGGACTGCCCCTCTATTCTCGTAAAGGGCCCGTCAAAGAGCGGACCGTTCAGATCGCTACCCTCGGACCCGACGGCTTCATCGCAGATGAACAGGTGATGGCGGCCATCGACGGCACCCGGATGGCCGCCCGCCTCGTGGACACCCCCACCGACACGCTCAACACGGACGCCTTCGTCGGAGAAGCCCGCGCCGTCGCGGAAGACGTCGGCGCACAGATCTCCGTAATTCAGGGCGAAGCCCTCGATGAACAGGGCTTTGGCGGGCTGTGGGGGGTCGGGAAGGCCGCCACCCACCTGCCCGCCATGGTCGTCCTCCGCTGGGAACCCGAAGGCGCCACCCGGCACGTCGCCTGGATCGGCAAGGGCATCGTCTATGACACCGGCGGCCTGTCCATCAAATCGAAGACCGGAATGCCCGGCATGAAAGGCGATATGGGCGGCGCCGCTGCGGTCCTCGGTGCCTTCCAGGCCGCCGCAAAGATGAAGGTCGGCTTCCGCATCACCGCGGTCCTCTGCATCGCAGAGAACGCGGTCGGCCCCCGCTCGACCCGGCCCGATGACATCCTCCTGATGAAGTCTGGCAAGACCGTTGAGGTCAACAACACCGACGCGGAAGGGCGGCTGGTCCTCGCCGATGGCGTGGCGTGGACCTGCGCTGAGACCGACGCAGACCTGCTCATCGATCTGGCGACGCTCACCGGCGCCCAGCTGGTCTCCACCGGACGCATCCACGCCGCCCTGTACTGCAACAACGAAGCCGTCGAGCAGGCCGCGGTCAAGGCGGGGCGAGCCATCGGGGAGCCCTGCCACCCCCTGCCCTATGCCCCCGAGCTGTTCCGCAAAGAGTTCCACAGCCACGTCGCGGACATGAAGAACTCCGTCAAAGACCGGGCCAACGCCCAGGCCTCCTGCGCCGGGCAGTTCATCGGAAACCACCTGCCCAGCCCCGCCCCACGGTGGCTGCACATCGACCTCGCCGGGCCAGCCAACAGCAGCGATGGCCGGGGCACGGGATACGGCGTCGGGCTGCTGCTCACCATCGGCGCCGGACCCGATCCACGCTGAATCCTGCGGAACAACCCATCCACCCCCTGTGGACGCTTAGGATCCACAGGGGGATGGATTATTCTTCGCCAAGGGGCTCGAAGCGATAGTAGCCGACGTGGCTGGAGACGACGTGGCGATAGGGACGCACGTCATCGCGAATGGCACGACGAAGGCGGGTGACGGCGATGTAGACCTTCCGCATCTTCTGCTTGCGATCGCTGTGGGTTTCCATATCCAGGCGGTCATTCCACACCGTCTGGCGAAGCTCATCATGGCTGACATCCCCCCCAGCACGCCGAACGAGGAGATTGAACAGGTTCAGAAGGACTTCATTGAGTCGGCTTCTGCTCTGCTCATTCTCGATCCAGATCCACCCCGTCTCGAGGTCGACTTCGCATGAATGGAGTCTAAGACGCCCCATGGACTGCTCCCAGGACAGCGCATCAGGTCTTGCTGATGGGTAACCATCCTTTGGACTCTATATACGGTTTGTACCCTTTTTGTAATTAGCGAAATTCGAATCAAAACCTAAATCCGCGGGAACCCATGATGGATGCGACATCCTCTGCGAACCAGATAAAGCAAAAAAACTGGATTCTTGCTGGAGGGCCTGTACAGATGACCACCGCCGACGAAAGGCATGCAATTTTACTGGATATTGAAGGAACAACGTCTTCAATTCGCTTTGTTCATGAGATCCTTTTTCCCTATGCCCGTACCAACCTGGATACCTTTCTCAAGGAACGATGGGCTGATCCCGACGTTCAGGCCGATCT
>JBCBLB010000880.1:0-3288 GCA_038520555.1 Myxococcota bacterium | reverse complement strand
TGTCGCCTCGCTCGCTCAGGATCTCGGCGTGCGAACGGACATCCTCCAGGAGCGGCTGGAGCAGCTCAAGGAGACCAACCCCATGCTCGGCCACCGGGGCTGCCGCATCGGGGTCACCACACCGGAGATCTACCGGACCCAGACCCGCGCGCTGTTCGAAGCGGCTGCGGAGCTTGCCCAGCAGGGCCACGACGTCCTCGCGGAGGTCATGATACCGCTCGTCGGCCTGGAGAAGGAGCTGGAGATCTGCCGCCAGCACGTCGTTGAGGTTGCCGAAGAGGTGATCGCGCGGATGGGGGTCGACCTGCGGTACAAGGTGGGCACGATGATCGAGCTTCCCCGCGCTGCGCTGATGGCGCGCAACATCGCTCGGCACGCGGACTTCTTCAGCTTCGGAACCAACGATCTCACCCAGATGACGTATGGGTTCTCTCGGGATGATATGGGCAAGTTCCTTCCCTCGTATCTGTCCGCTGGCGTGCTTGCAGACTCACCGCTGCTGCACTTCGACGTCGACGGTGTGGGTCAGCTGGTCAAGATGGGCACCGAGCGGGGCCGCCACGCCAACGCGCGGCTGAAGGTCGGCATCTGCGGGGAACACGGCGGCGACCCGGTGGGCATCGGGTTCTTCCAAAAGGTGGGGCTGGACTATGTCAGCTGCTCGCCGTTCCGGGTGCCTGTCGCCCGCCTCGCCGTCGCCCATGCAGAGCTGGGATTGCTTTAGCCAGGTCGGGTGTTGGTAGCTCTCCAGTCGATGGTGGGCTACCTTCCAACGCCTGCCTTGAGAAGAGACAAGAGGTGCCGGATTGTTGCTGCTGATGAGCCTTCTGGCGGGGTGTCTGAGAGACGCCGCCCCCCCGAACGTCGGTGACTGCGCCGAATACCCTGATGGAATCTACGAGTTCGGTCAGATCGGCATCGGAACCTGTCTGTCCGGCCCCACCGACATCGTCTTCCGTGAAACGCCAGACGGGGAGCTGACGTTGCTGGTCAGCAACGCCAACCCCTACCAGCTGTTCACCACCGGCTCGCTGCTCGCCATCCCCTGGGATGAGGTCGATCTGAGCATGGGCCGGAACGTGATCACCGATATGAACATCAGCGGCCTCGCCCTGGAAGACTTCGCCGGCCCCATCGCTCTGGTTGACGAAGGTCAGACTGCGATGGTCGGCGTCCGCTTCAGCGAAGACGCCCGCACCCGGATCTTCGATGACTCCATCTATCTGATCGATGTCAGCGATCCGGCCGATCTGCAGCCCGCCCGCCGTGGCCCCAACGGACAGAGCACGGTGACCGTCGAGTCTGATCCCATCGACGTCGAATACTATCAAGAGCAGGGCCTCGCCTTCGTGGCCAACCGGACCGACCACACCATCTCCGTGCTGACCGCGGATGCCGATGAGATCCAGGTCATCCGCCCCTGGCCGAACTACGCGATCAGCGGCGCCCTGTTCTCGGACCCCGACGGCTCTGGCTCGACCGCTGAGCTGGCGGACCTCATCGAGACGATCACCGACGACCTCATCGATGAGACCTGGACGTTGACCTGGATCGAGGGCTCCTGGCGGCTGTGGCTGCCCGAAGACGGCGCGTTGAATCGGCAGACCACCTCCGGTGGGGGGGTGTATGTGGACTCCGCCCGGGATTTGGAGCTGAACCCCGAAGACTTTGATGCGTTCTCCGAAGTCGTGGATCCGCACTACCTCAACGGTGCGGGCCAGATGATCTTCGCCGATGACGGTGATCTTCTGCTCGCCGGGACGGACAGCTCCCAGCAGTGGGTGGTGGGGGGCACCCTGCTCGTCGCCCAGGATGGGGAGACGCTCTCTGGCCCCGCCGTGATCAGCGACGGCGGCCTACGCCGGATGTTCTTCACCGTCACCGACGTCGCCGGTGAGACGGCCATTGAAGAGGCCTTCAGCGGGGACGGGCTGAGCTACTCCCGTCAGTCTGGCCAGCTGCTGATCCCAGGACGTCCGCATGACATCGCTGGGATCCGGCAGCCGTTTGTGTTTTTGGACAGCCAGACCGACCAGTGGCGGATGTACTACTCCGCCTTCGACGGCGAACGGTGGACCATCGGACACGCCGTCAGCGACGATCTGGAGACCTGGACCGCAGATGAGGCTCCGATCCTGGCCCTCGATGGCGCAGACGTGGCTGCGCCCGCGGTCTCTTCAGAGGTTGGGCTGTATCGGATGTGGTTCTCCCGCGATGACGGGGAGGGATGGATCTTCTGGTCTGCAGAGAGCCCCGATGGCCTGAACTGGGAGATCATCGAGCCCATCTCAACAGAGCCGATCGCCGATCTGGACCCGCCACGGGTGGCGCTCCAGGCCAGCCCCTCGGCGGCGTTCCGGATCGAAGGGCAGCAGGCCGACCCCCTGGTCACCCGCGCCTTCCCCGGCTCCACCGTCATCACCGAGTATGGCTGGGCCGCCACCGCGCTGGCCGGCGCCCGGCTGTCCCCCGGAGACGCCGGCGCGCGCTCCGCCGGGGGCATCCGAGTCGGCAGCGTGATCCCCGAAGACGGGCTGGCATGGTTGACCATCACCTCGGCTGGCGGCATCTCTCGGATCGGGCTTGCATATATCGAGGAGGATGGCCAGCTCATCCCTCTTACGACGTCGGTCTTTGATCCTGCATCGGACGGCTTCGACGCGGGGGAAGTGTTCTCTCCGGTCGTCTGGAAGGATGGCGAGACCTACACGATGGCATACGCCGGACAGCAGTCGGTTAACGCGGGGCTGACCTCGATCGGTCTGGCGACCAGCACCGACGGCATCACCTGGGAGCGGCAGGGCCAGATCCAGGAGAGCGGCGGTCAGGGCGACAGCACCTGGGATGGCCTCGCCGCAGTGCCTGCCAGCGTCGAGGTGATAAGCGATGGCGTGATTCGCCTGTGGTACGCCGGTGACGACGAGGATCGGTGGCGGATCGGCGCGCTGATCAGCGAAGACGGTGGCAAGTCCTGGCGGCGAGATGGCGCCGACCCGCTGTTCAGCCCTGGCGCGGCCGGAGACTGGGACGACGACGGCGTCCGCCACCCCTTCGTCCTCCGCGATGAGACCGGCCAGCACCTCTGGTACGCCGGTGACGATGGTGACATCCAGCGGATCGGCTACGCGTTTCGGTCCGATGACGACTCCCCCTGGCAGCGCTCTGCCGAGCCCGTCACCGATGAGCCGCGCCCCGTCCTCGATGAGGTCGATGGCCTGTTCCACCCCAGCGGCGTCAACCGCCCAGTCGTCCACATTGACGAGGCCGGTGAGATCGAGATCTCCGCGG
>JBCBLB010000555.1:0-6678 GCA_038520555.1 Myxococcota bacterium | reverse complement strand
CTGGGACCACGTCCGTATCAAACGCCAGGATGTCTGCCGCCATCAGGATCGGGTATGTATACAACCCCACCCCGATGAACTTCTTCCCCTTGCTGGCGGCGTCTTTGAAGGCATGTGCCTTGTCGAGGAGGTTCTTGCTGGTGACACAGCTGAGGATCCAGGCCAGCTCGGTCACCTCCTGCACATCCTGCTGCGCCCACAGGACGGTTTTTTCGGGGTCGAGGCCCATCGCCAGCCATGTACAGGCGACGTCCAGGATCCGGTCCCGCAGCAGCTGTGCGTCCCGGCTGGTCGTCAGGGCGTGGTAGCTGGCGATGAAGTAGAAGCCCTCAAAGTCCGGCTGCTCGGTCAGCGCCAGGGCCGGCCTGATCGCCCCCAGCCAGTTGCCCAGGTGGGGGCTTCCGGTGGGTTGAATGCCGGTCAACGAGCGCGTGGTCATACACAATCCGCGGGCGAAGGGTTCACGGGTCCTGTTCCCTGAAACGGCATCAGGGGGGTTTTTCTTGCACGCCGATTCTCATTCGGCAACCCCCCAACATCCTCCTCACAATCCGACACCTCATCGAGGGAAGCAGAATTGCCCACTCATGGTCCGAGGGAGGGCTACAATATCTGTCGATGGTGTATCCACAGAAGACGATGAGGTGCTGTGATGCGACTGCCTGACTTGTTCCTTCTCCCGTTCGCATTGGTTCTTGCCTGCAATGGCGACACCGGGATCGAAGACGACACCGAGCCGTTCGGCGGCGATGACACTGACATCGACGATACGGACGACGAAACCTGCGACCAGGACACAGACTGCCGCGAGCATGAGATCTGTGAGCCCGATGAGTGCATCGACGGGGACCGCAACAACGCCCTTGAAGATGCCGACGCGCTGCTGTGGAGCAGCAGCGTGGAAGCCACCATCAACACTCCCGGGGACGTGGACTTCTACACCATCACTGCTGAAGGCGGTGAGTTCGTGCGGATCAGCGCAGACACTGAATTCGACGACGTTCTGACCGAGCTCATCGTCCGGGAACCCAGCGGCAAGGTGCTCACCTCGTCGTTCGCCTTCCCGACCAACACCTCCATCGGGACCTCGACCGTCGCGTTCGCCTACTTCGCTGAAGCCGGCGAATACTCGGTCAGCGTCGAGCACCGCGACGCCACCGCCGGCGGCCGTGGGCTCGACTATGCCATCAGCCTCCAGCAGTGGGGCCCCGTCGTCAACGAAGCCACGGACACCCCCGAAGAACCCGGCTACACCCTCAACGTCGACCAGTCGCGGATCTGGTCGACCGTCGGTGCCCTGATCGAAACCGATGATGACGTCGACTACATCCGCCTCAACCTCAGCCTCAACGCCCACGACCTGTACATCGACGGCAATGAGGACATCACCGGGAGCGATCTCACGCCCCTGGTGCGGCTGTATGATGCCAATGGTGTGCTCCTCGCCGAGAAGCAGGATGTCGGGCCCGGCGAGTATATGCTCTACCCCAACGCCCCGACCGGTGAGTACCTGATTGAGATCTCAGACGCCCTGGGCACCTCGGGCGCCGCCCATTGGTTCGCACAACACATCATCGCCCGTCCCATCGCCGAGACCGATCCATATCAGGCCGAGCTGGAGCAGAATGGATCCTTCGGACAGGCGACCCCGCTCACGCTGGAGACCTATGTCAACGGCGCCGAGCTCGACTACTCGCGGGGGCAGGCCATCGCCACCCTCGATGCGCCCGATGACGTCGACTACTTCCTGGTGGAAGCCCTCTATGACCCCACCTACTTCGTCGGGTGCGTCAACGCTTCGCGCCTGGGCTCACAGGTTACACCGACCTTTGAGATCGTCGACGCCGATGGGGACGTGATCGCCGCTGGCGCCGGCTCGGCGACCGCGGATCCCAACCGGATCATCTTCAGCACCGAAGCGTCCCAGGGCTTCTATGCCGTACGCCTCGCCGCAGAAGACGGGGCGGACATCGTCGGGGGGCCCGACCACTACTATGCCTTCCATCTGTTCGGGGCGTCGTTTGACGTCTCGGACGATGGCTTCTCCTGCCCGTTCGAAGGCAACCGGTGAGGTCCGTCAGGGGCGCAGGCCGCTGACCAACAGGTCGAGCGCTTCCCGGTGTGGTGACGGGGGAAGGGCGTTCAGCGCGCGCCGCGCAGTCCATGCGGACTGGTGAAGCTGCCGCCGCCCCTCATCGATCGCCCCGAGCTGGACGACCGCGTCGATCAGCGGCGGCACCAGCTCCGGGGACTCGCCCTGGCTGAGATCCCGCCACAGCCGGGCCACGTTCGGATCCCGCTTCGCCGCGAGGCTCACCGCCAGCATCGGCCGACCCGCTGTCGCCCGGTCCTCGATGGCGTCGTCCATCCGCTCTTCGCCGGTCAGCAGGGCCAGGTCCTCTGCCAGGTGCCAGGCCACCCCGGCGTGTCGGCCATAGCGGCCCAGCCCCGAGACGACCGCGCGATCCGCCCCGGCCAGCCGGGCCCCCGCGCGGCAGGCGAACGAAAACACAGCGCCCGTGTGGTTCTCCGCGTGACGCATCGCCTGCTCGACCGTCGCCGGCCGTCCCTGCAGGGTCTGGCTCAGGGCGTGCCCCTCTGCCGCTTCGCGGAGCGCATCCAGCAGATCGCCCAGGATCTCCGGCCCTTCGTTGCGGGTGATCTCCAGGGCGCGCAAGGTCAGGTGGTGGCCGCCCAGCCACCCCACCGCGCCGCCCACCAGGCGCCGCGCGGCCCGGCGCCGCCGGCCGCCCTGGCGGCCCAGGGCCGCATCGTGGACCGCGATGGCCAGGTGCAACAACTCCGCCGCCGCGGCCAGATCTTCCGCCCGCTGCGGATCGGCGCCGCTGTGGGCTTCGCCCCGACGGGCCGCCTCGACCGACAGCAGGACCAACATGGGCCGAATGCGGGGAACCCCGGGGGCCAGATAGTGGTGCGGCTGGAACCCCGGCGGCGCCCCCTCACCACTGAGCAGATCGCCCATGGCCACGTCGATTCGGGACAGCCGATCCAACGTCTCTGCCGCCAGCTGCTCGAATTCACGGACCTGTTTGCTGCGAAGCAGCCGTCGGGTCAGGAAGCTGGATCGCATCCCGTGTCCCCCTCAACAGAAGAGCCGTTGGACTATAACGGCGTTCTCTGTCAGCGGTCGTGTTCTTCCAGCGCGAACCGTCCAGGCAGGCGCGCCAGCGGCGATCCCAGGCAATAAACGGTCGTCAGTACTGCTTCTGGAGCGAGACGGTCTGTACCGCAGCGTGGTCGCCCGAGGGGAGGATATAGGCCAGCTCTGCCGCGTTTGGCCCGATCGACATGACCACCACCTTGTAGTTCGGGAGCATCTTGCCCGGCGTGATGACGTGCTCTGTGCCGTCCGGCATCCCCAGGATCGCGCGAGGCGGCTGGGCGTTGGGCGTGGTGTCCACCAACCGCATCGGCCAGCTCATCAGGCTGCCCATCATCGGCGCCGGGGTGACCGGGTTGGCGTGGCCCTGGCCGTGCCGGCTCTCTGCGGCGAGCCGCTGGCTGCTGATGACTTCATTGTCATCGTAGCCATGTCCATCATTGTGTCCATCATTGTGTCCATCCCCATGGCCGTTGTTGGTCTTGGGTTTCTCGACGGAAACCTGCTGAAACATCGATCGCCAGTCGGTAATGTCGTTCATCTGCACACACCCGCTGAGGGTGACAGTCAACAGCATCCATAGCCAAGAACAGCGCATCCCTGATTTTCTCCACCCGAAGTCGTCGGCAAGCATAACAGGTCTTTAGCGTATTAAATAAATGGGCGATGACTTCGACCGATCTCCACTGCCCGATCGTGGACCGCTGTGGCGGGTGTCCGCTGATGACCGACCCCCTCCCCACCCAACACGATCTCCGCCGCGCACGCATCTCGCGAGCCCTTGACCACGCCGTCACAGAAGTCGTGGCTTCCCCGCGCGCGTTCGGCTATCGCGCCCGCGTCCTGCTCCGTCCGGACGCCTCTGGGGCCCTGGGCTACCACCCGCCGCGCAGCCATGACGTCCTCCCCATCTCTCACTGCCCCATCGCCCGACCCGAAGTCGACGCGGTCCTTCAGGCCCTGCCGCCCGCCTTCGCGGGCCTCGCCGGCGTCGAGCTGCGCAGCGACGGCACGCAGGTCGTCCTCGCCGCCCGCTCCAAGAAGCGACACGGCCGGAAGAAGCGCCGCGGCCGCTCTCCTGGCGGTGGTGGGGCGGGGCCCGGACCCGCCGCCCTCGCCCGGCTGATGGACGACGCGCCGCTCGCCGGTGTCGTCCTCGATGGAAAGGTCCTCGCCGGGGACGGGCACACCTCCCTCACCGTCGCTGGCATCCCCCACCGCCTCCGGCCAGACACCTTCTACCAGGTCAACCTTGAGGTAAACGCCCTGCTCGTCGCTGCGGTCGGGGCGGCGGTGCGGGACGTGGCGCCCACCCGGATCCTCGACCTCTACGCTGGCGCCGGGAACCTCAGCCTGCCCCTCGCCAACGACGCGCCCGTCACCCTCATCGAACAGGCGCCCTCCGCCGTCGCCGACGCCAACGACGCCGTCAAGCGGCTCGGGCTCTCCGAACGGGTCGCGCTGCGCCGCGGCGACGCCGGCGCCTTCCAGGCCGGCGACGCCTTCTTCGACGTCGTCATCCTCGATCCGCCCCGGGCCGGCGCGCCGGGCGTCATCGAACAGCTCCTGCTCACCCGACCCCGACGCATCGTCTACGTGTCCTGCAACGCTGCCGCCCTCGCCCGAGACATCCGACCCGCCCGAGCAGCCGGGTACACCTTCGACAGGGTGGCCTTCTTCGACATGTTCCCCCATACGCATCACGCAGAGGTCCTCTGTGTACTGGATCGGCCATGAACCCGGTGATTCGCGATGCGTTGGCTGCGAAGGGGCTGAACCTCATCGGGATCGCCGACGGCGCCCCGTATCAATCGCTGCTGGCTGGCTGTAAAGCCGTCGTGGTCGTGGCATCGGGGGGCGGGGCGTTGTGGGACGCCTTCCTCGATGACCTCCGCGCGGATCCGCAGCGGCTGTTCGAAGAAGACCACCCCCTCGACCGATTTGTGGCGCGCACCCTCCAGCAGGCCGACCCGACGCCCCCGGCCTCGCGGCGGTGGATCCGGTGCGCCGCCGATGAGTCGGTGTTTATCGACTTTCGAAAGCTCGCGCTCCAGGCCGGGCTGGGGTGGATGAGCCAGCTCGGCGTCGTGCTCAACCCCACGTTCGGGCCCTGGATGGGGCTGCGGGCCGCATGCCTGACCACGGACGCGCTGCCCATCGATGGACCGCTCTCCGCCCCGGCGCCTTGCGCGGCCTGCCCCGACCGCTGCGCGGCGGCCTGTCCGGGGGGCGCCTTCGACGCGGGGCGGCTCCGCATCCGGCGGTGCGTCGCGTTTCGGGCCGCGTCCACGACCTGTGCGGTGCGGTGTGACGCGCGGCGGGCCTGCCCAGAGGGAAGGGCGCATGCGTACGGTGCCGACGCGCTGCGCTATCACATGGATCCGAAGGGCGGACGCGAGATGCTCGCCCAGATGCTGCGCTGACGGTCAGGCCAGCTTCTGCTCGACGCGGGCGAGGTCATCCATCCGCTGCATGCGCTGCCACTGGCGGGCAGAGAGCCGCCACGCCTCCGCGGCCCGCTCCGGCTCGCCGACGCTCAGGGCGACGTCACCGGCCTGCTCCAGGGCGTGGCCGACCTCTGGGAACAAGGCGTCTCCGTCGAAGTACGGCCGCCCCAGGCGTAGATCCTCTTCCCACAGCGACCACAGGCCCAGCGCTGCAGCGCAGGGCGTCCGGCACAGCCGCGCCACCTGCGGCTCGATCGCGATGAGCGGTGCCCAGTGCGCGATCGCTTCTTCGTATCGCTCCAACAAGGTGAGTTGATAGGCGATCTCCAATTCCATGAGCGGCGCGTTCGCGGAGCCGAGCTGACGAAACAGGCGAAGGGATTCCCGGGCATAGGCGAGCCCCTGGGTGTCGGTCTTCGAGCGGTGCAGCTGGGACAGGCTCATCAGCACCAGGCTGATCGCCTCGGTGTAGCCAGTGTCTTTGATCTCTTCCTGGAGGCGGGTGAGCGTCTCCCGCGCGCGCGCGTCCTCTCCGATACGGATGTAGATGAGCGCCTTCTCTCGCTGCGTGTTGAGGTGGTGCAGGATACCGTCCATGTTCGCTTCGGCGAAGCACACGTCTTCCAACGCGGCCGCGTACTGTCCCATCGCGTTCAAGATTCGGCTGCGTTGAAACCGGCTCCAGGCGAACAGCTCGAGCGATACCTTCCGTCCGCGTTCGATGGCGACGTTGATTTCTGCCAGCGCCTGGGTGTTGTGGTTCTCTACATAGGCACAGTGGGCCCGTAGGATCGCAGCCCGCACCCGCACCGGTTCCCAGCCCGGCTGCGGGCCGACCGCCTCGATTTTGTCGAGCCACGCCCGACAGGCATCATTGTGTCCCTTCGCGGACTCGACCTCTGCGCGCTGCAGCCATCCGCGTCCCCAGCGAGCGTCTGTCTGTGACGCGCCGATCGATGTCAGGGCGTGCTCAAATTGCTCCATCAGCCACTGCGCACGCCGCAACTCGAGCGGAAACCGTCGCGCCTGGGCGCCATACAGCAGCGGCAGCAGCGCCGCTTCGGCGTCCCCGGCGGCGAGCAGATGCAGCCCCCGCCGCTCCGACGAGAG
>JBCBLB010000649.1:0-5479 GCA_038520555.1 Myxococcota bacterium | reverse complement strand
GGGAATTCCAGCACCAATACCCAGAGCACCGACTATACCGTCTCCTCGGAGACGACGGCGACCGTGCCGGCTGGCAGCTTCGATGTGTTCCGCATCGACTACACATCTGGCGGAACCTCCGGTACGATCTACCTGCACGATGGGCTGGGCAACATCCTCAACGATTCCTGGGAGCTGACCAGCTGGGACGATTGAGCGACCCTACAGCCTGAGCCAAAGGTGACAGATTTTTGTTCTGTCCTGTGATTCTACCGTAACCAGCACTCTTTCCAGTGAAGGTCGGCCTGCGATCGGACAGGAAACTTCATCCCTGCGGTATCTGCGCCCGATCCCCGAGAGCGTAGCGCCTTTCTCGCCAAGGCGCTGATGGCTCAAGGCAACACACGATGGGGGGGATTCATCAGAGCATCAGACCACCGCTGGCGTTGATCACTTCACCGGTCACCCAGCTTGCCTGTGGTCCTGTGATCATCTGGACTGTTTTGACGATGTCTTCGACCTGACCCAGGCGGCCGAACGGGCTCTGGTTGCGCAGCTGCTCGATCATTTCTGGAGGGGAGCCCCCCATCGCGGACTCTGTCTCTGTCGGGCCAGGCGCGACAACATTGACGCGCACGCCCATCGGGCCAAGCTCAGCGGCGAGGATCTTGGTAGCCTGTTTCATTCCTGCTTTCGCCGCTGCATAGACGAGCGTGCCCGGCATCGCGACATTCGAGAGGGTCGAGCCGATGTTCACGATCTGGCCCTTCGTGGCAACAAGGTGCGGGATCGCCTCGCGTGAGATCCGCAACGGACCACTGAAATTGACCGCGATCAACCGATCGAGCGTCTCGTCATCCAGCTCAGCGAGTGGTCGCATGGTTCCGGAGGCTGCGTTGTTGATGAGCAAATCAAGTCGACCAAAGCGTTCGATGACGGCCTCGATGATGCGATGTGCGTCCTGTGTTTTGCAGACGTCTGCGCTCATCCAACCCATCCGCTCAGGCGCATGGGCTGTGGTCTCACGCAATGGCGCTTCACGTCGTCCCACGATGAAAACACGCGCTCCGTCCCTCGCGAAAGCCTGTGCCAGTGCTCGCCCAATCCCAGATCCGCCGCCGGTGATCAAGACGACGCGTTCTTCCCATTCCAGCTTGCTCATGACTCTCCTGAAGTGCTGTTGTGCGAGCGGACTGCTCGACAGCGTTTATTGTAGTCAGTATGCTTGGACGGAATAGTCCTCAAGGTCCATATTTGTTATCCTACCGTCCAGAACATCCCAGACACCTCTGGGGGCAGCAACCGGGCGTTCTACGTGGCGCTTGAATCAGGATTGAATCATGGATGTGCTCAGTGATATCTTGGATATGCTCAGGGTGACAGGCAGCATGAGCGGACACTTCGTCCTCGGTGCGCCTTGGGCGTTGCGGGTTCCTCCGCGGGCCTCCGCAGCTGTACATCTGGTGACCCAAGGGTCCTGTGTGCTGACACACCAGAACGAAACGCTCATTCTCAGTGAGGGCGATCTGGTGATGTTCCCACATAGTCTGGGTCATTCGATCGCGAGCACGCCGGGACTGGCGCCTGGTGATTTCCCTGCGTTCGTCGAGCACGCCAGGAATTGCCAGAAAACACCAGGTTCAGCGCATCAATACCGGGGTGGGGGACCTGGGCCGCAGACAACAATTCTGTGCGCAGAGTTCGAGTTTGTGGCTCGGGATCATCACCCCTTGCTTGAGGCGCTCCCCGAGAGGGTGGTGATGCGGCATGAAGAAATCCGGATTTCCGACGCTTTGTCTACACTGCTTCGGTTTCTTGTCCTGGAACTCTCGCTCGATCAACCCGGAGCACAGGTGGCGATCAATCGTCTCCTGGATGTCCTCCTTGTGCAGATCATTCGTGTGTTTATCCACCGACCGGACACAAAGGCTGAGCCTGGCTGGCTCAACGCTCTATCAGACCCGCAGATCGCGTCCGCGATCGCTCGCTTGCATGCAGACTTCCAGCATCCATGGACTGTTGGCGGCCTGGCGCGCACGGTTGGTATGTCTAGATCGGGTTTTGCGGAGCATTTTCGCAATAAGGTTGGCTTGCCTCCGCTAAGCTATCTACGCCGTTGGCGTTTGCAACGCGCCGCCTACCTGCTGCACACAACCCGTCAACCTGTCGGTGAGATCGCGCATCAGGTAGGATATCGCTCAGAGCCATCCTTCAACAAAGCCTTCCACAAGATGTTCGGGTGTGCACCTGGGCAGTGGCGGCGCCAGAGCCAGACCCCCACCAACACAGGTGTTTGAGCGAACCGCGAGAAGCCCGGGCTCACCGCGATCTGTTGTGTCTCAAATGAGGATAGTGTCCCGGGATTCTACCGTAACCAGCTGTCTTTCCAGTGAAGATAGGTCTGCAACCGCACAGGAACCTTCATCCCAGCGGCCCCTGCACCCAATCCCCGGGTGAACACATCCTCTCCCACCGACGCGCGAAGCTTCGCGACTTCCTCTGGATCCCTCGGCTGAGAGACAGCCGCCAACCCGGCTCCGAACAACACCTCTTCCTCACGCACGGAGTTGTTGACGCCCTCCAGGCACCGTCCCAGCGCCAGGCTGAGAGGAAATTCAGACAGCATATTTGGTCTGTGGTGGAGGGTGGTGGGGTGGTCTTGTCGGGCAACTCCGGTGCCCTGGTTCTCTCTCATAGTCTCAAGCCTGAAGGACCATCGTCGTCGAGAGCATCGTGAAGAGCATCGTTTCCTCCTTCAGGACCCTTCGGCCGGTCCGCGCCGTCAGATAAGGAGGCATTCGAGCATCGTTCCCCGATCCAGGCCCCTGCCCTCACGGGCGCGGTATCATGAAGCATGAGCTGGTGGATGGTGGTCTCATTGTCGGGTTGCGTTCGTTCGGCTCCGCCAGCGGAGCCAGCGGTGGAGATCCAGGTCAACTACAGCGACCTCTACGGAAGCTTCAGCTCAATGACGATTGTGGACCACCGGCTGGCTGGCCCGGCGCTGCTGGCGCGGGTGCAGTTGGAGGCTGCGGCGTTGTCATCGATGCGAGAGGATGCCGGGGTGGAGCCCTGGGCGCGGGTGCTGTTCCTCACAGAGCTGGGGCGTCGCGGCGCAACGCTGTATGGCCCGCCCACCGCGCCGATGTTGTCGGACGCACGGCCGACGCTCTCGCTCCGGGATCTCTACCTGGGCACGGGGACGTCTCCCCTGGACGTGATCGTGAAGGAGCAGGGGGACCGGGTGGGACTGGGGCTGCGCAGCTTCTCGGAAGAGGCATCGCTGTGCCCACAGGATTTCGCTCTGGACATTCCTTATTTTGCTCTACACGGCACCGCGCAACGCACAGAAGATGGCGCCCTGGTGGCGACCTGGCATGAAGTGGCGATTCCACAGGTCGATCCAGAGCGTACGCTGCGCACACTGTCCACGCCTGCGGCACAGCTCTGTGACACCATCGCCGCTGTGTATTCAGCGGACGATACGTTGCGTCCAAGCGGAACAGAGTACGAGGCGGCGGCAACAGCGTTGATCGGTCGCGTGCTGCGCCCCTTCATCGGTGAGGAGTAAGCGGCGCCCCAGTGCCCAATTAAAACCATCTTGTTAAGTGCCCTTTTGCATTCACGAACACCAGAGCGGGCAGAACCATGTTCGTGGATACACGAACCAGAAGTGTACCTTTCTGGATGAACATTGTGGAATACTCGACGGGGTACACCCGCGAAGCTACCCTCTATTCCCTATCCAGCGCACACCATGGAACCCGTCATGCGAACCTCCACACTCTCTGCTGAGAGGAAATTCAGACAGCATATTTGGTCTGTGGTGGAGGGTGGTGGGGTGGTCTTGTCGGGCAACTCCGGTGCCCTGGTTCTCTCTCATAGTCTCAAGAGACAGGTTCTCGGTCAGCGATCATCCACCCGGACATCATCAAGCCGCTGACGGCCATCAAGACCTTTACGCCAATCGTGGTCATCGCTGGTCGTTGGACTGCCGCTCCGTTCATTCACCACCTCCCAGAGTATTGTCAGCCTCCAGGAACAACCTGTAAAACGAAAAGATTTCATCCATGGATGAGCGAAATTCATGGTCCAAGGCAAACCTCGGGAAACTGCTCTGTGCACAATGCATCAAACGTGCCGCAAACCAGTATCAACAGTCATTTTTTAACAATTGGACCGCTATACCTTTCGCAGGCACCTGCCCTGAACCCCTACCCAAAGGAAACCTCCATGTTCCTCTTGTTGATCGCTTCCGCTTTCGCCGCAGATCCCCAACCTGCCGTCGACGCCTGTGCCCAGACCGCCGAGGCCGAGCAGATCTTCACGGTCGCCTTCGAACAACTCGTCGCCGAGCTTCGTGACGAATTCGCGACCTGCCTCATCAACGAAGGCGCTGACGTCAGCATCGATGTGGAAAACAACATCACCTTCAACGGTTATGGTGTTTCACAGCCCAATTTTACCTGTGCTGATGAGCCCGCCCAGAAGACGAAGTCCGAGACAGACACCGAGACCTCTGGACCGTACACGGTCACCAAAGACGGAACAGAATACGAATGTACAGATACCACGGTCACCCACACCCAGTCTGTCTGGATGGACTTCCCCGCGTGTAGCTGGGCGAGCGGAAAAACGATCGTGAGCACGACATCCAACTGCATCCCGATCGCAGGCGGGCTGTGAGCAGGAGTCGGCGTTACTTCGTCGAATCAGGCGCGGCATCGACCCCACAGGCGACGACCGCACCCTCCAGAAAATGAACATCAAAGGTCGGCCCCAGCGGGATCAGGACATGGTTCCTGTCTGCTGTGACAGCCGAACCCGAGGTCGTCGTCGCCAACGGAATCCGCACGATCTGTTCCCCAACAACCTGGTGATCCGCCCCCTGCAATCGAGAACAGACGCAGGCATACACCGCCTCCCCCTCAAGCGCAGGCGACTGTTCCCGGCAGTGCGTTGTTGCGGAACGAATGGCCTGGTCTGCTGGGGAGGGGTCGGCCAACCCTACGCTGATGAGGATCAAAGTGAGCATACAACCCGTTTATACCACTACAGATGCCCCCGCAACGAAGAGCCATAACCACCCCAGGACCAGATGACGCCCCTTCATGATGAATCAGTTATTTCGTAAAATAAAACCATTCATCTTCATTCAACATACACTTGTCCTGCCCGTACCAGACATGTAGCCTTTCGGTCCTCATCCCAATCATCAGGTTCGACACACGGGGCGCGGTTATGCGATGAGCGGTCCCCGGGTCTGGCCTTCGACCAGGACCGCGCGGGTCATGGCATCCCAGCACGCGGCGGGGTTCGGGTTGGTGGTCAACATTCCGTGCCGGGTCTTCCGGGCGACGCTGAGAGGAAATTCAGACAGCATATTTGGTCTGTGGTGGAGGGTGGTGGGGTGGTCTTGTCGGGCAACTCCGGTGCCCTGGTTCTCTCTCATAGTCTCAAGAGACAGGTTCTCGGTCAATTTTTGAGCCACTGAGAAGCT
>JBCBLB010000617.1:0-5806 GCA_038520555.1 Myxococcota bacterium | reverse complement strand
GCGAGCTGTCGGAGGAGCAGCCAGCAGAGGTTGAGCAGGGCGCGGAGGCTGTCCTGGAGCCGCAGCCCGGGGCGGGGGGTGCCCTTGAAGTGGGCGGGAAGTCTCAGGGCATCGATGGACGAGAGGGTGAGGGCAGCGACGTTGCGCGGCCCATCTGGCAGGTGAAGGGTAAGGCCCACGGGCCGGCTGGGGAAAGGCAGCCCGATGGCGTCGGCGATGGTCTGGGGAGGGGTGTCCGGACTCCACAGGCAGAAACCGTCTTGAAGAGACCACACCCCGTGGAGGTTCATCATGGCGCGGAGCGTATCGCCTTATTGGGTGGGGATGTCACCGAGGCGTCCAAAGGGATCGGAGACATCTTTATTAGACTGAGGGGCACGGAGGGTGATGAATGGAGACGGGTTTTTCGTTGGTCGTTCACGGTGGCGCAGGCCGCCTGAGCCGGCAGGGACTGAGCGAGGCGCGGCGGCAGTCGATCGAGGCGGGGCTGGCTGCTGCGCTGCGCATCGGCGGTGAGATCCTGGCGGGTGGCGGGAGCGCGCTGGACGCGGTGACCGCTGCTGCGGTGTCCCTGGAGGATGATCCCAACTTCAACGCAGGCCGTGGCGCGGTGTTGTGTATCGACGGCACCGTGGAGATGGACGCCTCGATCATGGACGGCGACGTCCGGGATGGGGGTGCGGTCGCAGCCGTCAAGGGGGTGAAGAACCCGATCCTGTTGGCGCGTGCGGTGATGGAGAAGACGCCGCACCTGTTGTTGGTGGGGGGGCCGGCGGTGCGCTTCGCCCAGGAGCAGGGCATCCCGCTGGCGACGTCGGACTATTTTGTGACCGGCCTTCGCCGGCAGCAGTGGCGGGATGCCCGACGGCAGATCGCGTTGGGGGCGGACGGCCTGGGCACGATCGGAGCGGTCGCCCGGGACCGGCGTGGGCGGCTGGCCGCGGCGACGTCGACGGGGGGGATGACCAACCAGCAGCTCGGCCGGGTCGGCGACTCGGCGCTGTTGGGGGCGGGGACATGGGCCCGAAACGAGACCTGTGCGGTCAGCGCCACCGGCCACGGGGAGCGGTTTATCCTGGCCAACGCTGCTGCGCGGCTGTCTGACCTCATCGAGCTTGGCGGGATGTCGCTGGCTGCAGCGGCGGAGCGGCTGGTCAACGAGGAGCTGGTTCGTATGGACGCCCGCGGTGGGCTGATTGCGGTGGATGCGTCTGGCAACGTCTCGATGCCCTTCAATTCGGGTGGGATGCTCCGGGGGGTCTTGATCGAAGGGCAGCGGCCGGCGGTGGGAATCTGGGAGCAGATGCGACCGCTGGAGTCCTGATCGTCGTTTCCGGACCCCTCGCGTTGGAATCCGCCATGATCCCGTGTACGCTGATCGTGGTGAAACCCCGGGGGGGTCCGTGAGTGACCGGTTCCTGTGGCGCTTGAGCGGCGGTAAGGACGCAGACACTCTGCGCAGCGTGCTCGCAGCGGGGGCCGATCCCAACGCGCCGTCTGCGCTGGGGACCCCCCTGGGGCGTGCAGTGGTTGAGGGCTCAAGCGAGGTCGTCCGGGCCCTGCTGGAGGCGGGCGCGGACCCGAACCTGCCCGGCGCCCGGGTGATGTTTGAGTCGGCCCTCCCGCCGCTGGTGGCGGCGGCCCGGGTCGGCCGCTTAACGGTCATTGAGCATCTCGTGGCCGCGGGCGCGGCGATCAATGGGGCCAGCGGGCGTGGGCAGACGCCGCTGCACGCTGCGGCGACTGCGGGAAAGCGCAAAGCGGTCCGTTGGCTGCTGGCGCAGCACAGCGACCTGGAAGCGCGCGACCTGATCTTCTCGCGGACGGCGCTGCTGGCAGCCTGTCACCGGGGCCGGGCCTCGATCGTCTACGACTTGTTGGAGGCGGGGAGCGACGCGACGGTCACAGACAACGAAGACAAAGGCGCGATCCACCTTTTGTTTCACAGCATGCGCCCCCCGCCGCGGGCGCTGTTGGAGGCGCTCGCCCGGGCGGGCGCGCCCATCGACACCCCGGAGGCGGGCACGGGCTGGCACCCGCTGCACCTCGCCGCCTTCTATGATCGCGGCGTCGGGGTGCGATGGCTGCTTGAGCGTGGCGTGGACCCGGAGCGCCGGGACCGGAAGGGGTTGACCGCGGCGGCCCTGGCCGTCGGACAGGAGTCTTTCCAGGCCCTCGACGTGTTGCTGCGGGTGGGCAGCGGGGTGAAGACCGCGATGCACAGCGCAGCGGCGTCTCCCTCCGCACAGCCTGCGGTGTTGGAGGCGATGATCGCCCAGGGGCTGTCCCCGGGCGCGCTGGACGAGGACGGACGGACCCCGCTGGAAGCGGTCCTGGATGGCTGGCCCTCGGCCGAAGAGATGGCGCTTCAGGAGCGCAAGGGGCTTGTCCTGCTCGCTGCAGGGGCGACGCCGTCTCCGACCCTGCTGGTGCGGGCGTCGCGGCTGGGGGCGACGACGCTCTTGTCTGCGCTTCTGAGGGTCCTCCCCGCCAGCCCGGAGGCGCTGTGGGCAGCGGCACAGGCGGGGCGTCTGGCGTCTCTGGATGCGTTGTTGGACGCGGGTGCGCCGGTGCAGCGCGCTGACGAGCAGGGAAACGCTGCATTGCACCATGCGCTTCGAGCAGATCAGATCGCCGCGGCCCTTCGGCTCGTCTCCGCAGGTGCTGATCTGGAGCAGGAGAACCGTCGGGGGATGTCGGCGCGGGCGTATGCCTCTGCCGCGGCCGTCGCGGCGCTGGCGGGGGCGCCGCCGCCAGCGCCTGTCGATTCTCGCTCCTGTCCACGATGTGGGGCCTCCCCGCTACGCGATGAGACGCCGAGCCTCCGGCTGCTGGGGGAGAATCAGGACGACGTCGCGCGACACATTCGGTGCGCGCACTGCGCGCAGGTGTATCTGAGACGAGATTCGGTCGGAGACCAGCTCGTGGAAGTCCCGGGGGGCGCGTCCTGGCAGTGGTGGGATGGCCGATGGCGGCGACAGTGGCGGCTGGACGAGTAGCCGTCAGCCGGCGTCGGGGCTGCGGCGGATGATCAGGGTGTGCTTCTTTATCAGGCGCCGCAGGACGAAGCGGCTCTTGAAACCGAGCAGCCGCCAGACCTTCTCCTGGACGCCGTTGTTGGCGTCGAGGCAGGCCTGGAGGACGGGGCCGGGGATGCTGTCGGGGGGGGCGCCGATGTAGGGGGTGAAGTCCGTGATCGCGGGCGCCGGTGGTGCCGCTGTGTCCGGGGCGTGTTGTGGCGCGCTGTGGGCCTGGTTGAGGACACGCGTCGCAGAGAGCGGCTCGATCTGATCTCCGGAGCTTCGAGACATGGCGTCCCACAGGAGGCTCTCCAGCTCGCGGACGTGGCTTCGCCAGGTTCGGCCCAGCAGCTGCCGGACGAGCCGCGCGCTGATTCGGGGGGCGCTGACCTTCGGGTCATCGGGGAAGAACCGCCGGGCGATCTCGGGATCTTCCTGGGCGATGCGGCGGAGCAGGTGGTTGGCGAGCAGCGGGATGTCCGCGCGGCGCGCGTTGAGGTCGGGCAGGGCGAGGCGCAGAGGCATCCGAGCGAGGACGTCGTGTTTGATGACCGACTCTGCGCGGTTGGTGGCGGCGAGCAGGCGAAAATCAGCCCGGAGCACTTCAACGTCGCCGAGGCGCTGGTACTCGCCGGCGTCGAGGACCCGCAGCAGGTGCGCCTGGAGCCCCTCGGGCAGCTCGGCGAATTCGTCGAGCATCAGCGTCCCCCCTGCGGCAGCGCCGATCAAACCAGGGCGCTCGGGCATGCCGGGGTTGGGGTAGTTGGCCAGGTTGCCGAAGAGTTCGGCGTCGATGAGCCCCTCGGGGAGGGTCGCTGCGTTGCGGCTGACCAGCGGGCCGTCCGCTTTTTCGGACAGGGCGTGCAGCGCGCGGGCGGCGAGCTCTTTGCCCACCCCGCTCTCCCCGCGGATCAGGACGTGGGCGTCGCGTGGGCCGAGGAACCGCAGCTGCCGACGCAGCTCCCAGATGGGCGCGGTCTCTCCCACCAGGCCGTGGGTGTCCGGGCTGCCGAAGGGATGCAGCTCGACCGTGTCCAGCTGCTCGATCCAGGCCGGCCGGCGCTCACAGAGGAACATGATCTGCCCGACCAGTTCGACGACATCCCCGGAGCGGAGCGCGCCGGATTCTTGTGCGCGGCCGTTGATGGTCATCGGGCAGCGGCCGGTCGAGGCGATCTCCAGCCGGTCGGTGAAGGAGCGAAGCGCAAGCTGACTGCGAGAGATGCGACGCAGCCGGAGGGGGGCGGCCATATCGAGCCGCCCGGGGCGCTGTCGGCTCAGCATCACCCGGCTGGGCCGTTCGCCCGGCGCGCCCACGCCGCGGCCGAACTGTCGAGCGGCGCCCGGATCTCCGGGGGGGATGGACAGGATCTCCCCCAGGCGCTCCGGCTCTTCGGGGCACCACGCCACGACCAGCGCCCACACGGTGTCCATCCCCTCGTCCGGGCGGATGCTGCGGTGGTGATCTGGTGTCAACGTCGACTGGTAGCTCATCGCCCACAGTGTATCGCGATCCTGCGCGACGTCTCACCTGCGGGCGGCGAGGACCCAGCCGAGCACCTTCGCGGCGAAGGGGGTGAACCGGGTCTTGTTCCAGTCGTTGCCCGCCGCCCGGATCGCGTCTGAGGTCGTCGGGTAGGGGTGAATCGTCGATGCGATCGTCGACAGCTTCAGCCCACCGGTCAGCGCCACCGTC
This sequence comes from Myxococcota bacterium, assembly GCA_038520555.1. Classification (GTDB taxonomy): domain Bacteria; phylum Myxococcota_A; class UBA796; order UBA796; family UBA796; genus JBCBLB01. The sequence goes on along the minus strand of JBCBLB010000617.1, from coordinate 1,090 downwards.
AGCTCTCCGATCATCGCGCTGGCGTCCCGGCCGACGATCGTGCCGCCGAGCAACGCGCCGCCCGATGTGGCGTACACCTTGACGAAGCCATCGGTGTCCCCCTCCAGGATGGCGCGATCGTTTCCAGAGAGGGGCACCTTGAAGGTCTGCACGTCGTCACGCCTGGCGACCTCATCATGTGGGATGCCCACATGTGCGACTTCCGGATCGGTGTAGGTCGCCCAGGGCATCTTGAGGGCGCTGACCCGCTTGCGCCCAAAGAACAGGGCGTTCTGAAGGGCGATCCGGCTCATCGCGTCGGCGGCGTGGGTGAACTGCCAGCTGCCGGCCACATCCCCCGAGGCGAGGACGTTTGGGTTGGTGATGCTCCGGAGGTGGTCGTCGACATGGATCCCGCGGCGGTCATACGCGACGTCGGCGGCGTCCAGGTTCAGCGCGGTGACGTTCGCCCGGCGGCCCACCGAGATCAGGATCGCGTCGCCCGCCACCTCGATCATCTGACCGTCGCGCTCGTAACAGACGATCTTCTGGCCGTCCTCTGTCCGGAAGCGGCTGACCCGGGCGCCCAGGCGGAAGTCGATGCTTTCACGGGTGAACTGCTCCATGATGATCTGGCTGGCCTCCGGGTCGTCCCGCGGCAGCAGCCGGTCGGCCATGTCGAGCAGGGTGACCCGGGCGCCGAAGCGGCGGAAGCTCTGGGCCATCTCTGCGCCGATGGGACCGCCGCCGATGATGATCAGGTGCTCGGGAATCTCGGTGATCTGGAACAGGGTCTCGTTGGTCAGGTAGCCGATCTCTTCGATGCCCGGGATCGGGGGGATGAAGGCGTGCCCGCCGGTGGCGATGATCGCCTTGCTGAATTCGAGCGTCTGGCCACCGACGTCGATGTGGTTGGGGCTGGTGAACCGTGCATGCCCCATATAGGTGTCGATGCCCGACCTGGACATCCGCTCGAACGAATCGTGGTGAGCGATGTGTGCGCGCAGCCGCCGCATCCGCTCCATGACGGCGCCGAAGTCGACCCGCACCTCGCCGTCGATGTGTACGCCGAAGTGATGGGCGTTCCGGGCGTTGTAGGCCGCCTACAACG
>JBCBLB010000128.1:0-16844 GCA_038520555.1 Myxococcota bacterium | reverse complement strand
TGGACCGATGGCTCGGACGGAGCCGATCGGCGCCGGTGGGCCCTCGACGGCGCGGACGCGGGGGACGCCGAGCAGGTCTCGCTCTCGACCGATGCGCCCGGGGTTTCAACGCTGTCTTTGCGCGTGGATTCCCCGGCCTGGGGCGATGAAGCCTCGTTGATGATCACCATCAACGATTGCACCCCCGATGAAGAAGAGACCGGTGAACCCGACAACAACGAAGAAGACCCGGATGATGCGGGGCCGGGCCTGGACTCAGCCGAGCCGGTCTCATCGGGGACAGCACCACAGGCGAGCAGGTGTTCGACGGTGGTTGGCGGGGGCTGGGCGTGGCTGGCGGTGATTGCGGCATTCACCCGGCGCCGACGAGCTGCCCCCCCTCAGAGGATGCCGCCGGGGGTGTAGGCGGCGGCGTTCGGATCGGCCTCGACCAGCACCGCGACGCGGGCAGCGAAGCGATCGATCTGGTGGGGGGCGGCGCCGATGAAGTCCGCCGGCTCCGCGATGAGCGTGTCCAGGGCGGCCCGGTCGAGCGGGATGTCCGCGTCTGCGGCGAGGCGGTCGAGCAGGTCGTTGTCGACCCGGCCCTGCTCGCGCATCTCCAGGGCGACGGCGACCGCGTGGCGCTTGATGGCTTCGTGCGCGGCTTCTCGGCCGGCGCCGGCCTTCACGCAGGCCATCAACACCCGCGTCGTCGCCAGAAACGGCAGGTACCGCTGCAGCTCCCGGGCGATGACCGCCGGATAGACGCCCAGCTCGTCGAGGACGGTCAAGAACGTCTCAAACATGCCGTCGATGGCGAAGAACGCGTCGGGCAGGACGACCCGACGGACCACCGAACAGGACACGTCCCCTTCGTTCCACTGGTCGCCGATGAGCCCGCCGGCCATCGTCATATGGCCGCGGAGGATCACCGAGAACCCGCTGACCCGCTCACAGGATCGGGCGTTCATCTTGTGCGGCATCGCCGAAGAGCCGACCTGACCGGGCTTGAACCCTTCGGTCGCCAGCTCCTGGCCGGCCATCAGCCGGAGCGTCTTCGCCAGGCTGGCCGGCCCCGACGCGATCTGGACCAGGGCGCTGACCACGTCCAGGTCGAGGCTCCGGGGGTAGACCTGGCCGACGCTGTCCAGCCGCGCGGTGAAGCCCAGGTGGGCGGCGATCGACCGCTCCAGCGTGGCCATCTTCTCCGGGTCGCCGCCGAGCAGGTCCAGCATGTCCTGTTGGGTGCCGACCGGTCCCTTGATCCCACGCAGGGGGTAGCGGGCGATCAAGTCATCGAGCCGCGCGACCGCCTGCAGCAGCTCTTCACCGGCGTTGGCGAACCGCTTGCCGAGGCTGATCGCCTGCGCGGCGACGTTGTGGGAGCGCCCCGCCATCACCAGCGCCCGATGCGTCACCGCCAGCCGAGCCAGCCGCGACAACGCGGCGAGGCAGCGGCCCCGAACCAGCTGGAGCGCCTGACGGATCTGGAGCTGCTCGACGTTCTCGGTCAGGTCCCGTGAGGTCATCCCCTTGTGGATCTGCTCATCGCCGGCGAGGGCGCAGAACTCTTCGATGCGCGCCTTGACGTCGTGCCGGGTCACCCGCTCCCGAGCGGCGATGCTGTCTAAGTCGACCTGATCGATGACCGCCTCATATGCTGCGATCGCGCCTGCGGGCACAGAGACGCCCAGCGACGCCTGCGCCCGGAGCACCGCCAGCCACAACCGACGCTCCATCACGATCTTGCCGGTCGGAGACCAGATGTCCTGCATCGCCTTCGAGGCGTACCGGGTCGCGAGCACGTTGGGGACTGTCATGACGCTCCTCCTCCCTGGGCCGCCCCCATAACGCATCCCACCGATCCGATCGCCCCCTCAGCGAGGGTGCTTATCCGCGGTAGGTTCGACAGAATCGCACATCAAGGCTAAGAGACTGGTGAGAAAGCGAAACGGGACGCGACCACTTCTCTGCCGCTGCACGCTTCATGACGGCGCTCGCGACCTCTCCCATATTGATGGATCATCATGAGTACCTTTTCATCGCTCGGGCTCTCCGATGCGATCCTGCGGGCGCTGGACGCCTGCGGCTATTCGACACCGACACCGATTCAGGCCGCGGCGATCCCGCCGCTGCTGGCGGGCCACGACGTCCTGGGCGGCGCGCGGACCGGCACCGGCAAGACCGCTGCGTTCGCCCTTCCTGTGCTCCAGCACCTCTCGAAGACGCCGGCCCGCGGCCGGCGTCGGATCCGGGCCCTGGTGCTGGCGCCGACCCGCGAGCTGGCCGCTCAGGTCGGGGAAAGCTTCCGCATCTATAGCAAGCATCTGGATCTGCGAACCCAGGTCATCTTCGGCGGGGTCAGCCAACGGCGGCAGGTCGAAGGTCTCCGGGCGGGCCGCGACATCCTGGTCGCCTGCCCCGGCCGGCTGCTCGACCTTCACGGTCAGGGCTATGTCGACCTTGACCATGTCGAGTTCTTCGTCCTCGATGAGGCCGACCAGATGCTCGACATGGGCTTCATCCACGACATCCGACGCGTCCTGGAGACGCTGCCCGCAGACCGGCAGAGCCTGTTCTTCTCGGCGACCCTGCCCAAGCCCATCGTCGAGTTGGCCCGGACCTTCCTGCGCGACCCGAGGAAGATCTCGGTCACTCCGCCCTCGACCACCGCGCCGCGGATCGTCCAGCGGGTGATGTTTATCGAGAGCGCCGATAAGAAGCGGCTGCTCGCCCAGATCTTGAAGCAGAATGAGGTGGAGCAGTCGCTGGTCTTCACCCGGACCAAGCACGGGGCGAACCGGCTGGTCAAGCAGCTCGATAAGGCCGGCATCGAAGCGCGGGCGATCCATGGCAACAAGTCGCAGGGAGCCCGCACCCGGGCGCTCGATGCGTTCCGTGACGGTGCGCTATCGGTCCTGGTGGCGACCGACGTGGCGAGCCGGGGCATCGACGTCGACGGCGTCTCACACGTCTTCAACTACGACCTGCCCAACGTCCCCGAGAGCTACGTCCACCGCATCGGCCGGACCGGCCGAGCCGGGCGAACCGGGGTCGCCATCGCGTTCTGCTCTCAGGAAGAGGGGCCCTACCTGCGCGACATCGAGCGCCTCATCGGGGAGACCATCGACGTCGACGCCGACCACCCCTGGCACGCGCCGGACGCGATCCCCGCCGCAGCCAGGCCCGCCCCCCCGAAGAAGACGTCTTCTGGGAAGCCGTCACGTCGCCGACGCCGACGTCGACGCCCAACGGGCCGCTCCTGAGGCACGATACGCCCAGAATCGCGAGCATGCCGACCGCACACAGCGCATCCCCGCCGCCATCTGTAGATGTCACGGTACTGGCAAAACGCAGATGCTATTTTCCAGTTGTTTTCGACCGTCCTGTTTCATCGAAGAGCCGCCACGGAGCTGTCCATGTCCGTCACCCAGTCTGGTGTCCAGACCGCCCGCGCTCCGGATGATCCCATCCAACGTACCGATACCATTCGGGATCCGTTGGAGATGCAGCGAACCCGCAAGTCCCCTGAGCAGAAGACCGAGTCGTCTTCGGGCTCCACGTTCGGGGGGTTGTTCGACGGGTTCATGTCCCTGTTCGGGGACGACGAGTCGGAAGACCGCGCCCCCCAGAAGCAGGATGACGGGAACTGGTATGACGGCATCCTCGACGTCCTGGGCTTCGGTGACGAAGACGACACGGCGAAGCGGGACCCGGACAAGCGCGCGACGGCGCCCTCGCCCACGCCCGCGCCGTCGGGCGGGAAGCGGTACACCTGCGCGGTGTCGGCCCTCAACATTCGAGCGACGCCTGCGGTGACCCCGGACAATAAGATCGGCGTCCTCAACGCTGGGGAAGACGTCACGGTCCTCGACAGCTCGGGCGCGTGGTTCCGGCTCTCTTTCCAGGGCCGGATCGGGTTCGCGTCGGGCAAGTACCTCACCCCGGTGAGCGAGACCGACGAATCTGAAGAGACGGCCCCGGAGTCGCCCACCACCGACAAGGACGACAAGAAAACCGAGAGCCCCAGCGGCGCGCTCACCGGCGGCAAGATGTACACCAGCGCTGCAGCGCTCAACGTCCGGGACGCGCCCAAGGGGACGGTCCTCGGCAAGCTCAAGGTCGGCCAGCAGGTTCGGGTCCTCGACAGCACCGACCAGTGGTTCAAGATCGAGTATAACGGCACCGTCGCATACGCATACGGCACCTACCTCAACCCGGTGAAGACCCCGGAGGAGCTGATCGTGCCCCTGGAGCTGGGGGAAGACGCTGGCGATCGCGAGAAGTACCTGGTCAACTTCCAGAAGTGGCTCATCGAGCGGTACAAAGCGCTCAAGGGCATGGAGGGAGAGGCGCTGGTCAGCCGGGTCGACGGGCTGCTCAGCCTGATCGAAGAGGTCAGCAGCAAGGTCAACGACGACACCTACCCGGTCATCGATGAGCTTCCGACCGAGCCCACCAGCGCGGGCAAGGCGAAGGGCACGTTCGTCCCGCCGGAGCTGACCGGCACCGTGCGCGTCTTCATCGAGATCCTGGAAGAAGGGGTGGTCGGCGCAGAGAAGCCGGACGTCGCGATCGCAGAGGGCTCGAAGAGCTCGGACGTGGACTGGAACGCGCGCCTGGGGGTCCCGCAGTACCGCAACCAGCTCGACAACCTCGCCGCTGGAGAAGCCACCTGCAACGTCACCAGCTCCGCGATGACCCTGGAGCGGCTCGGCTTTAACCGTCAAGACGTCGTCGACGCCGTCGAGCGGGAGATCAAGAAGGCCGTCCTCGCCAAGCAGGGCAAGAAGGCCACCGCCCAGAACCTTGCTGCCGTCGAGATCAGCGACAGCGACTGGGAGAAGACGGTCAAGAAGTACCTCGACAAGATCAACAGCGACACCAAAAACTACCGCAAGCTCCGCGGCGCATCGACCACCGACGGTCAGCGCTCTGAGATCTCGAAGCTGTACAAGGACAACGCCCAGACCGAAGACCTCCTCGATCTGCTGTTGAGCATGATGAACTTCAGCCGCTACTCAGTGGTCACCAGCCCCGACAAGATGCTCAAGGCCGTCGCTCCCGATGAGGCCGAGCGCCCCACCACAGAGAAGCTGATGCCCGCTTCGCTGAAGTGGAGCAAGGCCAAAGAAAAGATCGGCGAAGTCCTCAAGGAGGGGGGCGCAGGCATCCTGAGCTTCCGACACCGTGGCAACAACAACGCGACCAAGACCCACCTGGTCAGCATCCAGCGGGTCACCGCTGGCGGCATGATCACCGATGACCCCTATGGGGCAACCAACGACGACTACACGGGGGCGACGGGAACCGAAGCCTATAAACAGAGCGGCAAGACCCGCTCCCAGAGCGGCCTCCGAAACCAGACCCACACCGGCGACCTGGAAGACTGGAAGCTCGGCCGGTCCCAGAGCATGGACGAAAACGAGAAGCGCGGCGCGTCCAACGAGATGACCGACACCCTGCTCAAGAGCGTCTGGAACTACGTCCAGCTCTACCGACGCGCGGCCCCCTCAGAAGAAGGCAGCACGGACTGAACCCGCCCAGCGGCCCGCCCCCATGGCCAAAACGAACAACCTCCGGAGCGCCCCGGAGGTTGTATGGGGTGGCCTGCAGGGTCATCCAGGCCGGTGACCGTTCGTGTTTTCCGGCGCGGAGCGGGGCTCAGTCCACCTCAAAGACCTCGATGAAGCCGGGCTGGTTGGCCCATCCGGTGTAACAGTCCGACCCGGTGTACCCCGACACAGAGCCGACACGGACGGTGATGGTGTGGGAACCGGATTCGATGGCGCCATCGGCCGTCTCAGAGCACCAACCGGCCACAAACGCGCCGCGGTGCTCATTCTGGCTGCTCTGGTAGAGCTTGTGCATGATGTTCTGGGGGGAAGAGCACACCTCTCCATCGATCAGCACTTCCCACTGGCACGCCACATTGGTGCCGTTCACCCGATGGTTGTCCCAGTAGTTGATGCGCAGATAGGTGTCATCGTCTTCCTTCGTGAAGGTCAGCGATCGATCCGTCACGCTCCCAGAGTCCCGACCGTCATCAGAGTTGAAGAACGCGCGGTGACGGGTGCCTTGGACCTCCAGCGCGGAGATGGCGCTCAGGTTGTCGGTGATGTCCAGCGTGTTGGCGCTGATCGCGCTGGTGTTGCTGGAGACCGTCGTCGACAAGGACGACAACGCCGCGGACGTGGCATACCCGCCCTCAACCACGAGGAGGCGTCCATCCACAGCGGTGAGCGCCGAAGAGAGCGCGTCCAGCTCTGTCTCTGCGGTGGTCAGGTTCGTCTCCAGCACATCCACCCGCCCGGTCAACGACGACAACGCGCTCGTATTGGTCGCAATGTCGGAGGTGTTGGTGCTGATGGCCGAGAGGTTGGCTGCGATATCCCCGGTGTTGGTCGCAATGTCGGAGGTGTTGGTCGCGATCGCCGATGTGTTCGCGCTGATGTCGCTGACATTGGCGTTGATCGACGCCAGGTTGCTGGTGATATCTGCGGCGTTGTCCCCGATCGCGGACGTATTTGCATCGATATCGGACACATTGGTGTTGATGGCCGAGAGGTTGGCCGCGATGTCCCCCGTGTTGGTCGAGACATCGCCCTGCACCGTTCCGACGGTCGAGGTCAAGCTGGTGAGGTTGGTCGTGTTCGTTTCGATTGAGGATTGATTGTCGCTGATGGCCGACGCGCTGGTGCTGATCGCGGTCGCGTTGGTTTCGGTCGCCGTCACCGCGCCGGCGATCGTGGAGGCGTTGGTGCTGATCGCGGTCGTGTTCGAAGCGATGTCACCGGCGTTGGTCGTGATATCCGACGCGTTGCTTGCGATACTGTCCGCGTTGGCCGTGATGTCCCCCTGTGCGGTGGCCAGATCCGACTGCACCGTCGCCAGCTCACCGCCTGACGAGGACACCTGGCTCTCCAGGTCGGTCAGATCGCTCTCCAGGGTCGTCAGCGCATCCTCGTTGGCCGTGATCGCGGTCGCGTTGGTTGAAATCGCGGTCCCATTGGCAGCGATCGCGGTGGTGTTCCCCGAGATGGACGTCGCGTTCGTGTTGATCGCGGTCGTGTTGGAGACGATCGACGTTGCGTTGTCCGAGATGGACGTCGCGTTCGTGTTGATCGCGGTCGTGTTGGCAGAGATCGCGGCGGTGTTGGAAGCGATGTCCGTCGTGTTTGTAGCAATCGCCGTGGTGTTGGTCTCGATGTTTGTGGTGTTGGTCTCGATGTTTGTGGTGTTGGTCTCGATGTTTGTGGTGTTGGTCTCGATGTTTGTGGTGTTGTCGGCGATGGCCGTCGCATTGGTCTCAATATCGTCATTGACCGTGGTCAATGCGTCTTCGAGGTCGCTGCCCGAGGAGGCGACCGAGGCTTCCAGGGTGCCCAGATCGGTCTGCAGGGTAGACACGCTGGAGGAGAGGTTGCTGAGATTGCTGGTGTTGGTCGCAATCGCGGTCGCGTTCGTGTTGATGGCTGAGGTGTTGGCGGCGATGGCGGTCGCGTTGGCGCCGATCGCGGCTGCGTTATCGCCGATGGCGGTCGTGTTGGCACCGATCGCGGTCGTGTTTGCGTCGATGGCCGTGGTGTTGTCGGCGATATTGGTCTGCAGCGGAAGCATCTGCTCTGACACCCAGGCCTCTGTCGCGGCAGTGTTCTCCAGGTCACTCAGACGACTCGACAGATCCGCGGCATCGGCCTGGAGCGTGCTGATGTCGGCTTCGACTGTGGCGGGATCGACCAGCCCGGTGGCGATCTGGCTCTCCGCCGTGGCCACTCTCTGTTCGAGCGCCTGCACCGCGGCCAGATCGGCTTCAAAGGCCTGGAGCAGATCTTCATAGGTCGCGACCTGTTGTTCAAGACTATCGATCCGCTCGTCGCTGGTGTCTTCACGGCAGCCGATGAGCAGAATGAGGAGGGGAGCAGTGTGGCGCATAGTCTGGCCTCTATTTTTAGTGAATTAAAGGATTCAGGCTGATAATCATCAAGCCTGTGAGCTGGGGGGTCTCGATGGCATTGTATAGAAATTCGACTGAGACTCAACCGCCCTCTCCACCAGTGGCCCTTTCTCGATCAAACCCAGGGGCCAATCCCCTCAACGAACGCTCAGGTTTCCTGCTGTCCGGCCCTGCTCAGGGCGCCCTTCAATTGCGTATACAGGTCGTGGAGGGGAGCGGGGACGGTGGATGCATCGGCCGATTCGAACGCAGCCCTGGCCGCCGCGGTCGCGCCGGCACGCAGCTCCAGCTCAGCGCGGAAGAGGTGAATGCGCGCAGCTGCATGGAGGAGGTTGCGTTGCTGGAACATCTCGATGGCCCGGCCAAAGTGGCGGCGGCCGTCCTCCAGAGCGCCCATATCTCCGCAAATACGGCCGAGGTAACCGAGGGCATAGGCCTCATGATAGGGGCGCTCGATGCGACGGAAGAGGTCGATGGCGGAGCGTGCGAGCGCGTGGGCCTGGGCGTGTTGGCCCTCCTTGCGCAGGATATCGCTGAGGTAGGCCATAGTTACCCCCTGCGCCACGGCGTCACCGGTCAGCCGGTGTAGCCGCCCCGCCGCCTCCAGCATCGCCTTCGCCGCGGTGAAGTCGCCCTTCTGTGCATAGAGGTCGGCCATATCGGAGAGGATGGCGCCCTCCTTGTCGCGGATGCCGCTCTCCTGGTAGTAGGCCAGGGCGGCGTGCATCTCCCGGAGCGCTTCCTCTCTTCGCCCTTGCGCCACATACAGCAGGGCCAGTCGGCCGCGGTTGTTGGCGACCGAGCGGCGCACGCCGCTGCGCTCCTGGACGGCGATGGCCTCTTTGTACATCGCCTCTGCCTCTTCGAGGCGGCCCTGCATGCGGATGTGCATGGCGAGGTTTCCCAGCTGCACGCCCACCCCCCGCAGGCTCCCACAGACCTCCTCCGCCTTGAGTTCCGCCCTCAGGATCGCTTCCCCACGGGCGAAGTCTCCTTGATGGGCATAGATGCTGGCTTCCTCGCTCGCGATAAAGATGTGTTCCTTCCATGCCTCGTTCTTCGCCAGCAGCGCGCGGAGGCGCGCGATGATCTGGAGCGCGGCATCATGGCGGCCGGTGCGCTTGAGCACCTGCACCGACCAGAGCATCACGCACGCATCTTGGAAGCCATCGAGGCTGCAGCGCTTTTGGGTGCGTTGGAGGAGGGGGTACAGATCAAACGAGGGCGCCCGTTCGAGGAACAGCTGATGAAGAATCCCGACACACGCGACCGCCAACGCCGCGTCTCGCTGTGCGAGCGCGTGTTGGTGGGCGGCGAGCAGGTTCTCCCGTTCCACGTTGAGGACCGCGATGAGGGGGATGCGTTCCTCATCTGGGATGGGGCTCAGGATCCGACGGCCGAGCTGGGCGTAACACTGTCCATGCCGGCGTCGGGTGGCGTCTTTGGTGTGGACGAGCTGCGCGTCCGCGAACCGCCGCATCGTCTCCAGCATCCGCAGCCGCCCGCCCTCGGCGGGGCGCAGCAGGTTGCGGTCCACCAGCTCGGAGAGCACCTCGTCGAGCCACAGCGGCTCCCCGGCACGCTCCAGCGCCACGACCTGCTCCGCGGCCTCGAAGGTGAAGCCGCCTTCGAAGACGCTGATCTGGGCGAGGGCGGACTGTTCCCAGGGCCGCAGCAGATCCCAGCTCCACTGCAAGGTCGCCCAGAGGTTGCGCTGCCGCGCCGGGCGCTCTCGGGAGCGGGTGCTCAACAGGGCGAAGCGGTCGGACAGCCGCGCCATCAGCTGCGCTGGAGAGAAGGTGCGGGCCCGCGCCGCCGCCAGCTCGATCGCCAGCGGCAGCCGCTCCAACGCGTTGACCAGCGCCCCGATCTGCGCGATGGTCTCTGCATCCTCCGCGAGGCGGGCGCCGACGGCGCGGGCGCGATGGGAGAACAGCGCGAGGGCCTCATCCTGGGTGAGCGGCTCGACCACGACGACCTGCTCCGCAGAGAGCCACAGGGGCTGGCGGCTGGTGACGACCGCGACCATCTCCGCGGTCTCATCGAGCCAGCGCCCGACCGTGTTCGCAGCGCAATCGACGATTTGCTCGAAGTTGTCGAAGATGCAGAGCACCGGCCCGCGGGCATAGAGGATATGGCCCAGCTGGGCCCGCGGATCGTTGTGCAGCGGCACGTCCAGCGCCCGCGCCACCTCCTGAAAGACCCCGATCTCATCGCGGGCCTCGGACAGGTCGATGAACCATACGCCGCCGGGCCAGCGCGACAGCGTCTGGCGACCGAGTTCGGTCGCCAGGCGGGTCTTCCCCGAGCCCCCCGGGCCGGTCAGGGTCAGCAGCCGCTGCCCATCTGCGATCCGTGCGGCCAGGAGGTCGAGCGCGCTGCCCCGCCCGATGAACCGATCCTGCCGCCCGGGGAGATTGTGCGACGGCAACGGCCGCGAAGGGGGCGCATGCAGCCCCACGCTCACCGTAGCGGGGACCGCCAGCGCCGCGGCGAGACGATGCGCAGCATCCCACACCGGGCTGCGGGCAGCGAGCACCTGCTGCGGCGCCTCTGCACCGAGCGCCCGCAGACGCACCGCAAAGGATTCCGCATCCGGCAGTCGGTCCGCCGGGTCCGGCTGAAGGAGCGCCTCTGCCAGGGCGATCAACCCGGGCTCGTCCATTCCGCGGAGATCCGGCGGCTGCTGCTGTGCGGCGAGGGCGCTCTGGGCCGCGTCCTGCTGGAACGGGCGGTGCCCGGCGAGCAGCTCGACCATCATGACGCCCAGGCTGAACAGGTCCGCGCGCCCGTCCACCGAGGAGGCGTCGATGAGCTGCTCTGGCGCGGCATAGGCGGGGGTGCCCAGGAATGCGCCGGTCCGGGTCTGCAGCAGATCGACGGCGGCGTCCTTGACCAGCCCGAAGTCGCCGATGCGCGGGCAGATCCAGGACGGCTTGAAGTCGAGCAGCACGTTGGCGGGCTTGAGATCCCGATGAACAAAGCCGTGCTGATGGGCAAACGCCAGCCCCTCCGCCATGGCGAGGAGGATGGAGAGGCTCTCTGCCCGGCGCAACGGCGCATGGGCGAGGAGGGCGCGCAGCGAGGGCCCCTCGACCAGCGGCATGAGCAGGGCCGGATTGTCAAAGACGCGCAGCACATCGCGGACGGGGAGGATGTGGGGGTGATCGAGCAGGGACTGCGCCCGCCCCTCTCGCAAGAGGCGCGCCCGCAGCCCCTGCTCTGAAGGAAGGAGCACTTTCAGGGCGTGCAGGGTGCCCATCTGCAGGTGACGGACCCGCCAGACCTGCGCGCTGCCGCCAGTGCCAAGAAGTCCCTCCACGACGTAACGCCCGATCTGATATCCACGATAGAGCTTCCCCATGACACCCAGTGTACGACAACATCAAACCAGGGTCCGCCGCTCCAGCCTCCAACACCGCTCCGACGGATAACCAGACCCCGCCATGGACGAGCAGACCTTACAAGTAACCTTCCTGGCGCCGATCCCGGTGGGGCACCGGGTGCGGCTCTGCTTCTACCGCCCGGCGCCTCCGCGTTCGCCGGGTGGATGGATGGATAGGATGTTCGCGGACGAAGCCAGGGCGCTCAACCGTCTAATCCTGATTGAAGACCTGCAAACCGGCATTACTTACAGTCCCGCCGTGCTCTGGGAGAGGCGCCGTGGTCAGGGTGCGCGTGGCGACGAACAGCTCCTGTACCTGCCCGAGCTGTCCGCCTCATTTATCCTGGAGCGCGAGCTGTCCGGGCGCATCCGGGGGTGCCGTGTCCTCACACGCAGCGGAAATGCCGCCAACCACCGCATGATTACCATCCTCACTGTCCAGACCGGCTGAGGTCGCCACTCTCCGTCCGCCCACCTGAACGACGCTCATTCGATCGTTGTATTGGTAGGAAGTTTATTTTTCTAATCGTTCCAATCATGCAACAATGGATGCTGCGCTGCAACATCCATTGTTGCATATCGGGAATATGTCCTGATGATCAAGGCGTCATCGCGCCATCCATGTCTCATCGATTTTTTCAGAGTCAGAGCGCGAAGATGCCTGAATAGCGATTTCAGCAAACGCCGTTATCGCTCCCTATGCCTGAAGGACCCGAGATCCATCGCGCTGCGGACAAGCTTGCCACCGCCCTCGTCGGGAGCGTGGTCGAAGACCTCTACTTCAAGTTCGAGCACCTCCAGCCGTGGGTGCCGCACCTGCAGGGTCAGGCCATCGCTGCTGTCGAAGCCCGCGGCAAGGCCATGCTCATCCGCTTCCCCAACCAGTTGAGCATCTACTCCCACAACCAGCTCTATGGGAAGTGGATGGTCCGGAAACGGGGCAGCCAGCCCAAGACCAACCGCGACCTTCGGCTGGCCATTCACACCCAAAAGAAGTCTGCCCTGCTGTACTCGGCCTCCGATATCGTCGTCCTCAAAGACGAAGACCTGGGCGCTCATGACTATATCCGCAGGCTTGGCCCCGATCTGCTCGACGAGGCGGTCACCGAAGACGATGTCCTCGCGCGGCTGAAGGACAAGCGCTTCCACCGACGGGGCCTGGCCGGGCTGTACCTCAACCAGGGCTTCCTCAGCGGCCCGGGCAACTACCTGCGCAGCGAGATTCTGTTCGTCGCCGGCCTCCATCCGCGGCGGCGCCCCTGTGACCTCGACGAAGAAGCGCTTCAGCGACTGGCGAAAGCGTCGCTGGACATCACCCGCCGGGCCTACCATCACCGCGGCGTCACCACCGATCCCGATCTTGCAAAGCGGCTGAAGGCGAAGGGGTGGACCTATGCGAAGTACCGCCACTACGTCTTCGTGCGGGCCGGCAAGACGTGCCACGTGTGCGGGAGACGCATCGAAAAGGACGAGATCAGCAGCCGGCGCATCTATATCTGCCCTGGCTGCCAACCCCGTGAGGGCTGAGCGGCATCCAGGCGCGGTCATCCAGGCGCGGTCCTGGATGCCGCGTCGCCGGCCATGCACACCAGACTGCTCTCGTCAACCATTGCACGGCCACAGGCGTCTGGCCGCACCGGCACCGGGTTGTTGAATGGCTGGCGATACACGTCGACAATGGCCAGATAACAGACATGATGGCCTGTGCGCTCTGGCCCGGCTGCGCATATCATGGGACAGCTCTCACCGGAGGTTTTCCATGGCACTCAGTCCCGAAGAAGTCGCGAGCCACATCCGAAAGTCTGGCGTTGTCCGCTGGACCAACCTCGCCCGCATCCTGGTCGACGGCGCCCAGAGCTGCGTGGACGGCCGCGAGCCCGACTCGGTGCTGGGCACCCCGGGCGGCGATGCGGGGGAGTATCTCGTGGCGTTGGCGACCATCGAACAGCTCACGAACAACCCCATCGTCGACGATGAGGTCCCGCGGGTCTTCCGCCGTTTCCTCGGCCACTTCGGCCGGTTCTACATGCACACGGACTCCAAGGCGATGACGACGCTCGCGCAGTCGCTGACCGAAGACGAGCGCTTCGCCTACCTGGGCGCGGACACGGTCAAGACCGAAGAGCTGGTCCGCAACCCGGGCAAGCACGCGGACGCGCTGGTGCCCTTCCTTATCGACCCGAAGCATGTCGGCTGTGGCCACCTCAAGCTCGCCCTGCTCTACCCGAACGCCTACGGCGTCCGCAAGGGCCTGACCGAAAAGGTGATCGAGACGGTCTTCCGTGAGCTGTGGGCGGGCGCCGACATCAACTACGTCGTGTTGCAGGGCGGCCATGCCGAAGGCGCGGTGGTGCAGGTGACCGCAGGCAAGTCCAAGCACGCCTACACCCGCGTGCCCATGGTCGCCCCCTGCCGTGACCACGTGCAGATGTTCGTGGCCCACCCCAAGGTTACGGAGTGGATGCGCAACCAGATGGCCGAGTTCCTCGTCGAAGAAGAACCACTTCTTCGTGGCGTTGAAGGGAGTGAGTTTGCGAACGCGGTCAACTCGCTGGCCACCAGACAGCTCGACGAGACCCTCGGCCACCTTGCCCAGGACCTGCCGGTCTATACTGCGCTCGTGACCGAGTCCGGCGTGGTCCAGATCCGCAAGTAGCCCCTCCCTCGCTGTATTCCTTCGCCAGCGCGTTTGCAGATCACTGCACCGCCATCCCGACGATGATCAGACCGCCAGCCCCGCCAGGATCAACACCAGCCCAACCCCGATGAGCTGCACACCGTAGATCCGGGTGCTCAGGTTGTGCAGTCGGTCAAAGTTCGCCTTGGCGAAGTCTTTTCCACCCGCTTTCCAGGCGTCACGGGCGGCGTTGATCTGGGGCGTGAGGATCCAGTTCGAATAGGCCGCGCCCACGGCGACCCCGAACATCAGCAGCGCCCCCAACACCGTCGAGAAGAGCAGCACCACGCTGGTCACCGCCGCGACTGCGGTGATCCAGACGTACAGCCGTGGAAACAGCGCCCGCAAGAAGCCCCCCGCCGGTTCTGGCTCAAGCACCTTGAACACCGTCGGCGCGACGATGGCGACGAACAACAACATGCTGCCCAGCAGCACCCCGGACAGAATCAAACCCAGCACGCCCATATCGAGACCCTCCGTCAATCCTCTTCTAAGGCGTTCCTGGCGCCGTGCCGCGGTTGATCAGGATCAGATCCCGTGCGCCGGCGGCGACGGTCTGCGACAGGATTCGATGCGTCGCCTCCACCGCCGCCAGCAGCGCAGCCCCTGGCGCCGCACCGCGGACGATCTCGCCGACGAACCATAGGGTCAACAGATCGCCCGTCCCGTTCGGAATCGTGCCCTTGACCCGCGGCGTGCTGTGTCGGATCGCCGTCCCTGCCTCGACGACCATCGCCCCGATCCCGGCAGGCGCTGGCACAGAGGAGATCATCCATCGCCCGCCGCGGCGGCGCGCCAGCGTGGCGATGTCCTCGGCGGTCCCCACTGCGTCCAGGTCAACGCCACACAGCCGGGCGAACTCCCAGCGGTTGGGAGCGACGATATCCGCGATGGGGACGAGCTTCTGGGCGATGGCCTGCGCCACGGCTTCGCGAATGTATCGCCCCGGTCCCTCATCCCCCATGATGGGATCGACGACGACCTGGAGCCGCTCCGGCGCGGGGTGGGCGGCGCGCGCACGTGCGATGGCGCCCGCGGCGACATCGACCTGTGCGGGCTGGCTGAAGTGTCCGGTGAGGATCGCGTCGAGCTGGGGGAAGACGCCATCGGCCTCGATGCCGCGGAGGAGCTGTTCGAGGGTCTCTGCAGAGACGGCGGCGCCGCCGGGATCGCCGCGGCCTGGGTGCCGACCGAACAGGCAGGTCGGCGCCAGGATCGTCTCGATCCCCATCGGTCCGAGGACCAGCGGCGCGATGCTACCGCCGACCCGTGAAGCCGCCACATACGAAGAGATGACCAGGACCGTCGGCATGTCCGGGTTCAGTCGTTGGTCTTCGAGACCGGTGGTGGCGAGATGACCCGCGGCTCGGCCCCGCCGCTGCCCCGCAGCTCCATCTCGGTGATGACCACAGCGGGCGCGGACCATGTCGCTGGCAGCCCGCCCACGGCGCCGATGCTGAACCGCTGCGCCCCCGGCCCGGCATCCAGGACGTTGATCGGCCCGGTCACGCCACCGGCGACGGCGATATCCCGCAGGGTGCGCCGATCAACGCCGAGGAATTCCAGGCCCCGAACCGGCTCTCTCCGGCCATCCGCGTACAGCCGATACGCCTCCAGCGGCCGGGTGATTCCCGGCAGCGGCCCTTCGCCGCTGAACGCGACGCGGAAGTCCTCGGCCAGGGCGGGGGGCTCCAGCCGCTTGACCACCAGCACATAGTCCCGACCGGCCTGTCGGGCGAGGCCCGTCGCCTTCTTCTCCAGCCGGCGCGATGACTTCGACCGCTTCGGCGTCACCGTGACGACCGAGGGCATCCCCACGCGGCGGTCGACGCCCAGCGAGCGGCCGTGGCCGTTGGTCCCCTCCACATCGCTCCGGGGAATGCGGCTCATCAGCAGATCCCGGGCGACGCCATCCTCGACCAGCACCACCCGCTCCCCGGCGACCCCCTCGAAGTCGTAATCGTAGGCGCCAGCGAGCCGCATATCCGCGGTCGGATCGTCGACCACCCTCCATCCCCCGGGCAGCAGCCGACGGCCGAGCCGGGCCGTCGGCGTCGGCTGCGCGTTCTGCTGGAAGCCGTCCGGGGCCTCCATCGCTGGCGGCGTCCCGCTGATCTCGGGGAGGAGCACCTGACGGAACATCTCCACCGCCGCGGGCCCCTCCATCAAGACCGGGCCGAGGTAGTCCTCTTCGATCGGGGCGTCGCGGAGGTCTGACAGCCACGCGCCCAGGTCATCGACCTCATCGAACATCTCCTCCATAGAGGGGAGCCCATCGATGTCCGCGGCGACCCACGACCGGGAGCCCCGGAGCCGTGAGCCGTCCTCTGCGCGGAACACGCCTTCGACGCGCACCACGGCGAACCCGGTGGGCAGCCACGCCCGGGCCCCCTCGCTCGAACACAGCATCCGGGCCCCTGACCAGACCCGTGCGATGCTCTCCGCCTCTTCGATGCCCTCCCACCGCTCCAGGCGCGCGCTCAGCGAAGCGACCAGCTCCTGGACCCGAGCCTCATCGACGCGCGGGCGGTCCAACGGCTCAGTCTTCAGCGGCGGCACCTGCGACAGATCTGGCAGCTTGCGGGGGGGCTGGCCTTCGAGGGCGCTGAGTTTGGCGGCCATCTGCTCCGTGGCGCCCTTGTATGCGACGTCCAGGCCCAACCACAGCTCGCGGCGGAGGGCATCGACCCGGTCTTCCTGGGGAAGCCCGCGGCTGACCACGCCGGCCCGCTCACCGAACGCCGTGTTGAAGTTGGCGTTGTCGAACGCATAGTCCCCGACCCGAACCTCGATGCGGGCGTTGCGGTAGGGATCTTTGCTCGACGAGAGCAGGCCGCCGAAGC
>JBCBLB010000770.1:0-4351 GCA_038520555.1 Myxococcota bacterium | reverse complement strand
CTCGACGACGTCGGCGAGGAATCCCGCGCCCCGATCGGCGTCTTCGTCCAACACCGCGTCACCCCGATCGCCGTAGATGCCGATGGCGCTCGCTGAAACCAGCACCGCCGGTCGCTGTGGTCGGCTGGCCATCCAGTCCACCAGGGTCCGGGTCCCCTGACGGCGGCTCTCCATAATCAGCTGCTTGCGATCGGCAGTCCACCGCTTGTCCGCCACCCCTGCGCCAGCGAGGTGAACCACAGCGCCGACCGACTGGTTGAGATCGTGGACCCGACCCGCCGTGGGCTCCCACCAGGGGCCGCCCTCCGACGGTGCGCGCCGCGGAAGCGGCAGGATCGTGCGGCGGGCCGACAGCGCGGAGCCGATAAGGCCGGTCGCACCGGTCACCAACAAGGCAGGCCTGTCACTCATCGATCGCTCCTGTGTCTCGGCGGACGCCGCTTTGTGTAGCGGTTAACGCTCCTGTGCCAGCGCAGAAGTCATCACCCCCCAACAGGAGGCGCTTCGGGATGGGGTTCAAGAAGATGGTTAAGCCACCCTACCCTCCCCGACACTGGTCCATCGTCGGCTATCCAGGCTCAGGAAAATCCACGTTCGCCGCGCGGATGAACGGCAGCAAGCTCATCATCGACGCCGATCACCGCTTCAGCGAGGTCATGGACCTCAGCGCGGATGATGTCTACGCCCTCTCCGACACCCCCAGCGACAACGTCGACCCGGACGCCATCAATCGGGTCCTCCTCCAGAATATGCCCGGCGCGCGCGTCGACACCATCATCATCGACTCGCTGACCTCGATCATCACGCCCTACGTCGTCCAGGCCCTCGTCGATCGCGACCGAAAACGCAGCAAGAACCTCATCTCGCAGTTCCAGCGAAAAGCCCTCGCCATGCGCCTGCTCCAGGACGCCGTCACCCGCTGGGGCACCGACACCCTCTGGATCTACCACCTCCAGGACGCCCGGGATGCCTCGGCCAACTCCATCGTTCGGTTCTCGATCACCCAGACCGAAGTGGTGCGCCTGTCCCGCTGCATCAACATGCAGCTCCAGATCGTTGAGAAGGACGGAAAGCGGGGGATCCATGTCCTCTGGGCCCGGCGCGGACGGGCAGACATCACCCTGTGGGACGACTCCGGCAGCTGGGAGGGGATGCCCGGACGGCTGGAAGAAGCCGTCTATGGCGGGCTCACCCATGATGAAAAAGAGCGCATCGAGCGGCAGACCCCGCGGGTGTTTCAGACCATTCATGACGCGCTGACCTGGGCCGTCAACGCTGGCGGGTTTCCTTCCATTGAGCAGGCCCGCGCCGTCTATGATGCCATCAAGGCCGACGTCCGCCCCGAGACCGCACAGGAAATGGCGAGCCACTGGGTTACAGAAGTCCGGACCCGCCGCTCTCACCGCGAGTGACCGCTTGCTGCCCTTCGCCCTTCCGCTCCTGATCAGCTGTCAGGACCCTTCCCCCACGACGCCGACGCCGACGCCGACGCCGACGCCGACGCTGACGCCGACGCCGACGCCCATCCCATCGACCGCGCCACCAGCCGCTGCCGCGAAGACGCCGGTGTTGCTGCTGACGCTGGACACGACTCGGGCCGATCGCATCGGGGCGTGGGGGCATACGCTGGCCCGGACCCCGAACCTGGACGCCCTCGCCGCCCGCGGCACCCGGTTTGCCCGAGCCTTTGCCCCGGTGCCGCTGACGATCCCTTCACACTCGACCATGTTCACCGGGCTGCTCCCGCCCCGGCATGGGGTGCACACCAACGGCGACGCCCGCCTGAGCGATGACGCCGTCACCCTCGCCGAGCGGCTGCAGGCCGCCGGCTGGCAGACCCACGCCGCCGTCGGCGCCTATGTCACCCAGGCCCACTGGGGCTTCGGGCAAGGCTTCGACGCCTACGCCGATGAGCTGGGCCTGCCCTCCGACCGCCTCAACTGGCGCGCCGAGCGGCGGGCCGACGCCGTCGTCGACGATGCCCTCGCCGCGTTGGACGACGGCGCCGAATTCCTCTGGGTGCATGTCTTCGACGCCCACTCGCCGTATGAGCCCCCCGAAGCGTACGCCACCGGCCGCCCCTATGACGATGAGATCGCGTTCGTCGACGCCCAGGTCGGCCGGCTGCTCCAGGCGCTGCCCGCAGACACCCTGATCGTCGTCAGCGGCGATCATGGCGAAGCCTTCGGCGCCGGTGGCGAGCAGGAGCATGGGCTGCTCCTCACCAGAGAGACGCTCCATGTCCCCCTGCTGTTCGCTGGCCCCGGCGTGCCCGCGGGTGAAGTCGTCAACGTCCCGGTCAGCCTCGCCGACATCACCCCGACCCTGCTGAACCTGCTCGGCGTGCCCGACGATGACTTCGACTTCGACGGTGTCAACCTGTTCAACGATCCGAAGGCCCGGGACGGGATCTTCAGCGAGGCCCTACAGGGCGCATACCTGTTCGGATGGGCGCCACTCCGGGGAATTACCGGCCAGAAAGGCCGACTGTTACAGGGCGGCTATGAAACCATCGAGGGGACACCGCCCGCAGACGCCGCAGCGCAGATTCAGCAGCGCGCGGGCGAGACGCCCTCCTGGGAGGTCGGCCCGCTCACCCTCGACCCCGGCCAGCTGGAGCAGCTTCAGGCGCTCGGCTACATCGCCGCCCCCACCGAGGCCGATCCGGTCCTCACGGGCACCCTCGATCCGCGCGATGGCATCGGCGTGCTCAAAGAATTGCGGGAGCTGAAGAAGCGCCCACCGAGCGAGCAGGAGGCGACCCTCCGCGACTTCATCGAGACGTTCCCCAAGATGCGGGACGCCCGCTTCCGTCTGGGTCGGTTGCTCGCGAAGCAGGGGCGAATGAATGAGGCGATCAGCCAGTCCGAGGACGCTTACCGCATCTCTCCGGACAGCACGACGGCGATCTTCATCGGCTCGCTGTGGATGCAGGTCGGCGCACCGGTTGAGGCGCTGCAGTGGTATCGCGAGGCGCTCACCCACGATCCACGCTCGCTCAATGCCCGGGCGGGAGAGGTGGAGGCGCTTCTCTACGCCAACCGCCTGGAGGAAGCCCGCGCCACCGCCGAGTTGTACCTGGATCAGGCCCCCGACCATGGTCGGATGATGCTCATCCGGGCGATGCTCGCCATCCGAAACGGCGAGCCCACCGCAGAGATGGTCGAGCCGGTGACCCAGCTCGCCTGGAAGCGGCCCTTCGAACGGGGCGCCCTCCAGACCGCCTCCGCCCTCCAGCGGCTGGACGGCGACGCCGAGGAAGCCGTCGCGCTGCTTCGTGCCGAGCTTCGGATGCGCCCTTCAAACCTCCAGGCGCGCCTGGAGCTGACCGCCCTGTTCCGCGAGCAGGGCCGGCTGGTCGATGTGGTCAAGACGCTCCGCCCATTGGTGACGATTCAGCCCAACGAACCACGCTGGCACGCCATGACCGCCGAGGCGTACCTCGCCATGAACCGCCCCGATCGCGCCGCCCCACACCTCGAAGCCTGTGCCGGGCACCCGCAGTGCCCAAAACCGGTGCCAGACGCCTCACCTTGATGCATCCTACCTCATCCAGGTGATGCACCATGCATCACCTGGGCCCCGGATCGGGGTGGAACGCTTCCTGCTTTCCCATCGGGCGGAGGCAATCATGCGTGAAGACATGCATCGGAAGGTCATCGAGTGCTACCGCTGGGGCTCGCAGTGGCTGAAAAATGGCGAAGTCCGCTGGCATCGGCAGGCGGTCCGGGACGCGAACTTCATCGAGGACTACGAAGCCCTGCCCGAGCGGCTGACGATGCGGCCGCGCCGGGGATACCGTCGCCAATTCGGCGACAACCTGGCGCCGCTGCGGCGGTTTTTGACCGCAAAGCTCGGGGAGCGCTGGGACGACGTCTACGCCGAGCTGCGCGACGGGATGTCGACACGCTCGGCCGTGCACATGCACATCTTCGAGCACATCGATCAGATGGTCAGCAAAGACGTGATCCTCGACGGCGATCGGGTCCTTCACCACAGCCGCTGGCGGGGCGAGCTGTTCTTCAACCGGTGGACCTTCTATGTGCACCCGGAGACCGGACGGCTGATGCAGCCGACCCGAACCCGGCCGCGGAATCGGTGGTCTCCCCCCGAGCGAGCCCCCCACGTCGATCTGGGCGATGGGACGCTGTACCTCCACTACGAGGGCCAGTGGTACATCGTCCAAACCGACAGCGTCGCCGACATCCAGCAGCCATACAGCCGCTTTCGAAGCGCCTCATTTCCCTTATCGGCGCGGGCTTTGAGGAGGGCGTCGTGGTTGGTCGACCGGTAGCGGGGGTGCTGGATGTCGGCGACGCTGTCGGTTTGGACGATGTACCACTGGCCCTCG
>JBCBLB010000050.1:0-23398 GCA_038520555.1 Myxococcota bacterium | reverse complement strand
GCTCAGGGGAGCGATGACCCGATGCGGCCCGGCGATCGCGCGGACGATCGCGTCTTCATCGGGGCCCCCTGTGAAGACTGCGCTCCCAGCCAGCCGATCGGCGAGGTCTCGAAACCCGCTCCACCGAACGGTCTCAGGGGAGGCGGTCCCGGGGAGCAGGAGCACGGCGTCGCGGGAGATCTCGGGGACGGCGGGGCCTGCGGATGGAGCGTATCGAGGGAGCGGGTCGTCGAGGGGCGCCCCGGCGAGTCGGGCGAGGCGGGCGTATGTTTCGATCCGATGGCGCCGTCCGGTGGGGACCACATCGGAGAGCAGCGGCCACCGGGCATCATGGCTGACGCCGATGCGCCGCCGGGCATGGCGAGCGGCGATGGCGGCGCGGAGGCTGGGCTTAAACAGGACGGCGAGGTCTGCATCAGGCCACCGCCCCCCCGGGGGGTGGATCCGGGCGCCGAGGTTGGCGTAGAGGTCGGGCGCCCATCGGGGACCGATGATGATCGTGGGGCGGAGCGCCTGGATCGCGGAGAGGGCCATGACGCCGTCGCCGAGGTGATCGGGAGCGCGCACGAGGAGGGACGCAGTCACCTCCTCAGGGGTAATCGCGCAGCGGTCAGGCGGCCAGTGGCAGGGGGGCGCGCTCGAGGACGGCCCGAAGCAGGGCGCGTGAGGCGGGTATGACGCTGACCTTGTCCTTGCTCTCGGCGATCACACCGCGAAGCGCGAAGCACAGCCGCTCGCTGATCTCTTCTTCACGGTGGACCGGGAACATCCGGGTGAACCATCGGGCAGCCTCCGAGGCCCGGCAACCGGCGATCGAGGCGACGACGTTCTGGCCATCTTCGGCGTAGCGGAGGGCGGCCTCTGCGGTCTCTGGGTTGGGCATGTCATGGATGATCACCGCGTCTGGGGATTCACGGCGGACGCTCTTGAGGCCCTCGATGAAGCTGCTGGTGTCGACGCCGATCTCGCGTTGAGAGACGATGGCGCGTCGGTCTCGGTGCAGAAACTCGATGGGATCTTCCAGCGAGACGAGGTGCCCGGGGAAGTTGATGTTGAAGTCCTGGGTGAGGGCGGCGAGCAGATGGAGGCGCTTGCGCTGTCCGGTGACGATGGTGAGGCCCGGGCCGCCCCAGGCGATCCGTCCGGCGTCGTCGCTGGCGCCCAGGTCGGCGAGGGTGGGCGAGTGCAGCGAGATGCGATGCACGACGATCGCGAGGCTGCCGCGCTGCTTGTACATGTGGGTGCGGAACCGGCCGATCTTGGAGACGCCGAAGGCGAACTCGATCTCATCCATGGTGTTCAGCGGGATCTCTTTGGAGGCCATCTGCAGCAACGCCCGCGCGATGCGAAAGGCATCGTCGGGCTTCAGCTCTGGGTACGGCGTCGGCACCAGCCGGTCACCGGAGCGGAACATGGGCCGTCCCGGCACCTTGAAGATGATGTCGCTGGCCTCAGCGGTGAGACTGTCCTTCAACAGGGACCGCACCTGATGATGATCGTAAGGCATGTAACGCTACTCCAGAGGCTCTCTACAGTCTCCGGATCGGAACCGGGCGCGGTGGACTCAAGTGGGCGCCCCGGGTTCGGTCTTACTTCTTCTTGCCTTTCCGGCGATTGCGCGAGCGGTTCTTCCGTTCTGCGCGACGGGCCTTGGCTTTTGCGACCTTCTCTTCCGGTGTGAGGTCGGGCGCGGTGCTTCCCCCGCCAGCGGTGGGGCCACCGAGCATGGCGAAGGGGTTGGCCGAGGGGGTGTTCCCGGCTGCGCGGCGCTGCTTCCGACCGCCGCCGCCGCCCATCCCGGGGAAGCCGCCGCCGAACAGCCCGCCGCCGCCGCCCATCCCCGGAAGCCCGCCGAACAAGCCGCTCTGGCCCAGCTGGCCCATCATGGCGCGGACCTGAAGGAAGCGGTCATACAGGTCGCGCACTTCCTGGAGGTCGCGGCCGGAGCCGCGGGCGATGCGCGTCATCCGGGATGGGTTTCCGCTCAGGACGTCCGGGTCGCGGCGCTCTTGCTTGGTCATCGACTGGATCATGGCTTCGACCTTGACCAGTTCGCGATCGTCGAGGGCTTCGGCGGGGATCTGGTTGAGCATGTCGCCCATGCCAGGGAGCTTCTCGAAGATGGACCGCAGCGAACCCATCTGCTTGATCATGCTGATCTGTTTGAGGAAGTCCTCGAAGGTGAACTGCCCCTGCAGCATCTTGACCGCGTCTTTCTCTGCGGTGTCTTTGTCGACGACCTTCTCGAAGTCCTGCATCAGGCCGACGACGTCCCCGAAGCCGAGGATCCGGTCGGCGAGGCCTTCGGGACGGAATTCCTCCAGATCATCGAGGTCTTCGCCCATGCCAAGGAACTTGATCGGCTTTCCGGTCACCTCTTTGATGGACAGGGCGGCGCCGCCGCGGGCGTCACCGTCGAGCTTGGTGAGGATGAAGCCGGTGAAGTCGAGCCGCCGGTCGAACTCGGCGGCGGTCTTGACGGCGTCCTGACCGATCATGGCGTCACAGACGAAGAAGATGTTCTGGGGGCTGGTCTTCTCTTTGATCTGCTCCAGCTCGGCCATGAGCTTGTTGTCGAGGGCGAGGCGGCCGGCGGTGTCGAAGATGACCACGTCTTTGCCGACGTTTCGGGCCTGCTGGAGGCCGAGGGTGCACAGCTGGACGGGGTCCATGCCCTTGATGCTGAACACCGGCACGCCGAGCCGTCGGCCGAGGGTCATCAGCTGGTCGACCGCCGCGGGGCGGTAGATGTCCGCGGCGACCATCATGGGCTTCTTGCCCTCATGAAGGAGCTTGCGGGCGAGCTTGCCGGCGGTCGTCGTCTTCCCGGAGCCCTGCAGGCCGACCATCATGATGATCGACGGGTTGCCGGACATGTCGATCTCAGTGTTGACCGGCCCCATGAGGTTCTTCAGCTCATCGTGGCAGATCTTGATGAAGTGATCGGAGGGCCCGACCGTCATGCCCGGGGGCATGCCGGGCAGAGCCTTGGGCGCCTTGAGGGTGACGACTTCACCGATGGCCCGCTCCTGGACGCGCTTGGTGAAGCTACGGACGACCGACAGCTCGACGTCGGCTTCCAGCAGGCTGACCCGCACGTCGCGCAGCGCGCTCTTGATATTGGCTTCGGTGAGTTCGGTCTTTCCCTGAAGCTTCAGGCGGGCGTTCCGAAAGCCTTTGGAGAGGGTCTCAAGCATCGGGATCCTTCATCAGAGGGGGCTGTGCGTGGACAGCCTTTAACACTCACGCCGGATATCGCGCGGCGTGCCATAGTCTGCAGTAAGCACAAGAACCGTTGTGACCAGCCACCATAACCAGTCCCGAAGAGCAGGAGGTCAGATGAGCCGCGTATGGCTTGTGATCGCGATGACGACGCTCGGATGTAACGAAAACGAGTTTAGCATCGTCCGTCAGGACAACGCCGATCGGTTCACCCAGACCGAAGCGGGCGCCGCTGACATCCTCCTGGTCGTCGACAATTCCTGCTCGATGGAGCCCTTTCAACAGAAGCTGGCCTCGAATTTCGACACCTTCCTGACCTTCTTTTTGGAGGGGGACGTCGACTACCAGATCGGGGTGGTGACCACGACGGTGGACGCGGTCGATCCGCGCCTCAGCGACTGCAGCGTGTCGGAGCTGGACGCGGTGACCGTGGGTGGCGCGCTGGTGGACGGCCAGATCATCACCGCCTCGACGCCGAGCGCGTCGGAGACCTTCAGCGACATCGTCAACGTCGGCACCTGCGGGGCGGGCACGGAGATGGGCCTGGAGGCGGCGGCCCGGGCCCTGTCCGACGGCAACAACCCCGGCTTCGTCCGCGACGACGCCACGCTGTCGCTCATCTTCGTCAGCGACGAGCAGGACGTCTCCCCTTTACCGATCAACCAGTACCTCAACACCTACCGGTCGGCCAAAGCGACGGTGGACCGCCGGCCGCCGCTGAACATCTCTGCGCTGGTGGTCGACGATATCGGGCAGTGCTCGGCGTCGCAGATCGAGCAGGGCGCCAGCGAGGGGTCCCGATACGTCGACGTCGCCGAGCAGGCCAGCGGCGTGGTGGTCAACATCTGCAACGACGACTTCGCCGAGATCGTGACAGAGCTGTCGCTGAACAGCTCGGGGCTCGAAGACACCTTCGTGCTCTCCCGTCTGCCCAGCCCGTCGAGCATCCGGGTCGCGGTGGCGGGCGAAGACATCCCCTGTGAGTCGGGAGCATGGCGCTACGACCTGCGCATCGGCGAACAGGCTGTCATTATCTTCGATCGCAGCGCCCTGCCGCCGCCCTTCGCCGAGATCGAGGTCGAGTACAACGACGGCGACGGCGATCCCTTCCTGTTCTGCCCGGAGGCCCGGTGATGCGTGCGATGTGGTTGATCCTGGGGGCGGTGCTGTCGGCGTGCACCCTCTCGGGCAGCGACGTGCTGCCGGAGGGGGCGTGCGCCAACACCGCAGACTGCGCGTCGGGCTCGGTCTGCATCGACGAGACCTGCCAGATCGCGGAGTGCACCGCCTCGGCGACGTGTGCGTTGGGGGAGTACTGCGACACCGACGCTTATACCTGCACGCCGGGTTGCGCCGACGATAGCGACTGCCTGGCAGGTGAGGCCTGTGACACCTTCGCAAACACCTGTGTCAGCTACGGCTGCCGGGACACACAGCTGGATTGTGGCTTCGGTGAGGTCTGCGATCCGACGTCGGGGCAGTGCGTCGACACCAGCGTCGGCCACTGCGAGCCCTGCCACGTCTACAATGCCCCCAATTGTGGGGCGGGCGCCTTGTGTGAGGCCCTGGGTGGGGGGACCTGCATCTCTGTAGCGGACTGCCCGTCGGGCTACTCCTGCGATGACTTCACCAACGGCCGATTCTGCCATATCGACTTCTGTATGCAGGAGTGTGTGCCGAGCGTGGATGAGTGTCCACGTGGGCTGCTGTGTGGGGAGGGCACCCGAGGCGTTCCGGTTTGTGCGGGGAACTGCGAATTCTTGCTCGACAACGGCTTCTGATCCGGGGACTTATCGACTGGCTCAGATCACGGTAGTGCCATATCGGACTTCTCCCCTGAACAGAGGCAGACGATGACGCCAGAAGAGCACTTCGCCGCAGCGCTTGAGGCGCTCGGGTTCACCGGTGACCCCGAGATGACGCGAACCCCGGCCGCGTTCCTGGGGATGCTCTCGGAATTCAAGCCCCTGCCGGACATCCCGCCGGTCACGCCGCTGCCGACCCAGAGCACCGATCCGGTGGTCCTCCGGACGATGCCGTATCACTCGATGTGTGCCCATCACCTGCTGCCGTTCTTCGGTCACTGCGCGATCGTCTACCGTCCTGCGGGCCGAATCGCGGGGTTCGGCTGGTTCCCGCGGTTGCTCAACCACTTCGCCCGGCGCCCGCAGCTGGAAGAGCGCCTGGCCGCTCAGCTGGCAGACGCCATCCATGATGCGTTGGCGCCGCGGGGCGTGGGCGTCTGGCTGAGCGCGCGACAGATGTGCGTGGAGATGCGCGGGGCACGCAGCCCGGGCGTCTTCGAGGTGGAGGCATGGCGGGGGGATGACGCCGGGCTGCGCGCGCTGTTGTACCGTCCGGGGGCGCCGCTCAGTCCCGGATGATCAGCTCTTCGACCCGCACCCGCACATGGCGGCGCTTTTTTTCGATAAACCACGGATCGATTTGATCGGACTTGAGCTGCTTTCGCAGGCGATGGATGAGCACGTGCAGGTGACTGCCGGCGTGGCTCTTCCAGTTTCGGCCCCATACCCCTGAGGACACCTCTTCATCGCCGCACCAGCCCTGCCGGGCCTGCGGTTCGTCGTTCTCGCGATCTTCACGCAGCTTCTTGGCGAGGATGTACAACAGCACCGCCCGGTTGGCGGAGCGGATCTCCGAGCGGTTGCCGGTCTGCAGGTCTTCGATGTTCGCCTCAGGGCCGGTCGCCCCCTGGAGATCGACGGTCAGCCGATAGGCGTAGCGGGTCCGCTCTGCGGCGGCGGTGGGGGCCCGCACATCTACAGCTTCCTTGATGACAAGCTTCCGTCCCGCGACCTCAAAGGGCTCATTCAGCTCAACTGAGCGCTCATCGTCGTCGGTGCCCAACCAGATCTCACCATCTTCGTGGATGCTGAGGACGGCTTCTTCTTCGTCACCATCGTCCAGGCGCAGGTTGGCGTTGGGTGCGGTGCCGATATAGAACCGGTCGCTTTGGAGCGGGAATCTCAGGCCGTGGGTCTGATCTTCGATCATCAGCAGGGTGTTCCGGGGGCCGTCGCCCTTGAGCTGTCCCTGCACCCGCAGCTGAACGCTGGGGCCCAGGCGCAGGTTGGCGCCGGGGGGGATGATCGTGGGGCTCTTGATGCGTTCATCGTTGATGAACGAGCCGTTGGTGCTGCCCAGATCTTTGAGCCATAGCCGGCCGTTTTCGACCCAGACGACGGCATGGTGCCAGGAGACCTGGTCGGCAGCGAGGACGAGGTCGTTGCCCGGCGCGCGGCCGATCATCACCGGTCGCTCGGTGACGACGTGGCGGTGTGCGACGGCCTCGCCCCGCAGCAGCTGAAGCTCCAACTTCTCCATCGGGTGTCCCCCTTCCTCGGCGATCCCTCTGAGGATACCGTATTTCGAGCCCCTCGCCCCGTCTAAACCACCGACCGGATGGTGGATTGTTACAGGTCTGACCGTTGGAAGTGGATATTCGCGGGGGTGCTGTTCTGGCTCTCCTGCCATGCGCCGTCGATGCGGGATCCATCTGGCGAGAGAGTGGCCTGGATCTGGGCGTCGCTGTCCTCATCCTGTCGGATCAGCTTCAGCTCGCGGGTGTGGGGGTCATATGCACCGCTGATCGGAGAGGTCTGTGGGATGTCTCCAAACAGCAGGGTCAGGGCGCCTTCAAGCTGAGTGTCACCGCCGTGCAGAGACAGCGTCGCGGTGATTCCGCCCAACTGTCCCGTCCATTCGCCGTTCGCCATTCCCACCGGTCCATCCACAGCCTCATCGAGGCCGCTGGCCTGCAGGGTGGACGGGGCATCGTCTGTCGAAGCGCCGAAGGCGTTGTAGGCGAACCAGAACGACATCATCAACAGGGTGACCACCCCAGCGCCGACGAGGCTTCGGGTGAGCGTCCGTCGCCCGGCCGGGGGGGTGTCGGCGGATTCGGTCTCTGGTTCGATGTCCATCGAGCCGAAGTCGTCCCGGCTGGGCGGGGGGGCGGCGGCCTTCGTCGGTCGGGGGCGATCGATCACGCTGGTGTCGGGTGGCTCGCTGTGATGTGTCGTGCGCATCAGCATGGGCAGCGGGCTGGTGACTTCTGGCTCTTCGAGCTCGAACAGGCGCTCGACGGCGGCTGCGGTGGAGGCGGCCCACCCGGCGCTGGAGCGCCGCAGCCACCGGACCGGCAGCTCGCCGCTGGGCTCGGGGCCGGGATCGCCGATGGCAAGCGCGCCCGCGCCAAGAGAAACCGTCGCGGGTGCGGGGATCTGCTCGTGCAATTCGCGCAGCGCGAGGACCAGCTCACGGGCCATGGCCTGTACATGGGGATAGCGCCGGCTCTGCTCATACCGGGTCGCACGCTGGATGATGGCGCGGATGTTGGGCGCGAGGCCGTCCCACCGGGGGGAGTGCGGGGGGCTGGCGTAGAGGTCGACGGGGTTGTTGGCGGTCAGCAGATGATACAGCGTGGCGCCGGCGGCATAGATGTCCGCAGAGGGGCCGACGCGGCGCGCATCCAGGCGCTGCTCAGGGGCCATATACGGCAGCGAGCCCATCGCCGCCCCGGTGCGGGTCTGGCGTTCGACCCCGTTGAGCAGGGCGATGCCGAAGTCCCCCAGCATCGCGGTCCCGGCCCGGTTGAGCAGGATGTTCTGGGGCTTGACGTCGCGGTGGACGACGCCCGCTTCATGGGCAGCGC
Organism: Myxococcota bacterium; assembly: GCA_038520555.1. GTDB lineage: Bacteria > Myxococcota_A > UBA796 > UBA796 > UBA796 > JBCBLB01. Next base: position 15,501 of record JBCBLB010000050.1, on the reverse strand, counting down.
CGAGGGCAGAGAGCACCTGGAGCAGATAGCTGCAGCCCACTTCGGCGGGCAGCGGGCCGATCTGGTCCAGGCGATCCTGGAGGCTGCCGCCTTCGGCCAGCTCCATGACGACCCAGTCCATGTCGCCCTCCGAGCCGATGTCGAAGATCTGGAGGACGTTGGGGTGGTCGAGTCCGGCCATCACGCGCGCTTCGGCCTGCAGTCGGGTCCGGAGCCGGCTGCGGGTCGGCTCTGGGACGGCGGTGAGCACTTTCACCGCGCGCGCGACGTCGAGCGACAGGTCACGGGCACGGTACACCTTTGAGGTCGCCCCCTCACCCAGAAGCTCGCCAAGCTCGTATCGTTCACCGACGGTTTGCATAATCCCCGGGATGGATTGATGTGACGCTTATCACCGTTCTTATCCCCACAAAATCCCGATCGGACCGGTGAGGTGGTTGACCAACCCACAATCGCAGCTGACCCTTCGTCTCTCCCCCCTGACACGATCCGATGGCGGCTTACCCATCTTACACCGCCTGTTCAAATCGTTTGTGTCTGATGCGTCTCTTTCGGCACACACCATCGACAACCCAAGGCTAACTCCGGGGACTAACTCCAGGCCAGCTCGCCCCGGCGGCTCCAATATTCTTCGGGTTGTTCCGACCACCCCGCCCACTGAGGCGGTTGCGCGTGGAGCGCAGTGAGGTTGCTGGCGAGCTGCGTCGGCGTCGCGGCGCCGCTGAGCACCACATCGCAGAACGGCTGCGCGAGCGCGGTCGAGATCGCCAGCGCGTCGAGCGGGGCGTCCCACCCCGCTGCCGCCGCCCGCGCCGACAGCTCCCGATCGCGCGGCGTCAGCCGCCCGTTCGCCACGGATTCTTTGATGATGACGCCCATCCCAGCGTCTTTCGCCTGCTGCAGCGCCTCCCCCACAGACGGGTCCAGCGGGTTCCAGGTCGCCTGGACGACATCGAACAGCGCCAGATCCAGCGCGCGCCGCAGCACCGCGGCCTGTCGGGGGCCAGACAGCGACAGCCCCATCCGCACCCCGGTCTCCTGCCGAGCCGCCTGCATCGCATCATGGACATCTGTTCGGTCCAGGACGCCGCTCTTCAGGGTCGCCGAGTGGATCATATAGACAGACAGGTGATCTTTGAGGAGCGCCCGGCTCTCGGCCCACTGGGAGAGGAAGTTGTCGACGGTGTGCACCTTGATCTCGTGCTTCTCTGCCCGACGCTTCCAGCCGGCGGTGTAGATATAGCCCCACTTGCTCCCGACGGTCACTTCGCCGGGAGCGATGTCTCTCATGACCAGCCAGTCGCGGAGGAATTCTTCGGCCCGGCCATAGGAGCGGGCGCAGTCCACGTACCGGATCCCGGCTGCCCAGGCATGGTCGAGCATCTGGTGGCAGCGGGCCCGCATCGCCTGAACAGAGATGTCATCGCCCATGTCGTCAGCGTGGCCGACGGTCATATACCCGGGCCGTCCGAGCGCCGCGAGGCCCAGTCCCATCGAGGTGACCGGCGGGCCGCCCACCCCAAGCGGTCGTATGTGCATGCTGTCTCCCACAGCTTCAGTTCTTCCCGGGACGTTTAGCGCGATTACAAGAGACGTCATGTGCACCCTCGCAGTCTGCCTGAAGACCCGCCCTGAGTTTCCGCTGATCGTGGCGGCCAATCGCGACGAAGCGCTGTCTCGCCCGGCGCGCCCGCCGCTGCTGTGGACGCCAGACGACGCCCCGCCCTTCGTCGCCGGCCGGGATGAGCGCGGCGGGGGGAGCTGGATGGGCATCAACGCGGCAGGGGTGTTTGTCGGCCTGACCAACCTGTGGTGGACAGACTTCACCCGACCCCGACCCCGCTCTCGCGGCCAGCTGGTGGTCGATCTGCTGGCCGCGAAGGACCTGGACGACGCCCAGCAGCTCCTCGCATCTCAACCGGTCGAGGAGATGGGACCGTTCAACGTGGTCTGTGCGACCACCACCGGAGAGGGGTTCGTGGCTGCTTCAGCAGACGACCTCAAGATCACCCGTCTTCCTCCAGGCGTTCATGTGATAAGCAACGTCCTGCCGATGCAGCCCTGGGCGAAGACCGCGCGGGTCGCGAAGGCGCTGCAGGCGGCCATCGAAGCGCCGCAGGGGCGGCTGCCGAACGCGCTGGCCTGTACGTTGACGCCACACACTGCTGGCGGGTCCCCCTCGGAGAGCGTCTGCGTCCACACCGATCGAGACTATGGAACGGTGAGCAGCGCGATCCTGCTCAGTCCGATGGAGCCGCGGGCGGGGGTGCTCCGATATGCGGACCGCGCGCCATGCCTCGCCCCCTATGTCGACTGCTCTGCGCTGCTCTCTCAGCTTTGAGCCATGGTTCTGAGGGGGAAGATGTGTCGGGTGGGTGACAGCGCCTTGAATTAAACAAACGTTTGATTAATTGAGGAGCATGGCCAGGCCAGCAAACGCGGACGCGGCGCGAACCCAGCGGCGCATTTTGGACAGCGCGCTGACGTTGTTCTCTCAGCGGGGCGCCCGCGGCGCATCGATCCGGGCGATCGCGGCGCAAGCGGGGGTCAGCGTGGGCATGATCAACCACTACTTTGGCAGCAAGGACGGGCTGTACGACGCCTGCCTGGACGCGATGTATGCAGAGCTGTCTGCGCTTCAGGCGCCGCTGATGGCGGCGGTCGCCGATGGCGCAGATGTCGCCGATGCGATCCGGCAGGCGGTGGTCGCCGGGTATGGGTTTGCCCGGCAGCACCCGGTAGAGCTGCGGCTGCTTCAGCGTGAGATTCTGGCCCATGGTGCGCTCTCGCCGCGGCGCCAGCGGGATACGCAGGCGCCCTTTCTGGAGCAGGCGCCGGCGGTCCTGGCGGCGGCTCTGATGAAGCCGCCGGCCGATATGCGGCTGGCGCTGCAGAGCCTCGTGATGCTCATCAGCCGCTATGCGCTGAGCAACGACGATGAGCTGGCCTTGTTCACCCAAAACGCTGCGGACCCGCACCAGGCCGTCGTCGATCATCTGATCGAGCTGGCGGATCGGCTGTTTGGACTCGACACACTGTGAGGACGTTGATGAGCGCGACGCGACATGATGCAGAGATGATTCCCAGCCCGCCGCGGGTGGTGCCGACCGATGACGAGCGGTCGCATGCGGCGCGGCTGCCGCTGTCGACCCGGTTTATCCTGGGTCACACGATCACCGGGGTCCAGCAGTCATTTCTGGATCTGCATGGCTACATTTTGTTCTCTGAGGTGGCCACGCACGAAGAGGTGGCGCGGATCCTGGAAGAAGTGGACACCATCCAGACACGGTGGCTGTCCGAGCGACGGGATTCGATCAATGGGATCCCGATCTGGGTTGGGGAAGATGAGCGGGGCGCCCCGTTCATCCAGCGGTTCGCGTTCACCTCATTGTATTCGGATTATATCCGAACGTTCGTTCGGGATGAGCGCTTCATGCCTGTCCGCAGCCTGATTGGGGAACGCACCCGTGTCGGCGACGAAGAAAAGGACGGGGTGGTGTTCAATCGAAACATGACGTTGCCTGGCAGCAGCGCATACTCGAAGCTTGGCTGGCACACAGACGGGCTCCGGGATCTGTTCATGGTCCATCCTGACGCGCCGCGGATCCGGGTGCCGGGGCCGATGCTCAACGTGGGGATGCACTTCGACTATGTGCGGGCCTGTGACGGGGGGCTGCGGCTCATCCCCGGCAGCCACAACCAGGGTTTCCGGTCGATGTTGTTGAAAAAGCCGTATTTCATCTCCAACCGCCCCGATCCGAACGAAGTCGCTGTCGAGACACGGCCGGGGGATCTGACGGTTCATGACGGGCGGATGTGGCACCGAGTGGCCCGCTGCCCGCATACGGGTCGTCGAAGCCTCAGGAGAACCATGTATGTGCCGTACCTCGTAGACACCTTCCAGGCGCGAACCGAGGGCAGCGGCACCCCGTTTTACCACCGTCTTAACCGTCGACTGGGTCGACTGTTCCGGGCTGGTTGAAATCTCTGTAAGCCCCCGTAATCGACGTGAATCGGATGGGTCTGTAGATTGTAGAGGAACAACCGAACCCCACCCGTGAGATCCGAAATGTGGCGAGAGGCAATCCATCTACTGACCGCGCAGCACCCCCTCCTGGTGGTGGAATCGGATCGGCAGGTGCGCCTCCAGGGGACGAACGGCTGCTACATCTTGACCCTTCAGCCGCTCCAGGGGGACGCGACCACGACCGAGTACAACCAGCCGCAGCTCGCCCTGCTCGCGTTCCTCGATCAGATCGGTGAGATGGCGCTGGTTCGTGCGGTCGGCGTGGCGCGATACAGCTTCTTGTTTCCCACGGGCTCTTCGCTGGACTGGCCACAGAAGCCGCTGTCGACATGGCGTCCGCCGGCCCGCTGGCGTCGTCGTGTACGGACCACCCATTGCGACGGGTACCGCGCACCGATGACGGCGCCGGCGGCGGCGATCGCCGCCAGCATGTGAGACGCTTCAGGCGCTGGATTCCAGCGACCCGATGGTCGCCCGCAGCGCGTCCAGCTTGAACGGCTTGTAGAGCACCGGCTGCCGAGTCTGCCGTAGAAACGAGGTTTGCTCAGGGGTCAAGGTGCCCCCGGTGATAAACAGGAACCGTTGTTGATAGATGGGCATCCGGCTGCTCACCTGCTGATACAACCGAATGCCGGGCAGATCGGGCAGGCTGACGTCACAGACGACCACATCGAACGGGGGGTGGACGGTGTTCAGCAGCGCCCGCGCGAACCGGCCGTTGGGTGCGACCTGAACCATCCACCGCTTCAGGCCCCGCGCCAACGCCGCTTGAAGAATGTCGCTGTCTTCAACCAGCAACACTCGACCGACATATTGTTCTGAAGAACTCGACATAAACAGCAGCAGTGAAGTACTCAGCATCTGGAAATACAGCGCAGAGGAAGTGATTTGAGTGTATCGGCTTCATGGGTGCTGGCCTTACACTGACATTTCAGCCCGCGATTACCGCAGATAATGCTGACGGTAGGGTGCATCCAAGAAAACGAGGAGGCTGTACTCTTTCGTCAGAGTGGCATTTGGGATGCGTAGCGCTTTCGGGGCTACCCAAGCTCGTGGACTTTGATCCACGCATCCCCCTGGATCCGAACCCGGCCATCGCGAAAAAACACGGTGACGTCGAGGTTGTTGTTCGTGGAGTTGTGCGGTCCAGGGCGGTGAAATGGGGTCTGACGCGCAGTTGTGGTTCGCACCTCGTTCGCAGATGCGCCGATCGGGGCATCCGATGACATCCGAGCAGAAGCGCGCCCTGCTGACCCTCGCCCGTGTCCAACCCGCGCAAGCCTGGGAGGCTCTTCCAGAGTCTGGAGAGGGAGCGCCTCCAGAGGATTGTGGCATGGCTGGAAGCCTCTCCACCGCTCCAGGCGTGGATGGCGATGACCATCCCAAACCAACCCCTCGCGCTGGGGTGCACCGATCATGTCTTCCACCCCCTCTCCGGGCCGTGGCAGGCAACCATGGTCCGGAAAATCAAGCGCTGCTTTCACTGCGGCGCCATCCTGGGGGGCTACAGGCTCAGCCTGGCTGCCACGTCGTATGAACTGAGCGAGGAGCGCTGCCGAGGATTCACCTGGCGCCAGTCTGCCGATCGGCTGCGCGTCATCCATGCCTCTCTGAAGGAGTGGCCGACCTGCCGGATCCAGGTCACGAACTGGATTCGCCTGCTCGAACTCGCCGAGCAGTACGGCGCCTTTGATGAAGTCGGGGTGTCCTGATGAGTCACCGGCGCCCCACACATCTTCGCCGGATGGCTGGATCGGTCATCTGTCCGCGTCCGGATCGCTCGCGTCGTCGCCTGGGCAGAGCACACCGACACCACTCCGTGACGACCTGACGGCATCCCGCGCCATCGCCGCTGCGCTCATCAGAGTCGGGTACATGGCGGAGGAAGCGGGTTGGGTGTGCGCCTTGGGGCCCGCCCCCCGGACCGATCTGCACAGAACTTCTCAGCGGCTCAAAAACTGACCGGGAACCTGGTTCTTACGGGGCCAGGAGAGGGGCAGGGAACCGGAGCAGCCCGACAACCCTCACTGCTGCGGACTTCCCTGACCACAAAATGCACCCTCTGAATTTCCTGTCCGCCGAAGTCCGTGTGATGGGGAATGCGATGGACTGGTTTGTTCGTCTCTGCACCACCGCAAGGGTCACAACTGCCCAGGTGTGCATCGACATCACCAGAGCCGAATACACCGAAAATTACTCCGATCTGTTCCCATTCTTCGCCGATTGGCGAAAGAACAACCCAGTCCCACTGGAGATCATCCCTACCAGAGAAAATAGATAGGGACGTCTTCTTCCAATGGTTTAGAAGAGCATACCTGGTATTTCGGGCGGAGGAAGTTCACCACGGTTCATGGCATCGGCCAGCGCTGCGGTCAGATCGCTTAAGTCTTCAGGATGCAGTTCTGGAGCGATGCGGCGAAAATCCTGGCGAAGTTCCGGCGTGATCTCGCCAACTTCGAACACTTCAGCCAAGAGTTGATCCGCCTCTCGCCAGGCGTCGCTTTGTTGTTCGGTGTGTTGGGTCACCACGGTTACAGTGTTCGTTGAAGATGAGTTATCGGGTTGTGCTTCTCTGACCGCCTGGTGCACAGCCTGCTCAATCCAGGTGCGCACAGCGTGTTCGTCAAAGGGGATCGGCGAGCACCCCGCCGCAGGTGTCACAGCAGCGATGGAGGCACCAGACTGAGGGGCCTCGATCGGTGGACGGGTCTGGGTGTAGACGAGCACGGCGGCCACCCCACACAGCACCACGATGTTCAGGATCTGGAGGATGGACGTGCGCATCATCTGCTCCGGTTGGGTGGTCAGCTCATTGATGTGATTGTGACGTCCATATACTTGGACTTCACAATCAATGTTCATCGATGATGAGCGTCGAAATCAGGGAAGGTAGCTGGAGAAGCGGTTGCTGTAGATGTAGCTACATTGCCCGCTGGTCTCAGTGAAGTAGAGGTAGCCGTACGTATCCTGCCCTTGAATGGCCTCGATCATCTTGGGATTGGTGGTCGAGCAGGAGAGATAGGTGCCGGTCGCGGTGCGGGCAGCGCAGAGGCCATACAGGGTCGTCGAGGTCGTGCCCGATGCAAAGACAGCACAACCGATGTACTGCGTTGAGTCTGCACTATCACGCGCAGCAGCCTTCGAGCCGAAGGCGCTCGAGCCGGAGATACCGACCTCGACAGGCCAGACATAGCCAGCGTAGGCAGTGTTGCAGAACAGTGCGAGAAGAAGAGCAACGAAACGAGCGGTCATGATGATTCCATAGTTGAAGTGAGGTCTTTGTGACCTCGTCTTCCAGGTGAGCAAAATGTGTACCCGATCGACCAAAAGGAAAATATTACATTGAAGCTCAGTTTATACTGTGCGCGCCCGGGGCAGGTCCCGGGCGCGCCCGAACTTATCATGGGTACACTCCCGGGATCATCGTCTATCGGCAGAAAATCCAGTTTTAATATTGCAAAATAGAGTATGGCTCGCTATCTGTTCGAAGAATATCCGGGATGGGTGAGCAGCGTTTTTCCCATAAATCCTGAGCGATCCCCTCATTTTTGAAGCATCGGATAGCCGGTCATGAACCGCTTGTTTGGGGTGGCCGGTCGGATGTGATCTGTGGATATGAATCACAGGCCCCTCCCCATCGATGTTCCTGATGTTCATGACCTTCTGGCCAGCATCCTCGGTGATGATCTGCACGCGAAGCGCGTTTTGTCTTTGAGCAACGCGACGGTCGGCGTGCGTGCGGGCGCAGCGGGACCTGGTGCAGTACCTCGTGGGCCATCAGGGCGACGTCACCACCCGCTACACCGAATACTCGCTGCTGGAAGCGCAGCTCCGCGAGGTGACCGCCCTGATCCTGCCCATGACTCAGGTTGAGGTCACGCTCAAGAACAAAGGCCGGGGGTTCTCCAAACAGCAACGGTTCGCACCTCGTCCGCAGACGCGCGAACGAGAAATCAAAAAAGTACTTTCAATCAAATGAAAAGTCAGCCAAGCTCGTGGAGGTTGATGTAGCGATTGCCCTGGATGGGGATTCGGCCGAGCAGGGCGGTGCGGCTTTCAACCTGTCTGGCGGCGACTTCGGTGAGCAGGACGCGTCCACGGTGCGCGGAGAGGTTCATCATCCACCGCGCGAGGTAGAACGGTCCGGCCAGCTCCCAGCCGCGGGCGGGGCGCCGGGTCTCTGGTGAGATCCGTGCGACGCCGGGGGCGACGCCGGCGCTGAGCCGGTAGCCGGCGTGAAGGGTCGACCGCTGTAGGGTCTGGGCGGCTTCGATGGCCTGGCCGAGGGCTTCCCGAGACAGCCAGACGATGAGCATCGAGCCGTCGCCCTGTTCCCAGATCTCGCCGCTGAAGCTTCCGATGATGCCGGCCCACTCCTGGCTGAGGTGGGCGAGGCTGGTGCGTGGGGCGGCGATGGATCGCGGTGGTGGCGAGGCTTCGACGGAGAGCACGACGACGGCGCTGCTGCGGGGGGGGCGCGCAGGGCGCTCCTGGGTCTCTTTTCGGGGGGCGCCGCCCGCGGCGGCGTCGATGACCTGTCGCAGATAGCTGGCGAGGTCATTGTTGGTGGCCCGGTGGCCTTCGCGCACCATCAGCCCGCTGAGGGCGTCGAGCATCTCTGCGGCGACGGGGAAGCGGTCTTCGGGGCGTCGGGAGAGCGCGCGGAGCAGGATGCCTTCCAGGTCTTCGGAGATCTCGGGGCGGAAGGCGCGAGGCGAGGGGACTTCTGCGCGCCGGACGCGGTTGAGGGTCTCTTCCCGGGAGCGCATTTTGAACAGTCGGCGCCCTGTCAGAAGCTCATAGAGCACGATGCTCAGAGAGAACAGATCCGTGCGCCCATCGAGTTCGCGTCCTTCCACCTGCTCTGGGGACATGTAGGCATATTTTCCGCGGATGACCTTGTGCCGGTCAGCGGCCTGGAAGGCGGCGCGGGAGATGCCGAAGTCGGTGAGCTTGACCTCACCGGCGTAGGAGATGAGGACGTTCTGGGGAGAGATGTCGCAGTGAACGATGCGCATGGCGCGCTCGTCGTCGTCTGCGCGGGTGTGAGCGAACTGGAGCGCCTTGAGGACTTCGGTGATGATGAAGAGGGCGAGGGGGATGGGGAACGCGCCGAGGTGTCGTGCGCGGCTGACGATCCTGGAGAGGTCGAGGCCGTGAACGTACTCCATGGCCATGAAGTACTGCCCGTCGACCTCCCCGAGGTCAAAGACCTGAACGATGTTGACGTGGAGGAGCTGGACGGCGATGCGGGCTTCGTCGATGAAGAGCTGAATGAATTCGTCGTCTTTCAGGAGCTGAGGAAGGATCTTCTTGATGACGAGAATCTTTTCGAAGCCGGCCATACCGCGCGCGCGCGCGCGCCAGACTTCGGCCATACCGCCGGTCGCGATCTTTTCGAGTAGATGGTACTTGCCGAAGGTCTGGGGGGGAGCCGGGGCGGCCACAGTCGTCTCCGCTGGAGGGGCGTGCAGCTTATCGTACGCCGAAGAGATTGATGGGGGAGAGATTGAAGGGGGGAGAGATGACGAGCGGTGCTGGCGAGATATACTGATCTCGCTGAATGAGGATTCATTCATTCTGCCCCGGTTTGCCGGGGAGCACCGTTTTATGGAGACAGAATGGCAGAAACGACAACTGCGATCCGCAAGGTCGCCGTGCTCGGCGCTGGGGTCATGGGGCAGGGCATCGCCGCTCACCTGGCCAACGCTGGCGTCCCCTCGGTCCTGTTTGACATCGTCCCTCGCGATCTTCCGGAAGGGGGTGATCGGCGCAAGCTGGCGCGGGATGGGATCAAGAACGCCGTCAAGAGCCGCCCGGCGGACTTGTTCGCCAAGGAGCTTGCCGGTCTGATCACGCCGGCCAACTATGACGATGATGCAGGGCTTCTGGCCTCATGCGATCTGGTGATTGAGGTTGTGGTTGAGTATCTGCCGATCAAGAAGAAGGTCTATGAGTGGGTCGCCACGAACCGGTCGCCGGGCTCGATCGTGGCGTCGAACACTTCGGGCATCCCGTTGGCGGACATGGCCGCGGACATGCCGGAAGAGATGCGACAACACTTCGCCATCACGCACTTCTTCAACCCGGTCCGGTATATGCGTCTGCTTGAGATCGTGGGAGGCGCGGACACCCGGCCTGAGGTCATCGGTCTGCTCAGCCGCTTCGGTGAGCAGGCTCTGGGCAAGGGGGTGGTCTACGCCAAGGACACCCCGAACTTCGTGGCCAACCGGATCGGCACCTATGGCATGACCCGGGTGCTTTATCATAAGGATCGGCTGGGGCTGTCCATTGAGCAGGTCGACGCGATCTTCGGTGACGCGATGGGGCGCCCGAAGATGGCGGTCTTCGGCCTTGCGGACCTGGTCGGCCTGGACACGCTGGTCCATACCATGAACAACGTCTACGACGGCTGCCCGGACGATGAGATGCGCGACGCGTTCGTGCCGCCGCAGTGGATCAAGGACATGGTTGAGGTGAAGGCGCTTGGCAACAAGACGGGCCAGGGGTTCTATAAGCGGACCAAAGAGCGGGACGCGAAGGGGCGCCGGGTCATCCTGGTGCGGTCTGAAGAGACCGGTGAGTATGGCCCGCGGGAGTACCCGCGGTTCGACTCGACGAAGAAGGCGAAGAAGAACAAGGGCAACGCGGCGGCGGCGACCCAGGCGCTTCTGTCGGGTGACGACGCCGGCGCCCAGGCGGCGTGGGCGGTGACGGCGGACACGCTGATCTACTCTGCGAACCGGATCCCTGAGATCGCTGACGACATCGTCAACATCGACCGGGCCATGCGCTGGGGTTTCAACTGGGACATGGGTCCGTTTGAGGGCTGGGACGCGCTCGGCGTCGCGGACGTGGTGGCGCGGATGAAGGCGGACGGCCTGTCGGTGCCGGCGTGGGTCGATGAGATGCTGGAGAGGGGGCGGACCTCGTTCTATGCCCGAGATGAGGGTGGGGCGCTGACCTACTGGGATCCGCAGGACAAGTCGGCGAAGCCGCTCCCGGGGACGGAAGGCAAGCTGTTCCTCAGCGACGTGCGCGCCTCGAAGGGGGTGGTCTGGCGCAACCCCAGCGCTGAGCTGGTGGACATCGGTGACGGGGTGATCTGTGTGAGCTTGACCAACCCCTCACAGATGAACGCGCTGAACGAGGATCTGTTCGAGGCGTTCAACAAGGCGATGGGTCAGCTGGATGATGGCCAGTGGGTGGCCGCGGTGGTCACCGCCCAGAACGCCGATCGGGGGCAGTTCCGCCCGTCGGTCGGCCCCAACGGCAACGCCTTCTGTGCCGGCGCCAACCTGATGATGGTCGGCATGAACGCGATGCAGCAGAAGTGGGACGCCATCGATGAGAGCATCCGCGGCCTCCAGGACATGCTGAAGCGTGCGCAGTACTCGACGCGTCCGGTGGTGATGGCGCCGTTCGGCCTCGCGCTGGGCGGGGGGTTGGAGCTTGCGATGCAGGGCGCGGCCACCCAGACGACCGGCGAAGTGTATATGGGCCTGGTCGAAGCGGGCATGGGCCTGCTTCCGGCAGGCGGCGGCTGCAAGGAGATCCTCCGGCGGCTGCTCGGGGACATCCCCAGCGGGGTCAACTACGATCCGAACCCGTTTATCCAGGCGGCGTTCCAGAACATCGCCATGGCGAAGGTGTCCACATCCGTCGAGGAGGCGCGGCAGATGGGCTACCTTCGTCCGATCGATCAGGTGTCGATGGACGCCGATCGGCTGCTATACGACGCCAAGGCGCTGGCGCTCGGTCTCGTGAAGGGGGGCTACCAGCCGCAGCGCCCGAAGCGCTTCAAGCTTCCTGGCCCGTCGGGCCGCTCGCCCATCGCGCTGCGCATCTATGATCTTCAGGAAGGCGGCTTCGCGTCGGCGCACGACGCCCGGGTCGCCCGCCAGGTCGCCCACGTGCTGACCGGCGGGGACATTCCGTCGAACACCTGGGTCGACGAGCAGCACATCCTGGATCTGGAGCGGGAGGGCTTTTTGTCCCTGCTTGGTGAAGAGAAGACCCTCGCCCGCATCCAGCACTTTATGACCACCGGCAAGGTGCTTAGAAATTAATCATCGGCCCCCAACGGCCCGGCGCACCACAACGGTTGTGTGCGCCGTGGCCGTGGCCGCTTCCCACTCAGGAGAAGACCATGAGCAAGAATCCTCGCGATCCGGTCGTTGTGGCCGCAGTACGCACCCCGGTGACCAAGGCTCGCCGCGGCGGGTTGAAGGATACCCGCCCGGACGATCTGATGATCACCGCGCTGAAGGGTGCCCTGGAGCGGGTGCCGTCGTTTGATCCCGCCCTCATCGACGACGTCGTCATCGGCTCGGCGATGCCTGAGGGCGAGCAGGGCATGAACGTGGCCCGCATCGCTGTGCTCGGCGCCGGCCTGCCGGACAGCGTGCCGGGCATGACCATCAACCGTTTCTGCTCTTCGGGGCTGCAGTCGCTGACCATCGCCACGGCCAACATCCAGGCCAACTACTATGACGTGGCCCTGACCGGCGGCGTTGAGAGCATGACCCAGATCCCGATGGGCGGGGACCGGCCGACGCCCAACCCCACGATCGTCGATGAGCACCCTGAGGTGTACACCTCGATGGGGATGACCTCGGAGAACGTGGCCCGGAAGTTCGAGATCAGCCGTGAGACCCAGGACGCCTTCGCCCTTCGCTCGCACCAGCGGGCCGCCGCCGCGATCGACGCCGGCAAGTTCACCGATGAGATCGTCCCCGTCGAGACCCGCGTCTACAAGGACGGCCAGTGGCACGACGTGACCATCGACATCGATGACGGCGTCCGCCGGGACACGTCGATGGAAGGGCTCGCCCGACTGCGGCCGGTGTTCGCCAAGGACGGCTCGACCACCGCAGGCAACGCCAGCCAGGTCTCCGACGGCGCCGCCGCCACCCTGGTGATGGCCCGTGAGAAGGCCGAAGCGCTGGGCCTGGACGGGCTGGGCGTCGTCCGCAGCTACGCGGTCGTCGGTGTTCCGCCCGAGATCATGGGCATCGGTCCCTCAGAGGCCATCCCCGCCGCCGTCGAGAAGGCCGGGCTGAGCCTTGCGGACATCGAGCTGTTTGAAATCAACGAGGCGTTCGCCTCGCAGGCCACCTACTGCGTCGACAAGCTGGGCATCGACCCGGAGAAGGTCAACGTCAACGGCGGCGCCATCGCCCTGGGCCACCCCCTCGGCTGCACCGGCGCCAAGCTGACCGCCACCCTCCTCCACGAGATGAAGCGCCGGAACATCCGCTACGGCGTCGTCAGCATGTGCATCGGTGGTGGGATGGGCGCCGCGGCGGTCTTCGAGAACGAAGCCGCCGCCCGGTAAGGGGAACCATCCGGCGTCCCCATGGTCTACTCCCACCATGCTGACGCTGCTCATGAACCTGCTGTTCTCATCGGCGACGGACGCCGCCCCGTCGCCAACCCCGTCGCCAACCCCGTCGCCAACCCCGTCGCCAACCCCGTCGCCAACCCCGCTCCGCTGCCCCGCCACGACGGCCGACCTGGTCGCCGAGGCGGGGGGCGCCGCGGGGTTTCTGTCGGCGGACGACCCGCGACTGTCAGGGGCGCACCTCGTCGTGGTCCGCAAAGGGGCTCGGCGGGTGATGCGCTATGCGAACGGCGCCCTGGTGGATGGTGGCTGCTGGTCCGCAGGGTTGGGGTTTTCGCCCGAAGGCCATAAGCAGCGAGAGGGCGACGGGCGCACCCCCGAGGGCTGGTACCGCACCTCGGACAAGCCATGGTCCCAGTTTTATGGCGCCATCGCCGTACATTATCCCAACATCGATGATGCGAACGCCGGTGCCGCGGCTGGACGGATCACCACCGCGCAGCGTGATGAGATTGTTGGCAGCCTGGGACAAGATCGCAAGCCGCCCCAGCACACCCCCCTCGGCGGCGAGATCCTCATCCATGGGGGTGGGGGGACGACCGACTGGACCCTTGGCTGTATCGCGATGGAGGACGCCGATCTGGACATCCTCCGCGCCGGGCTGCCGGCCTCGCTCCAGGTCGACGTGCTCATCCTGCCGTGAGCGATGGGGCCGTGAGCGATGGGGCCGTGAGCGATGGGTCAGTCGGCCCAGAGCTGGAGTTCGACGCGGTACATCCCTTCTGTCCAGGAGCCGTCGTCGTTGTAGAGGGGCTCGCTGCTGGTGACGGTCGGTGACAGCGGGGTCATCCCCTCAATCAGGGTCAGGTCGCCGAGCAGAGAGCCGAGGTCGAGGTCGATGAACGAGCCGGCGAGGTTGACGAGGTTGCTGACGTAGTCGCCGAGGGCAACGACGACTTCCTGCTCATCGTAGTCGTCCGCCCCGTAGTAGAGGATGACGCCTTCGGGGGCCTGGATGTCGATGGTGAGTTCGGTCCCATCGAGGCCCACGCCGACTTCGGTGGCCAGGGAGGCGACCAGCCAATCTTCGCAGACGCCATTGTTGAGGGTGCCGAAGGTGAAGACGAAGTCCGGCGCATAGAGGACGGCGAGGGGATCGATGGAGGCCTGCATCCGCACCACGGTGGCGGTGCCGGGGTTCATGCTGACGCACCATGCGGCCCCTTCGGGGGCGTCGTCGCCGCCGGGCAGCTGGGTGATGCCCCCGCCGAGCAGCGCGCCGATGGCGGGCTCCTCTGCGAGGAAGCTGTCCAGCTGGCTGAGCAGGTCTTCGTTGAGCATCGTGTCGAGCAGCCCCTCATGAACACCCATGGCGACCTGTGTGCCAGTGGTCTCATCGTGAGGAACGGGGACGGTGAAGACGCTGGAGACCGGCTCATCGATGCCGACGCCCAGGCCCGCGCGGACGCCTTCGACGTCGCCGCCGATCTCAGACAGCTCGATGGACAGCGGCATGCCGAGCAGCTCGGTCTCAAACGAGAGCGGCTCCGGAAGTTCGATGACGCCGTACTCTGCGAGGACCAGGTCCAGCAGCACCTCACCGAGCGGCTCGATGATCCAGGTGGCGATGTTCTCCAACACCCACTCCAGCAGCGGCCCCTCAAGCACCAGGATCGTGATGTCGGGGTCGTCCATAATGACTTCTGGTTCGGTCAGCTCAAGGGAGAGCGTCTTCTCCGGCGTCAGCGAAGGCACCACGAGGGCATCGATCGCGATCTCACCAAAAAACAGCGAGATGGGAGCTTCAATCCGGTTGCCGAGGACATCGACCCACATCGAGTATTCCAGGCCGACGTCGCGAAGCGAGACCCGCGCGTCGATGGCGTCGGGGACGCCGACGAGCTGCACCACAGTGGGCTCATGCAGCAGGCCGACGGCTTCGATGCCGAAGCCGTCGGTGGTGAACGAAGGCAGCAGATCGGTGATGGTCTGCGCCCAGTCCAGCGCATCGATGACCGCGCCCATCTCTTCGCCGATCTGCTGCCTTCGTTCACCACCGACGGCTTCGGCATCGAAGCCGTCGGCCTGCTGCATGAGCCCACTGTGGTGCAGCTCGTCGGCGTCCCCGACG
>JBCBLB010000684.1:0-5082 GCA_038520555.1 Myxococcota bacterium | reverse complement strand
GGCTCCGTGATGTCCTGTTCTCGGCGGGCCTGCCGCCTCACAACGGCCAGACCCGGTGGTTCAACTGCAAAGGCATGGGAAGCTGTGGGACCTGCGCCGTCGAGATCCAGGGCCCGACCCCGCCACAGACCGTCATGGAGCAGTGGCGGCTCCGGTTCCCCCCGCATGAGGGCTCCGGAAGGCTCCGGCTGGCCTGCCAGGTGACCGTTCAGGGCGATCTGGACGTCCAGAAGCACCCCGGCTTCTGGGGGCAGGACATCCCCGATCTGACCGAAGACCGCGGATTGGTCAGGCGACCCAGCTGACCAGATACAGCCGCTCCAGGATCCGCCAGGTCCACTCTCCGTCGTCTTCATCGGGCCCGGGGTCGAATTCAGGGACGAGCTTCCACCGCTGCACTTCGGTGAGGGCGTCGCCCATCGCGATGTGCTGTCCCGCGTTTCGGCGCATGACATCGGGCAGGTCGGCGACATGTCCGGCTTGTCCGAGGGCACGGATCCGGGCGACCGCGGCGCTGATGTGCTGCTGGACGACGTCGGACTCAAGCTGATCGTAGAGCGAGCGTTGTTCCTGGTAGAGGTCGAACAGGTCGACCTCCATCCGTTGGAGGATGCGGACGATTCGCGGCCGCAGGGCGAGCGGCAGGGTGGTCCCGCGCCGGGTCAGGGGTTGGATATCGGCTCTGGCCAGGCCTTCGGGATCAGCGTACGGATCCCACGTCCACATCCAGAACGGCTCCAGCTGGAGCAGCCGGAGGATGTCAACGGCCGAGAAGGGATCTTCCTGGTCGAGCAGCTCTTCCATGATGAGGTCGATGGTTTCGGCGATAAGCGAAAATAGCTGCTCGCCGACGGCGTCTCTCCAGGCATAAAGCAGCCCCGGGGCGCCGAGCCGCGGCCCTTCAACGCGGAGGACGAAAAACATCCGCTCCGTGACCCGTGGCCCGGAGGGGACCTCTGGGAGGGACTCAAGGAAGAGGACGTTTATCCCATAGATCAGCTCTCGGAGGATGTCCTCTGGGGCGTGGATCGTGGGGGCGGGTTGTGAGGCGGTCACACAGGGATCGTATCCGCACCAGTCCCCTGCGCCATCACCCCTTCCCCTGGCCCGGGGACGCGAAGCGGTCGTGGACCGGACTCAGAGGACGAGCGCGGACCATCCGACGGCGATGGCGATCTGAATCAGCCACCGAAGCCACCCTTCGCGGAACGCTCTGGCGAGGAGGAGGGGGCCGAGCCCGCCCGCGGTGATCCCGGCGGCCAGGGCCGCGGCGGCGCCCGCGACATGGAGGTCCATCGCCCGGTCGAGCATCGCGTCTGCGAACAACCCGGCGCCTGCGGTGTCTCCGAGCATCGCGACCAGGGCACCGGCGAGGGTGAGCGCAGGCTTGAACCATGCGCCCAGGGGCTCGGCGATCTCTTCGAGGCCGAGGGCGGCCATCTCCGGCAGACCGGCGGTCGCGGACAGCACGACCACAGCGGCGATCATGGCAGCGCGCAGGGGCATCTGCCAGTCGATCGCCTGGCGGTTGGGCCACGCGAGCGCGGCCATCCCGACGCATCCGGCCATCACAGGCGCCCAGGCGAGCGGTCCGGAGACCAGGGTGCCCAACGCGGTGAGCCCGGCGACGACGGTGACGGAGAGCCGTCCTTTGGGCGGAGCGGCCATCCCGCCGGGCATGACGACCAGGGCACACAGCAGCCCCAGGGGCACGAGCGTGAACAGCATGTCGGGGTCTCGCTCTGTGAGCAGGAGCATACCGGGGTTTCCCAGGCGACCGAAGAACCCGCCCGCAGAGGCGGCGAGGGCGGTGCGTGCGGCCTTGCCCCGGTCTTCAACGTTCGCGGTCAGGATGACCGTCGCCGCGATCTCGCCGACCAGGGCGCCGGAGATGACGGCCGAAAACGACGAGGTCCCTGGCAGCCGGGCGCCGCCGGCGGCCCGCGCGAAGCCGCCGAAGACCGCCCAGAGCACGAGCAGGATCATGCTGTCGGCGAGCCCGGTCCACTGGGGCAGCCAGACCAGCTCCCCGAGATGGAGGGCGCCCATCAGCACGCCCCCGCCGACGGCGGCGAGCAGCAGAGACGCCGCCCAGATCGTTCCCCGTCGGAGGGACCCGACGAGCCCGATGAGGGCGAGCGGCCAGCTCATCAGCACGAGGGTCCAGATCAGCTCATTCATGGCGCCCCTCGGCCACGGGGTTCCGCAAGGTCCCGACGCCGTCGATGGAGACAGAGACGGTCTGGCCGGCGACGAGCGGTCCCCCCGCGCCGATCTCAACGAGCAGGACATCTCCAGGGATCACGGTCATCATTGTACTCACATACGCGGCCACACCGGCGATCTGTTGAACCGCGAGGGCGGTCCGGCCTTCTGGTCGCGGGGTCCCGTCCACATGACATCGCACCGCCCGATCGTCTACCGCGAACGCATCCCACGGCGCCACCCATGGCCCGAGCGGGCAGAAGGTGTCGGCGCTGCGTGCCCGAACATCGTGCCCGTCTTGCTGTGCGAGCTGAGGCGCAGCGATCCCGTTGGCGAGGGTGACGCCGAGGAGATGGTCCCACACCGCATCCTCAGCGGTAGCGCGCATCGTTCGTCCGACGATGACGGCGAGGCCGGGGTGATGGTTGACCGCATCACATCCGGGGGGGATCGTGATGGGGTGTCCGTCTCCGATGACGGTGTTGGGCGTCATCAAAAACAGGGCCCCATCGGTGCGAACGCCGACGATCTTGGACGGGACGACCGGCGGCAGCCAAAAAACGGCGGAGAGGGGCAAAGGCGCCCCGTCTTCGACGGTGGCGCCGAACAGATCTCCCAGGAGCGGTGTGACGGTGCGGTCTTCGACCCGGCCCAGCCGGGGTCGCCCGTTGGGGTCGACGAACCGGGCCAGGGCGGTCATCCGATCACGCGTCCCGGGGCGCAGCAGCGGCGACGGCTTCGGCGAGGCGGTCGCGGTCGCGGACGACCGCGCCGATCTGGGCGACGGTCAGCGCGGCGACCCGGCTGCCGAGGTCGCCGGCGTTCTCCAGGGGCCATCCGTTGAGCATGCCATACAAGAAGCCAGCGGCGTAGGCGTCGCCAGCGCCGGTGGTGTCGACAGCGTTGACCACATGGGCCTGAACGCGGACGGTCTTCCCATCGTGGCCAACCAGCGAGCCGTCCTTTCCGAGCTTGACGATGGTGGTCTGGATCCTGGGGGCGATCTCGTTGAAGGCGGCTTCCGGGGTGTTGGTCCCGCACAGGGCGGTGGCCTCATGGGCGTTGAGGAAGACGATGTCAGCGTGTTCGGTGAGGATGTCCCACATCTTCTCGCCGAGGGTCTCGACGACGAAGGGGTCAGCGGCGTCGATGCTGACGGGGATGCCCGCGGCTTTGGCGATCTGAATGGCTTCCATGGCCCGGCTGAGCATCGGGTCCCCGAGGAGCAGGTAGCCGGTGAGGTGCAGGATCCGGCTGTTGTGGATGGTCTCTTTGAAGTCACCGAGCCCGGGGAGATGGATGGCCGCGGAGAGGTCGGTGAGCATGGTGCGCTCTGCATCGCTTGCGCTGATGAGGGAGAGGCACTTTCCGGTGGGCAGCGTATCGGAGACACGAATGGCGTGCTGTCCGCAGGCGTCCTGGACGCTGCGGGTGTAGAGCTTGCCGAGCTCATCGTCGCCGACCTGTCCACAGTAGATGGCGTTTGCGCCCATCAGGCCGAGGGCGCAGATGGAGTTGGCGCAGGAGCCGCCGGACTGGATGTCGGGGTGTTGCGACTTCAAACGCTCGAACATCGTCTCCCACTGGTTGTGGGGGATGGGGTAGGAGTGGCCGCGGGGCAGCGAGTACTCATCGAGGATGCTGTCATCTTCGATGCGAACGAGGGCATCAACGATGGCGTTGCCGAGCCCTGCGATGTCATGACGCGTGGAGGTGCTCAAGGGGCGCTTCCTATGGGGAAGTGGGTGGAGGGGAAAATCGGGGGGAAGGTAGCGTAATCGACCGCTGCTGCCAACCGCCGATCACAACGATGCTGCGCACCGGCGGGGGGTCCTGGTATCCTGTCCGGCATGCGACGAAATCACCTCCAGGCCGCGTTGGCGATCCTGATGAGCGGCGGGGCTGCCCTGTGGTTCGCCTGGGGCGTCGACTGGCCCGCGCTCGGAGCGGTGCTTCGAGACGTGCGGCTGGGTTGGGTGCTGCTCGCCGCGCTGATTCTGCTCGGCGAGTTCGGGATCCGGGCGCTGCGCTGGCAGGTGCTGCTGCGCCCGCTGGGCCGGGACGCGAGGGTCAGCGACCTGTTCAGCGCCCAGGTCATCGGGGCGGCGGTGAACATCTTTTTGCCCTTCCGTGCCGGGGAGATCGCGAAGCCGCTGGTGGCTTCACGGCGAACCGGGCACCCGCTGGTGGGCGTGGTGGCGACAGCGGTGATGGAGCGGGTCTACGATCTGTTCGGGATGCTCAGCGTGCTGTTGTTGATGGCGCTGGTGCTCGCGCCAGACGCCGGGCTCGACGCCAGCGCCGAGAACCGAGCGCTGGTCGTCAACCTCAAGCGGTACGGCGGGTTGTTCGGGGTGTTCGCCATGTGCTGTATGGGGATCTTCTTCTATCTGGCGACCCGCAAGCAGGCGGCCCGTGACACCTTCGCCTGGATCGTGTCGATCGCGCCGGGGCCGGTGGGCGACCGGTTCCTGGCGTTGTTCGACGGGTTCGTCGACGGCCTGGGCAACACCCGGGATCGGGCCGGGTTGGTGCAGGCAGGGGCGCTGAGCGTGTGGATGTGGATGAACGGCGCGCTGGCGATCTTCTGTCTGTTCCAGGCGTTCGACATGGATCTGCCGTTCGGGGCGGCGTGTTTCGTGGCGGTCGCCATCGCGCTGACGGTCGCCTTGCCACAGGCGCCGGGCTTCATCGGCGTCTTCCATGTGGCCATCGAGAAGACCCTGGTGCTCTGGGGGCAGCCTCCCGCACCCTCGAAAGGCTACGCCATCGTGTTCTGGGCGGTTAACTTTCTGGCCTCACGAATGCTACTCAGGCTCAGCCCCTCCTGCCAGAGCGCCATGAGACCGACGATAGCGACAGGCAGAAAGCTAACCG
>JBCBLB010000254.1:0-12328 GCA_038520555.1 Myxococcota bacterium | reverse complement strand
CGGCGCCGAGGGCGAAGACGGTGAGCGCACCATCACCGGCGGCAGGCTGCGGAAAGAGGGCGCCACCTGGCGGCTCGGCCGCGGCAGGAAGCGGACCAACTGGCTCGAGTGGGACGCTGCAGAGATGATCTTCCGCACCCGGCTGCCGGCCCACAAGTGGACCCACGTGGTCGTCGCCAACGGCAAGTCCAGCCTCTCGGTCGGCGCTGAGAACAGCCGGGTGCAGCGGCTGCGCGTCAATGAGGACATCGCCGCTGACGCGACGACTGAGGCGCTGGTGGCGGCCTTCTCCGACGATGAATTCGACGGCTCGGTCCTGGTGAGCGTCATCCTCTTTGACTCCTCCGGAAAGGCGGTGAGCAAGGGGAAGCCCTCCGAGACCGTGGTGACCCCTCGGGATGATGGTGACGGGTGGGATCTCCTGATCCCCTACGCATGGCCGAACGACTGAGCGGGCTCACGCTCACCCGTTGGCCGTCGCCTCGACGCAACCCGGTCGCCCTCGGAGGGCGGCTGCGGTGCCGTCAGCGCCCCTCGATGTCGACGTCTCCGGCGCTGCTGTCGACGATGATGACGCCCTCCGCCCCGCTGTCATGGGAGACGTCTTCGACATCGACGTCTCCAGCATCAGCGGCGATGTCGAGCTGATATGCGCCAGCGGGCACCTCAAGGTCGATGTCTCCAGCGCCGGCGAAGATCTCAACCCGGGCGATCTCACCGCTGAAGTACAGATCGACCTCGCCGGCGCCGGTCTCGACGTCGGCCGTCGCGCTCCGCAGATCGGTCCCGTCGACCTCGCCGGCGCCGGTCTTCAGCGAGAGGTCTCCGGAGACCTGATGCAGCTCGATGTCTCCAGAGCCCGCCTCGACGTCGACGTCACCATGAGTCCCCTCGATCTCGACGTCGCCTCGGCCAACCGTCACCGCGACGCGGACCGAAGCGGGGGCCCGGATCGTATGATCGGCATGGCAGAGGGGATGATCGCTGCGGCACTTGAAGTCGATGTGCAGGACGCCGCCCGCGGTCCACATCTCGGCGCGCGGCTCACCACGGCCGTACCACTGGACATCGCGGATCACCTCCGCGCGGGAGACGTCCGCCGCGATGACGGTCACCGCGCCATGCTCGACGTCGGCGCGGATTTCGGTGATCGGCTGTTCGGATGCGAAGGTGTGCGTCTGTGAGACGCGCGACGGCGCGTCGCAACCAACAAGGAGGAGCCCGCAGAGCGCGAACCGGGCAAGATTGGACATGGGTCTTCCTGTTCATGTTCGATGATTCAGACACCGAACACCGCGACGGACGTGACCGTCGCGTGCGTTTTTTCTCACGCTCGTCCGCCACGCATGGGCCTTCCACCGCGGCGGAGTATCGCGACGCTCCCTGAGTGGGGCAGGGCATACACATGAAGGTACTGGGTCGACGTTGCATCTTCGTCGGTTAGAGTTCGTCCTCCGCCTTGAGGAGGCCTGTGATGACCCCAGCTCCCCTGCGGAAAATGAAAGATCGCCGGATGGGACCACGACTACCTGTTCAAAGTCCTGGATCGATGAACGTTACTCATGCGTATGCCCTGGGCCAGACCGCTCCGCGTCGGTCCGTCGTCCCCGAAACCATTGTTCGATGGCCTGGGGTTGGATGGGTTGATTCAACCAAAACCCAGCTGCTCCCGACGGGGATCGAAGGGCCGGGTCTCGAGGATCCTCTGGAGGTGATCAGTCGGTATTGTCGAGGATCATGTTGTGCGCTTCGGGATCAAAGTCGTCCGGGAATCTGGTGATGGAGCCCCGCTCAACGTGAGGAACAGCGTTATAGACCGCCCCGTGTAGATCGACTGTGCGCAACACAGTTCCCCAAAGGTTAGCCCATTTCTGGTCTGCACCGTTCAAGCCAGCCCCGGTGAGTTTGGCTCCGCTGAGATCGGCACCCTCAAGATTGGCCCCTGCGAGGTTGGCCTCTGCGAGGTTGGCTCCACGAAGATCGGTCCCGCTGAGATCGGCACCCTCAAGATTGGCCTCTGCGAGGTTGGCCTTGAAAAGGTCGACCCCGCTGAGGTTCGTTCTGCGAAAGTCGACTCCGTTAAGGTTGGCATATGGCCCGATGGCTCCGCTGTTGTGGTGGTCGAAATTTTCCGGCCAGTGTGTTGAGGAATCGTACCTGGCGCCTTCGAGATCAGCCGTTTGGAGGTTGGCCCTTCGGAGGTTCGCCCCGATGAGATCGGCCCTGCAGAGGAGCGCCCCCGTAAGGTTGGCCTCTGCGAGGTTGGCTTCGTTGAGGTTGGCTCCGCTGAGATCGGCCCCGCTAAGATTTGCTCCGTGAAGTCGGGTATTGTATAGGTTGGCGCCCGAAAGATCTGCAGCGGTAAGGCTCGCCTCGCTGAGCTTCGCGAAGTGGAAGTCGGCGTTACGGAGGTCAGCGTTATCGAAGGCGGCTTGACGGAGCTTCGTAAAACGAAATGCGCTTTCAGATAACTGCGCCCCCTGAAAACAGGCCTCCGCCGCTTTCGCTTCGTTGAAGCTCGCACCGGTGAGCACGGCCCGTCGAAGGTTGGTGCGGGTCAGCGTCGCACGGTAGAATTTTGCCTGGGGAAGGGTGGCCTCCTGAAGATTCGCTCCGGTCAGGTTGGCCCACCGGAGATCCGCGTTGGTGAGGTCTGCGGCATGAAGCGTGGCCCCCTGGAGCGCAGACCAACGCATGTCGGTCTGGGCAAGGATCGCGCTGTCAAGATGTGCACCGGTGAACACGGTGTGCTGGAGGTTGGCCGCCTTGAGATTCTCTCCAGAAAGGACCGCGCCAGTCAGAGGGGCCAAACGGAGGTTTGTGCCAGATAAATCAAACGTCACGCCAAGGCTTTCACACAGCTCCTTCGCTTGCTCAACATGCCCGGCTCGTACCAGCACGAGCAGCTCCTCTCGCATTCCCCCTCCCACGAATCACCCTGTACCCGGGTCTCATAGCCGGATGTCTACAGGGTTCCGTTTCTGGGGTAGATCCTGGAAGCGTTTTGCGTTTGCAACTTCGACGGAAACGCCAGATCGGCCTCATTGAGGTCGTTCTTTTTGCTGAGGTGCATCCCAGAGTGTCCGGTTCCAGGGCGCCCAGAGCTGCCCCGACAGCCGCTGTGGTAACACCAACCCCTCAACCCCCACAGCCTCAGGTAAAACCCCACGAGGCAGGTAGAACGTTCCAAACAGGATGTCCCACACTGGAAGCAACCCGGCGAAATTCCGGCCGATGACGGTGCTGCTGTGGTGCCAGCGGTGGAACACCGGGCTGGCGATCACATAGCCGAGCGGCCCAAATGACCATGGCACCCGCGCGTGAAGCAACAACGCATAGAGACCCAGCAGCGGAGCGACTCCCGCGAGAAGCAGGGGATTAAACCCAAGGAGCAGCAACGGGGCGGCCTGGATCGTGCGCATCAGGACAGAATTCAGCGGGTGTAGGCGAACCGCGCTCAACCAATCCAGGCGACGCGGACTATGGTGGATCGCGTGCAGTCGCCACAACCACCCCTGGTGGGTCGTCCGATGCGCCCAGTAGCCCAGAAAGTCCGAGAGCACGAGAATCAGCAGCGCCTGGACGGCCGAAGGCAGGGACGAGATGGGGCTCCCCGCAACCAACGGCGCCACACCGGTCTCTGCGTTCAGCCTCACCCCCATCAACGCCGCCCCGGTGAATACGATCAAAGCGACGACGAAGTGGGTGAGCGGCTTGCTGACCAGCGGCGTAAAAAACCAGTAGCTGAGATCCAGCCGCCAATCCCGGCCGCTACGGCGAGGGCGATTCGGATCGCGATATGGACGCTCGACACACCAGAAGAGCAGGCCAAAAACAGGAAGACTGAACAGGAGCGGGGTGAGCATACCCGTTGGACCCACGAACCCGCTGACAGTGAAACGCATCGCAGCAATGATCATATCCCCGACACCTGATACGGAATCCGCCCGTGTCCCCCGGGGAATCACTTCGAAGGCGGCGTGCCGCTCAGCGCGGGTTTTGGTGTCTGCTTTTCAGGAATCCTCTGAGGTCGGCAGCTTCGGTGGGATGGGGTCTGCCTTGGCGTCAAGGTTCCACTGAGTCTCGCTGACATCGTAGTCGACATCGAATGGATTCGCGCTCGGGAGCTGCGGCGGCAGCCTGCTCGGGTTGTGATCCACGCTGCCCCGAACGCTCCCCCGTGCTGGAGTCTGCGCTGCGTCGGTGAACGTCAGCTCCTGGTCTGGTCGAACTGGACCCGGTAGAGGAAGCGGAGATCGAAGCCCCCCGAGCTGCTGTCGAGCAACGGCCGCGCGCCCCAGAAGCGGGAGTAGCCGACCTCGGCCCGCAGGCCGACCCACTCCGAGCGCTGCCAGTGACCACCACCAGCGGAGCGCCTGGACCATGGTGTCCTGGGCCGCGTCCTCTGGATCGACCCGTGGCCCGCCCAGGCTCGCACACCAACGCATCACGGTCGGCAGCCACGCTTCGAACAACGCCTGCTGCGCTGCTGCATCGCCCCGCTGCGCAGCCTGAACCTGCTCGATCTGTTCCTGCAACGCCTTCATACTTGAGATGGTGTCCACACTCCCCGGTTTGGATCAATTTTTCTCCAGGTGGCAGCCCTTCTCGGCGCGCCCGTTGTCCCAACCAGGCTTTCCAGGATCGGATAGAGCCGCACACGCCCGCTTCACGGAGGGAATTTGCTCGGTGACCACCATCTGCAGCATCGCCTCTGCCCCCGCGAGGGAGTACGCTCGCACAGAGATGCTTGCTGACATCGGAGGACCTGTGAACGATATGACACCACGTGAGGCGTTGTGTAGGGCGTTAAATACCTATTTGCACGCAAACAGTTACATGCCGCATCGTCTAAAGCGGTATATGAACAGTCAGCCCGATGAGCCTCGGCGGATCCTGATCCGCACCGGGTTGCAGGAAGCGATCGCGCGGTCTTCTCTCTCACCCGCTATGTACGAGGGGCTGACCGACAGCCTGTTGGGAACCCAGCCCGAGGTGGATATTTGGCTGGCGAAGCTGTGGGCGTACCTCTATGAAGGGGGGCCAGAGCCAGAGTGAACCTCGACCTACCACCGGCTGGTCACCCGCCGAACTCGCCAGGGACCGAGCACCGCTCGATCGTCGCAGCTCCAATAATCGATACGCCGAGGGGGGACGCGAAAATGAGCGGGAGCCCACCCGCGGACATCGGCTATCCAGAAGGCAAGCCCCCCAAAAAGGGCGCGCATGATTCCTGCCCGCGATCCGCGATAAGATACGGCTAAGAGCCGGTTTCGGGTGATTGTATGATAACCATTGCCAATCCTGTGCTTTCAGCTGAGCCAGGCTGCTCGGGCGAGGTCAATCATGCGTACATTCTTGCTGATTCCATGGATATGGTCCTGTCAGGATCCATCAACAACATCTCCGGCAGACGAATCGGAGGATGCTGAAGAACAACCCGAGATCCCTCAACGTGCTCCTCCCGATATCGCGGTCATCGTGCACCGAGACCCGAACCCTTCCGATCGAGAACTGCGGTGAGGAACCGTTGCAGATCGAGGGTCGGCGGGCGCAGAAAAGCGACGGCGACCTCAATGAGCACACTCCATGGAGACAGGCAACACACCTGGTCCGATACCGGAAGAAATCGCCGGACGTTGTGACAGGTGGCGGTCGGGCAGCTTTACCGGATCCTCAAGCCGATGGATCAGATGAGGGTTGATGACTACAGCAAGACCAGCTCCAAAGCCACAGACAACCCCCTCCGTGCGAGGCAGAAGTGTTGTTTCATCAGGGCATGATCGCGTTCGCCGAGCTGCCGTGTCTTGGAGCGTGAATTTTCGAGGGATCTGTTCGGGGCGGGGCTACACCCACCCTTCGATGTTCATGCGTTCGGCGGTCTCGTCGTGCCAGTCGAACCCTGCTCGGCGGGGCAGGATGCCCATCAGCGGGTGGGAGACACAGTTGTGCAGCAGCCAGTCGCGGCGACGGGTGATCGCGGGCATGGGCGATTGCACGGGGTGTGGCATCAGGTTGAGCCACTGTGCGGTGACATCGTGGATCCGGATGGTGGTCTCACAGGGAGCGATCCCGAGCAGCGGGTGGGCGATGTTGTTGTGTGCGAGCCACGCCGCGGCGTGGATGGTGCCTCCGAGGCGCCCAAAGCGATCCTGGAAGGCGCGACTGCGCTGTGCATAGCGGCCAGCGGCGGTGGATTGCTGTTTCTCGCGTTGGCGTTTCCTGCGATCGCGCTCGGCTTGTTTGATCTGCTTGCGGCGGCGGGTCTTCCGGTACTGAGCGTCTCGGCGCTGCCCGGTTTTGCTGCCGGATTTGGGACGGTACATGGTTGATGTTCCTCGGTAAAATGGGTGAGCCACCCGAACCGCATGGACGGAACGGGTTGACTGGCCGAGGAGAACGGCAGATACAGGTTTCCCCAGCCAGCGTGGGCCGGGGTGAGCTGCACGAGCAGCCCATCAATCAGGAGGCAGTGGTTCCCCGGCGTTATCCAGTGACAACAGCCAGGGCCACGAAGAAATCGAACGCCTTCGTGCGCCAGGAGCGATCGGTTATGTCGAGACTCATTCTCACAATCTACCCTCGCACCTTTCTGGTATTCTGCCCCCGCGGCGTTGTAAAGGAAGCAGCCAGATGGCCAGCCCCGTTGACGGATACAAGGCGGGTTTCTGCGATATCTTCTGATCATGTCTGAACGAGCAGTCATTGCATCGATGTCCGGTATTGTTTGTTGGGGGGTGCTGTGAACGCGCCGGCCCCCCAGGCCCCGCTGGAGAAGCTGTTCGGTCTGTTCGCTGAAGGTGAAATGGGCGAAGTCAGCGCCACGACCACACGGTTGTTGTGTGAAGGGGCGACGCCAGCGCCGCTGCTCCGCTTCCTCAACCTGATGTCCCGTGCGGACCAGATCTGGGACATCTCCTATGATTATCGGCGCATTCGGGGGATGATCTGGATGGCGCAGCGGGCGATTCGGAACGTTGCACCTGAGTATCGCGATCTGGCCCGGGGCCTGAAGCAGTACGCTCAGGGATATATGGCGTATACCGCCTGCGAAGGTGGGTTTGTCTCAAACGATCCGAAGCGGTTGGCCCACCTCGCCGCAGCGGCGCAACAACGGATGGGCGCCGCAGAACAGACGCTGTCCGCGCTGGGGACGCGCATCGCCGACGCCATGCTGGAAGATATCGCTGCGCGGTTGCCGTATTTCGATGGGCTTCGGCGCTATGCCGAGGCGCTGGACGGGTTGCTGTTCGGCGATCTGCCCGCGGCTTCGATCGCGGCGGTGCTCGAAGCCATTGATGTGAACCTGGCAGCCGTCGAAGCGCAGGACGGGGAGCTGGCGAGTGAGCTGCGCTCTCATCGCCTGTTTTTGGCCGCTCATGCCGATCAGACCGCGGCTGTTGCGCCGCTGCTGGCCAACGCAGAGGTGGTGCTGGGCGTCTGCGCCTATGTCGACGATGACCTGATGAAGCAGCTCAACGAAGACATTCTCCACGACGAGCAGTTCGGCGAGGCCGAGCTGTCGAAGTGGCTGTCGGTGTCCCTGCAGGACGCCCTGCGGACCGAGGCGCTCCAGGACATCTTCGAGACGGCGCTGGGCGAAGAGAACATGCGAGCGTCGGTCTTCCAACCTGGCGAGCTCGTCCTGTTCCACCGCGGGAAACGGTACACGGTCACGCCCACGCTGAAATTCTCCAACCTGGGCATCGTCTCGATGGAATTCTCGATCGAGCTGGAGGATGCAGACGAATTCGAGCTTCAGTCGATCCTTGATCTGATCGCGCCCCATGCGCCTGAGGTCCTGCTGCTCCAGGCGGCGGATGAGGATCTGGAGCCCCCCCCCATCCGCCATCCGTTCGTGCTGCTCGAACACCTCTCTGAGATCGCCCCTGACGATCCGTTGCTTCAGGAAGGGCTGGCGATCCTCGACGCGCACACCGACACCCTGACGAAGAACCTGAACATCAACCAGGATCTGGAGGGCTGCCTCGGAGATCTGCAGCCGATCATCGATCGGCTGGACGCGCGCGCCGCGAACAATCCTCAGCTCGCGCCGATCTGCTCTGCGCTGACCGTCAGCCGCGCGGGAGCGGGGTATTTTCGAGCGCTATGCGATCGGTGGATGGAGGGGTTCCTCGCGGGGAGCCATGCACGCTACGGGCTCGATCGGTTCAAGGTCTCGTACGCCCGCGACCGGGACTGGTTCTCGACCGTGAAATTCGGCTCGATCCATGAGCCGGGCGGGCCGCCGTTGACCTGCCCGGAGCTGGTCGACCGCCAACGGTTTCGGTGGATGCTCTGCCCGTCTCGAGAGGCCAAGGCGAGCATCGGCGACTGGATCCGGGCAGAGGACGCGCTGCCGCGGAACCTGGCCACGATTCGCTCACATCACACGGACTTTCTCTACATCCGTGGCAACCAGGCCTGGTTCTATTTTCCAGATGATCCCTACTATCTCATCGACTACGAGTATACCGAGACGCTCCGGTTGATGATGTGGATCCGGACGCTGGTCAACGCCTTCACCGAGCTGGCGATCGCCTACAATAAGCGCTCGGACGATCTGCGCCGAGCCTTCCTTCGGCTCGGTGCGCATCCCCGGCTCCAGGAGCTGCTGAGCGATGAGCGGCGGCTGGCCGAGTACTTCAAGTTGAAGGCGGATAACAAGCTGTCTCTGCTCCAGGACTGTCTGATCTCACGCTACGACGATCATGCGCGGCTGTTGGACGCGGTGGTCACCCATATGGACCTGGATCGGGCCCGGGGGTTGCTGACCGGGCGGCTCGACAAGGTCATCGCGACCCAGGCGTTCCTCGATCGCCAGGTCGAGGCGCTGTCCGCCCAGGCCCGCGAAGAGCGCGAGATCCGCCAGGAGCAGCTGTCCAAGCAGCAGAACCGGTTTTTGAAGAACATCACCACGGTCGCAGCAGGGTTGTATGGGACGACGCTGATCCCATTCACCGAAGAGTGGCAGCGATACGCCTTGATCGTGACCATCATCACGCCGATGGCGCTACTGTTGCTTCGGAACTGGCTGGAGCAGCGCTCAGTGAAGGCGTCGATGGATGCCCAGGATGAAGAATTTACCAATAAGCTCGCCCACATCCGCAGCGAGCTTGAGCGCGGTCTGGAGTGGAATCCGTGATCGAAATCTCTGATGTCTCTCATGATCTGGCGCAGGCGCGCCGGCTTCATGCGTTCCTTCTTCCCCACTTCGGCCCCGAAGAGCTTGAGCCGCTGGACGTCTTCGAGGCCCCGATCCGGGAAGGCGGCCCGGTCGAGAGCATCCTGTTGCTCGGCGAAGAGGACGGGGCCGTGGTGTGCGGTGCGATCGCCGAGCTGCTCCAGATCCGGAACGCATCGGGCGAGCCCCTTGGCGATCGGGTCCTCGGCGCCACCGGCCACGCCCTGGTGGACCCTTCGATGCGCGGGCGCGGTGTCGGCCGGATGATCGCGCAGGCCAGCGAGGCCGCCATGTTTCGCTACGCAGCGCAATACGGGCTGACCCTGGAGGCCTTGATCCTGGAGTCCGAGTCCGACGCCCGCCGGTTCTGGAGTCGGATGGGCTACCGCTGGCCGCAGGGGTTGCGGTACTGGCAACCCCCGCTGGGCTACGATCCGGACGGCGCGCCCAACCTGCCGAGCGTGCCGCTCTTTTTGATGATCCGCCATCCCGCGCACCCCGACACCATCCCCGGTCCGCTTCTGCGCGATTATGCCCGTTCCGTATACTATGACTGGTACCGAGACGAGCTCCCAGATCAGCTCCCGGATCCAGCCGCTTGCCAACGGGCCACACGCTGGATGGATCAGGTCTTGATCGCGCCTTCGATGGCGACCATCGTTGACGATTCGATCCCGCTGGTGGATCTTCGTAACCTCTCAGAAGCGGACAGCGCAGCCTGGCTTCAGGGTCCTCCAGACGCCGGCTGAGCCGCACCATTTATCGAGGACCGTTTTTCCTGGGGGTGTCTGATGCAGAAAACGAAGTGGATCTCCCTTCCCTGTGAGGGGGCGCTGTTGAAGCGGATACAGTTCTTCGGGAGCGGCAAACGGGGCCGCGTCACCTTGGAAACAGACCACCCGCTGACCGTCCGCCTCAACACCCACGCCCTCTCCCTGGTCGCTGCAGAAGGCGTGAAGCAAACGCTGAAGCGCTACGATGACGTTCGGATGACGTTTACCATCGAGCCTCACAAAGGCGCTTTGCCACGCTTATATGAGGCCCGGATCGACTTCCTGTGGCTTGAGCAGGACATGGGCGAGCAGCCAGACGCATACCTGCGAGAACACACCAATCTGGAGGCCGGATTGTGTGATCTGTCTGCTTCCTTCGACCTGAGGTTGCATATCCGCTGACGCCACCGAAGAAAGAACGACCACTCGACGAAGGGGGCGCGGTCGCGGAGGCCATCCGGCACGATTGCAGCCCGCCACGAATGGTTCGCGGGCGGTGCTCAGAGGCCAAGCCAGAAGCGACATTGCTCACCCCGATAGTCCTCGACGACCTGGCTCGACGTGGACAGCTCCAGCGTCTGCCGTGTCGCATCATACGGGGGCCAGGCGGTCGCATCGCTCGGCGCACCATCCGCTGCGAACCCTGCCCAGAGCGCGCCCATCTCCTGGCTGAGCGCAGACTCCTCATCAGAGGGCGTGTATCCATCGTAGGTGTCCAGCGTCTGGAACAGGAGCGGAAGCTCAAACCCGTGCGCCGCTCCATACACGCTGGGGCTGAATACGCCGGTGAAGTCACCGTCGTAGGCGTGAGCGTAGATGTAGTGGAACACCGGCCCCCACTCTGCGGCGAGCGCTGTGATCAGCAGCGAGGGGCAGGTGAACTGGGCGTCTGTGGTGACCGCGACCAGGGCATCGCGCGGGGTGGCGAAGTCCGTCACCGGGTACCGCTCAAGGACCTGATCGGCGCTCGACGGAAAGAACGCGCGGACGTTTGCTTCGTATTGCGCAGCGGTCAGGGTAAACCGGATCCCAAACAGCGGAGAGGCCGTCTCATCGGCGGTTGTCCCGATCATGAGAGGGACGCGGTGATGTTGTCCAAAGGCGATCGCCACCGCGGGGGATTGGGGGAGGAACTCTCCGTCGATCGTCGGCCCGGCCCAGGCGGTGATCAGGCCGTTCGCCGTCGAGGGTTGGTTGACGGCTTCGACGATCTGCGCCGCATCCGCTGAGCGCAGGCAGGCGGCCCGATCCGAAGCGGTGTCGCACCCCAGCGCCTCGACGACCACAGACCCCATCTCCAGCATCTCGGCTCGGGCATACCCGCCGCATCCCCCGCTCATGATCGCGGCGCGTTGGAACAGCCCGGCGGACGATGGCGTCGCCAGGAGCGCGCAGACGTCCGCCGCCCCGCCAGACTCCCCGAACAACAGGACGCGCTGCGGATCGCCACCGAACGCCGCGATGTTTCGTTGCACCCATTCCAGGGCTGCGACCTGGTCCCGAGGGCCGTAGTTGCCCGACTTGATGTCGGTATCGAGCGACGGATCGGCGAGGTACCCGAAGGCGTTGAGCCGGTACTGCAGCGTGACCACCAACGCCTCTTCCTGGACGGCGATCTCGGCGCCATCGTAGAGGATGATCCCCTCAGCCGTCTCTTCAACGGCTGAGCCGATCACGTTCCCGCCCCCATGAATAAATACCAGGACCGGCATCGGCTCGCTCGTCGGCTTCGGCGGCTGCCAGACGTTCAAGTACAGGCAGTCTTCCTCTCCACGCACCTGATCCGTGTCCGCGTCGAACTGGATGCAGGCGGGGGCAAAGGTGTCTGCGATCAGAGAGTCGGTCCACGGTGACGGCGGCTCTGGCGGACGGAACCGAAGCGCGCCGACAGGCGGCGCGGCGAACGGAAGCCCCAAAAATGCGATCGCTCCCGCAGCGGTGGGGACCCCGACGATCGGCCCGGCGTCCAGATGTACGGTATTCGGAAGCTCTGGTTCGTCAGTGTCTTCAGGAATACTCGTGTCCTCTTCCTCGGGAAGGTCTGTGTCGAGGTCCGTCGAGCCATCCCTGCCCGTATCAGAGGCCTTCTGGTCTCCCATACAGGCTCCCAGAATAAGGATCGGAAGGACAGAAAAGAGTCGTAGAGTCCGAGGCATGATACCCCTGTGGGCATAGGATGGATGATTAGACCCCGGACCTGTCTCAGCGTGAAAAAGAAAACACCGATCCGGCCCGATCCTGCTCCCAACAGTAGACATCATCCTGGCTGCGAACCTGATCTTCGCCGAGCGAGATCAACGCATAGCGCCGGTCATGGCCAGAAGGTGGAGTGAGGTAGGAGGGCCGGATCGGTGTTTTCTTTTTCACGCTG
>JBCBLB010000072.1:0-21039 GCA_038520555.1 Myxococcota bacterium | reverse complement strand
GCCTTGCCGCAGCCAGCGCCGATGAAATCCGGTGGACCCACCTGCCAGTCTGGCGGGATCGGGGCCAGATCGCGGCGGCGGAACGGCCGGACGATGAGCGGTGACATCAACGATGCAGCTGGGTGCCGCGCTGAAGCCGGCGCCGGCGCCCGCACCCACCGCCAGCCGTTCGACCGGAGGGCTGGTGGAGTGGGCACAAAGTCCGCCGTCTTCAGGGCGTCGACACGGATCAGGGTGCCGGTGTCGGCCTCGATCGCGCCGATGCGGGGGTCCTGGTCGAGCAGCGACAGCAGCGGCTGAATCGACGCGTCCCGGGCGTCCCCCAGCCAGCAGAGGTCGACATCCAACCGGTTCAGGCGGAGCCACTGCAGGCCCATCGCATACGCGCGGGATTGTTGAAACGGCGCCTCATTCAAGAGCAATGTCGTCAACGACGAGGGCTGGGCGCCGCCATGAATGAAGATGGGCTCATGGGCCACGTCGAGCTTCGGCGGGTGTGTGGGCGCTTCGGCGGTCGCGAACAGGGCTGTCAGGTGCATACGCTCTCTCCCAGACGAGCACCCATCGGTGAAACCCGGTCGGATTTGAGCCCTACCCAGCAAAAACGGATGCTACGATACCGCTTGAATGAGAGGAGACTTTGCAATGCACCGATGGCTCATGATCGGCCTGTTCGGCCTGATCGCCTGCAACGGCGATACGCCAGAAGACACCGACGACCTCATCGACATCGACAACCCGGGCGGCGGGGGCGAGGAAGAGGTCTTCCCCGACGATGACAACGACGGCTACACTTCAGACGACGACTGCGACGACACGAACCCGGACATCAACCCCGGCGCCGACGAGATCTGCGACAGCATCGACAACAATTGCGACGGCCGTGCAGATGAGGGCCTCGACGTCGTGTGGTTCCCGGACGTCGACGAAGACGGCTACGGCGACGAAGACCCCGAAGGCGGCGTGCTCATCTCCTGCCAGCAGCCCTTCGGGCACATCGACAACGACGGGGACTGCGACGACGAAGATCCGGAGATCAACCCCGGGATCGCAGCCGATGACTGCAACGACGTCGATGACGACTGCGACGGCGACACGGACGAAGACGCCGAGTTCTCGATCGCCTACAACGACAACGACAACGACGGCTACGGCACCTCTGAGGTCCGCTACTGCGGCGACGTCCCGGACGAGACCACCGCCCAGAGCGGCGACTGCGACGACGACAACGACCGCGTCAACCCCGGCCGGCCGGAGATCTGCGACGAAATCGACAATAACTGCGACGAGCAGGTCGATGAGGGCGTCACCACCACCTACTACCGCGACCGCGACGAAGACGGCTTCGGCATCCCGGACACCACCCGCGACGCCTGCTCTGCGCCCTCCGGCTACGTCACCAACGCAGACGACTGCGACGACGACAATGGCCTCATCGCCCTCTACTGCTTCGACAGCTGGTCTGGAACGGAGGCCTTCCAATACTCCGACACCGCCGGGAGCGAGACGTTCAACTGCGAGTTGGACTACACCACCTCCGGCGCGACATCGACGACGACCCTGTGTGAGGGCTGCGCCTACGCCTTCGACGTCGAGATCACCTACGATGACGAGAGCAGCACCGACGACGGATCCTGTGCAGCCCTCACAAACGAGTATGGGGGCACGGTCTCTGGCGATCTGTCCTACACCTATGCCTACAGTCCGGAGTACCTCGATGGGGATCCCGCGATCCTGGTCTCTTACATGGGCGACTGGTACCTCTGGATGGACACGGTCTCTCTCGATGAAGAGACCGGAGCGCTGACCTACCGCTATACACAGATCCTTTCTGGCGTCGACGATGAAGGGGGAACCTACTATGACGCCCGCACCTACTCTGGTGAGGCGACCTGGACCCTCTCTGAGACAGAGTAAGAGCCTGGAAAGGCGCATGTAGTCGAGGCGCTCCCCTCTCGGATGCTACGATCCGATCATCCCGGGGGGGAACCATCGATGAACGCTTTCACATCGGCCTGGCTGTCGCTGGGCCTGTTCGCCTGCTCGCAGAACGGTACGCTCAACACGGCCGGCACATTCGCCGTTGACGCGGACGGAGACAGCGTCCTCTCCGATGAAGACTGCGACGACACCGATCCGGCGGTTGCGCCCGGCTTCCCCGAGCTGTGTGACGGCACGGACAACGACTGTGACGGCCTGATCGACGAAGGCGTCGACTCCACCTGGTACGCCGACATCGACCAGGACGGCTTCGGCGACCCCGATGCGCCACGGTTCGCCTGTACGGCGCCCGATCAGACCGTCGCGAACGCGGAAGACTGCGACGACACAGACGCGGCCGTTCATCCCGATGCAGAATCGGACGCATGCGACGATCGCGACAACGACTGTGACGGGTTGGTCGATGAAGACGCCGAATTCTTCGAGACCATCGTCGACCTCGACGGCGACGGTTTCGGCGGAAGCACGACGGCATACTGCGGAGGCCTCCCCGACAACGCTGTCGACAACGCAGATGACTGCGATGACGCCGACCGGCAAAGCTTCCCCGGCGCCCGCGAGACCTGCGACGACCGCAGAGACAACGACTGCGATGGACAGATCGATGAAATGTGCTACACCGACTGGAGCGGAGAAGAGCGGTTTGAATATGACTTCCTCTCCTTCGCACCTGGCAGCCGAAACTGTCAGATTTATTGGATCACCGATGGCCGCCGAAACGATGAAGCCCGTTGCCCTGGCTGTGAATTCAGCTTCACCCTGACGCAGCGCATCGACGATGAGCGCAGTCAGGACGACGGGACCTGCGCAACGTTCACCGCCATTGACGGCACCCCGATCATCGGCGACCACGGCTACACCTACAGTTATCACCCCGACTACGCCGAGGAAGGACCGGCCCTGCTCCTCCAGCTGGACGGCGGCGAGTGGTATCCCTGGGCGGATGCGGATCTCAACTCCGAATCCGGCGAGATGATCTATTCGTTCGGCTATGCCGATCGTTCGCGAGCGTTTTCCGGTGGCTACACGGTCTATTACACCTATGATTTCTATGGGACCGCCTTCTTAGAGTAAGGTCACGGGGAGCGACCGCCCCCACGATCGGAGCCCCCATGACCTCTCTCTGCTGGCGCCTGTGCGTGACCGCGTTCGCGCTGTTTGGATCGACCGCCGCAGCCCAGGAGGTCGCCACGGTGTCTCCCGAGCGGCCCACGCAAGCGTCCGCCGCCGCGCTGATCGGCACCCTCTGGGAGGATCTTCCCGACGAAGGCGTGGTCGTCTACCTCAGCTGTGTCCGTCCATCGTGCCGCGGGCAGGTTCCCGAGTGGTTCGATGAGGACGCCTGGTTTGAGGGACTCACCGACGCCGGCCTGGGGATGCGCAGCCCGGACGCCGGCGTCGACCTTGTACAGCTCGATGACCTCCGCGAACAGAACCCGGCGCCGCCCATGTTCGCCAGCGCCCTCACCCTCGCCCTCGCCCAGGCGGACCAGGGCGCAGAGGCGATGGTCTTCGTCCATCCCAACCAGCGTGACGCCCAGCTTGAGCTGAGTTGGGAGCTGCACGATGTCCGTCCACCCACACTGCAGGGCCGCGGGCGGCTGACCGTGCGCATCGCCACACCGCTACCGCCCCAACCCGAGCCGATCCCCCGGACGCCATACCGGAAGAAGAAGATCGTCTGGGTCGGTGCGGGTCTCGTAGCCGTCGGTGTCAGTGCCATCGGGTACTCTATCGCAACCGATCTTCCCAGCTCTCAAACCGGCGCCGGTGTGTTGAGCGTTGGCGGATGGGCCGCCACCATGGCGGGCGGGATGATGATGTTCATCCCCGCCATCCGGAACGACGTAGGCGTCGGATTTCGGTTCTAAGCGCTCGCTTCCCATGCGCGCGATCTGAACATATGTTCTGTTTTTTGTGTATGCTTATGGGATGCGCACGAAGGATTCCCACAGATGCTTCTGCGGTTATGGAAGCGGCTGTTCAACAAGTAAGCCCTGAGGCGGGTCACGTCGCCCAGTAGACCGCCTTCACCTGGACGCCGACGGCCACCATGACCAGATCTGCGCTGAACGTCAGCGACGCCTCGTCGGTGTGCGCGGTGACGACCACCTTGCCATCCTGCTCCGTCCACCCGGTCGCCGTCACGTTGAATCGAAACATGACGCCGGCGTCTTCGAGCATCGCCTGCACAGCGGCGGCGTGCTCTGGCGTGTAGCCGCGCAACACCACCGGCCCGTTGTCGAGGATGGTGACCTGGGCGCCCCGCGTCGCCCAGTGCAGCCCCACCTCCGCGCCGATGTACCCCGCTCCGACGATGAGCGCCTGCTTCGGCGTCGGTCGGCGCAGCGCATCGCGAAAGCCCAACACCCGATCCGAAAACGGGAAGCCATACAGCGGTCGGGGATCGCCCTGAATCTGCGCATGTGGGCGGCGAAGCATCCGGGCGACCTGCGGCGGAAACGTCACCCCCTCGCCCAGTGGGTGGGACCGACGAGACGACGAAAACGGCTGCGCCAACCCCATCAGCGACGCAAACTCCTCGTCGCTCATGCCAAAGTCCACATCGGGCGGCGGGACCGGCGCCGGCACATCGTTCAGCGCAGCCAGCAGCGTCGACAAGGTCTTCGAAAATGACGACGAACCAAGAATCTGGCGCAAGTTCGCTTGCCGTCGGCGCCCGAAGCCATCGATCGCCCGGAGCTGCTTCCAGGAGCGGATCGGCCCCAGCCCGACCATCTGGCGGACGACCTTCTTCGCGGGCGGCGGCTGTTCCGCAGCAGCATGGAGCCCAACGATCAGCGCCACCAGCGACGCTTCGGGCAGCCGCATGGTGACGAGGGTGTTGTAAGCCGCGAGGCCAGTGTCGGGGAGGACGCTCACGACGCAGAGGATACCGCACCCTAAAACAGGCCGACCTGCTCAGGCTCCGGCGGCAGGTCATCCCACAACAGACGCGGCACCGGCGCACCACGGGCTTCCAGCATCCGTTGGAAGATCCGGGCGTGCTTCGGTGAGTGATCCTCGTGGGGACAGTGCATGAAGAAATACACCGTCTTCCCCGAATCCAACCACATATGCACCTGCTGCGCCCACCCCTCCAGAAACGGAAGATTGTGGGCGGTCTGCGGATGGCTGATGAAACGGACGAACACCTGATCGCCTGGCGGATCCAACGCCACGGGAAGCTCCGGCTTCTTGCGCTCCTGCTCAAACCCCAACGGCAACGTATATATCGGCCGAGAGTCCAGGATCACCCGACCCATCCCCAGCCGAGACAGCAACACATCCAGCCGCTGCTGCGGAGATGGCTTAAACCAGTCCAGGTGCCGCACCTCAACCAGAAGCGGATGCTGGCCCTCTCGGCGCCAGGCGTTCAGAAGCTTCGCCAGATCCGGACCGTCCTGAGGACCGTACGACGGCGGAAGCTGCAAGAAGATCGGCCCCAACCGCGCACCAAGGTTGCTGTGCATATGCGCCAGAAACGACAGCGCCGAGTCAATCTGCGGACCCAGCGCGCCCTCATGGCTGATCGCCTTCGGGATCTTGGGGCAGAACCGGAACGTCGAAGGCGTCTGCGCTGCCCAGCTCTGGAGCGTCTCCGCAGTGGGCACCCCGTAGAACACCGTGTTGCCTTCAACCGTCGTCATTCGCTGGCCGTACAGCCGCAACATGTCCGCCTGGCGAACCCCCGCGGGCATAAATGGACCGTTCTCCCAGGGCTTATAGCCCCAGACCGCCAGACCCAGACGGAACGATGTCATCAGTACCCCTTCTCCTCATGATGCATCCCAGTCAGAGGTCTATCCCCAACAAAGAGAATCACCCCCCGACAGTTGCCTGCCGAGGGGTGAGACGCAGCTTGGGAGCTGATGTTTCCCCTTCAAAGACCCGCTCTCGCTCGCGGTGTGCGAACCCATGTCCAAGGACGTGAATCCAAAGACGTGAATCCTCAATGCCACTCATGATGTTACCGGCGCGCTTCTTCCCCTCCTGGCGAAGGGAAGAACGTTGACCAACTCTCTACGGGAGCCGCCGTCACGGCTTCCGTGTCCTGCTGGACGGCCCGCTCATCTTCAGTGACCCATGCGGTCTCCCACAATCACTGCAAGCGTTCGGCTGCTTCGGCTCCGTCGAGCGTCTGCAGCGGCCTTTCCTGGGGTTTCAAAGATCGCCTCTCCGTCGATCCGTGTCAATGTGTCCGGTCCCGGTCTTTCGACCTTCGTTTCGCAGCCTGCCACGCTGCGACCATCTTCCACCTTCGCCGTTTTGACGACCCTGATGGTTTGCTCCACATCTTCACGCGCGCTTCTGATGAAGCACACACCGACCCTGAGGTTCATCGTCTCTTTCATCTCGGCCTGACCCTGCGCCTCAATGGGGGTGGCGTCTGTTTTCACAGTGCCCGCTGCGTTCCCGTTGATGCGAGTTGTCATCCCGGATGACTCTCAACGATGCCCACCCTTCAGAGCGTTTCCCTTCCCAACCACCCCCCAATCATCACTGATCAGGGTGCCCTTCTCATTGTTCAACCGTTGCCTGTCTGCTGTTTGCCGTGCAGCCAGCGCGCAGCAAGAAGACAGCCGTCGTCAATCTCAAGGGAGTAAGCCGATTGGGAAATCCGTTGCCGACCCACCTCATGTCACCATGATGCGTCCGGCCCGAGGCTCTCCTGGGCTTCTCTTTCCTGCTTTAAAACAGACTGTCGAGGGAAATCAAACGATCCCACTCGGTATGCGCTGTGATCTACGAACACAGGCATCAGGCGTCTGCTGTCTCTTCCAGAGCTGTCGCCAGCTCCCAGAAGAGTGGAGAAAAGAGGTCTGCGACGTCAAAGAACAAGCCCCGTTCCAAAAGGTTCAAGGCAGTTTTTTTTGGTTGCCACCGGCTCCCGCCAGCGTCGC
The DNA here is from genome assembly GCA_038520555.1 of Myxococcota bacterium. GTDB lineage: Bacteria > Myxococcota_A > UBA796 > UBA796 > UBA796 > JBCBLB01. Next base: position 14,134 of record JBCBLB010000072.1, on the reverse strand, counting down.
ATCCCCTTATTGCACACCCTGTGCCACCCTTTGATAATCCATAGAACCACGCTTTTCAGGTAAAGAGGATGAGATCTGTTTTTCTCAGCGTTGAACCCTCTGATTCGATCTGATCCCGATCCTCAGCCGATCGATGGATCGAGGAAGCCGGTTAAACCTTGATTGTCGAGGTGAGCAACGCGGTTCCCGTTTGGGAAAGCGGTTTCAATCAGTCTGCGTATAGGTCCGCCATCCAATCCTCCACCTCTGCCTCTTGAACCTTCCCTGCCCACTCTGCATCGTTCAGGCGCTCAAAGTCGCCGGTGATGTGTTCGTGGTAGGTCGACACCACCCCCAGATACGCCCGCGGGCCATCACAGGTCTCGACCGTGACCAGCATCAGCCGCGGGACGCCCGTCGCCACGTGGAGCACCCGCCCCACCACGGCGCCGTCCGCATCGGTGGGTTGGGTGTGAACATCGGCGATGACGGGGTCGTACTCCATGCTCCGGATCGGCTCCAGGAACAGCTCGGGGTACCACCCCTCGGCCCCTGTGAGTCCACCGCAGCCCTCTGTGACAGAACGGACCACGTCGTTGATGAACGCCAGGTGCGTCTTCGAGATCCGCTCACCGTCCCGCTGCCGCCGCGCGATGTCACCGAGCGTCTCCGACGCCTCTGCCAGCTTCTGGAAGTGGCCCAGCACCCGCCCGTTGTTGATCTCCTCGACCTTCAGGTCTCGGACGATCTGCTCCCCGAGGCGGGCGTAGCGGACGATGGCGTCGTAGAACTTCGGATACGGATCGACGTAGGCGTCTGGATGTTCGCACAGGATCATCGATGTATATGACTGCTTGGCGTACAGGATGGTGTCCCGCCGAAGCTCTGCCCAGGACGCCAGCTGGGTGTTGAGGATCCGCCGCTGCCATGCCTCGGTCCGCGCCACGGTGGGCAGCGACTCCATCTCGGCCTGCTCGGTGGACAGCGCGCGCAGCGCGTTCAGCCATGCGTCGTAGAGGGTCGACTGCCAGTCCTCTCGCGCCGCGGTCCGCTCCCGCACCTGCGCCAGATCCTGGTCATACCCATATATCCGCCGCTCTGATGCCAGCAGTGACAGGGCCCGGTCGTTCTCGAAGACGGTATAGGCGACGTCCAGCGGATCGGGCATCATCCGCTTGATCTTACCGCGGCCGACGCGATCATAGACCAGGTCGGACAGGGCGTGGCTGTCGATGGTGTACCGCTGCCCGAGCAGGAGGAACGTCCGCGAGAGCGGCAGCGTCGACCCCGTGTCGTTCACCACCAGATGGGAGAGGATCCGCTGCTCCGCGTCGGGCACCGCCTCCACGGCAGCGCGTGCGTCAGCGTCCTGGACCGCGACCAGGGATCGGGCGTCGGTGATCGACAGCGCGGCCATCACATCATCCAGCTGCCGCGGCTCCATGCTGTCATATGGACCGACGAAGGCGCCGATCGTTCGATCGAGGATCAGCCACTGTTCGTGGGTCGGCTGGTCCATCAGCAGCCGCAGCCCCACCGCGGCGTCGAACTGCGTCCGATGGAAGACCGGCCCCTCCTGGGTCTGTTCGATGAGCCGAAAGTCGATGCGCCCCAACCACATCATGGCGCGAAAGTACTGCTGGAGCGCGACGGTGTCGGTGTAGTGGCCGCGCGGCTTAAACTGCGAGAAGTCCACCATCCGCAGCGCGCCGAACAGCAGAACATCCGTGATCCCGGACGCGGCATCCGCGCCAGCCAGCAGCGCGTCGAGGTCTTCCTGCTTGCCGCCTGCCAGGAGAGGGGATGGCGCCCCCTCCAGCAGCGAGGCCGCGACCGCGAGATACAGATCGACGTGTTGGATGGTCTCTGCGTCCATCCCTTCAAGCACGCCGCGGCTCAGGTCCTGTCGCATCGCGCCCAGGATCTGACGGAGCGCAGGAATGAGCGAGATGAGCTCGATCTCTTTGAGGATGTCATCGAAGGAGCGGTGGAGCGCATGCATCATCGAGTCCGCTGAGACAAACAACGGGACGTCGTGGTAGTACAGCTGCTCGTAGGCGGTTCCGAAGCTGTACATCTGCCGATTATTGAGGATAACGAAGCCATTTTCGCGGAGCCGGCCGCGCTGAGCCTTCGACAGTGGCCAGGCCTTCTCGATGATCCTGAGCCCCTTCGCTTTCGTGGGGTCGAAGTCAATCAGTGCCGTGGAGCGGGCGGGCGCAGCGCGCAGGGCCGATGGGGCGAGCATCGCAGCCAGAGCGCCGTGAAGGAACGAGCGGCGGTGAATCATACAGGCTTCTCCGAGATTTTGTGATGAGAACGCCCGCCCCCCCCCCGGAGCTTACAGCCAGACTTAAAACGCGACCGAGAAGCCCACGGCGTCTGGGCGCAGATAGGGCCGAAGCGGCTTCGCGTCGCGGCTGTTGAGGATGGCCATGGTCAGATCGAACGCGCCGAGGAAGGCGCCCTGGAGGAGGAGCGCTTGTCCGAAGCCGTCGAGCTGCGGATCGTCCTGGAGCTGCCAGAGGGCGACGCCGCCGGTCATATAGGCAACGTCGAGGCCCAGGTTGAGGAGGAAGACGCCGCGCTGGTTGGCCATCTCAACGGGGAGGGCAGGCCATGCGGGGGGTTGTTGGGCCTTCTTGCGTGCGCCCAGGTAGCCTGGAATGGCGATGCCCAGGTTGACGAGGTTCCATGCGGCGTTGCCCTGGTGGAAGGCGCGGACGGTGGGATCGTCGGCGGTGAGTGCGCCGACGCTGCCGGCGGCGATGTTGACGGCGGCCCACCCGCCGAGGACCAGCATGCCGCGCTGTTCTGTGCGAACATACCGCTGGTGGACGTCATTAACCAGGGCTGGCGGGGGAGAACCGGCCAGCGCTGCGTGTGTTACGAGCCAAGCGAATCCCATACGACGATCTCCTCTTGAGGTGCCTCTAATGCCAAGTTTCTTTCGTACCGCCGACGACGTGCGGATTATGTTCGGCAGCGGACCGGAAGATGCCGAGGAGAAAAAGCAGAAGCGACGGCTCCGCAAGATCTTCGAGCAGTGTGTTCGCCGGCCGGGCACCCGCGGAAACTTCTTCTTCCACAAAAAATGCGCCTCGATCGGGGGGAAGCCGATCCTCATCATGGAGCCGCAGGGTCCGGTCGATCGGGGCATCTTTCAGGAGGGCATCACCCGCTTCGGCGAGACGCTGTCGGGGACCTTTGAGTGCCCGAAGACCGGCTACCTGATCCTGGAAGTCAAGAAGAACCTCTCGACCGCCAACGCCCTGAAGTACAGCCGCTTCATCCGTCGGACGGTGGGCCGGGTGGCGGGCATCATGAACAGCGGCGGAGACGATCGGGTCGAGATCATCACCCCCAAGATCAAGGCCGATCGCGCCCGAGAGGCCGCCGAAGAGAAGCGCCGCCAGGCTGAGGAGGCGAAGGAAAAACGCCGATTGTTGGCTGAGCGCCGCAAGCAGGCCCGCGCCGAGCGCGCCCTCCGCGCCAAAGAGAAGAAGCAGCCCAAGAAGCGCGTCAAGAAGCCCCATCGCCAAAAGCCCCCTGTCGAGGCGGCGCCGGTCAAGAAGCCGCGCATCGATAAGACAACCACAAAGAAAGAAAAAGCCCGCATCGAAGTCGCCTATATCGAGCGGCTCCACGATCGCGCCGACGAGATTCAGGCGCGCCGGGAAGAACTGGAGGCCGAGATCGAGGACGCGATGGCGTCTTCGCTGGAGGCCTCTGCCGATGCCGAGGAGGCCCGCGACGCGGTAGACGAGGCCACCGACGCGCTGCGCATCGCCGAAGCGGAGCTGAGCCAGCTGGAGGGCGGGGGCGGGGGCGACGACGTCAGCGCCGCAGCGGGGCGGCTTCAAGACGCGCTCCAGGGGGTGCCCGCGGATCAGCACCTGGCCGCGAAGCAGACATGGCTCCAACAAGAGCGCGACCGCATCGCGGCCGAACAGAAGCGCCTCAAGGCAGAAGAAGCCAACGCGGTCGCCCTGGCGCGCGCCGCGGCTGAGAAGCGGCTCCGGGCGATGCGTTCGAAGGAAGAGGCGGCGAAGCTCCGGGTGCAGGAGGCGCAGCAGAAGCTCAAGGCCGCGGAGGCGGAGCTGGAGGACGCCAGCATCGCCGAGGAGACCGAGGTGGAGCGGCTGCGCACCGCGGCGATCATCGCCGAGACGGCCCGCACCGAGGTCGCGATCGCTGCCGGCTCGCTCAACGCCTCAGCAGCCATCAAGGATGTGATCGCCGGGCTGCGAAACCTGGAAGCCCGCGGCCTGGAGCCCGAGGACCTTGAGGACGAAGGCGACCTGCGGCGGCTGATCCGCAGCGAGCCGCTCCTCAACAGCGCCATCCGCCGCTTGAACGAGGCCCGCAGGTCCCTGGAGACCGCGGGCGCCCCGATGGGAACCTTGACCATGATCTGGATGGACCACCCGGAAGTGCTCTGGGCGCAGCCCATCATCGACCAGCTGGCTTGAGCACCATCTCGCCGGTGACGACGGCTATAACGCGATCGGCGCCGCCAGCGCGGGCTCGGGGATGGCGAAGGCGTTGACCAGGGCCAGCGATCGATCGACCAGCTCGGCGCAGAGCTTGTCGACCTCTGCGGTGACCGCCCGCGACTTCGCCGCCTCCAGATAGCCATTCTCCATCAGCCAGCCCCGATCGGCCTCAATGCGGCTCAAGGCGTATAGGTCACAGAGGTCATTGAGGGTCGCCTTCAGCGCCGGCTCCTCGCACGCCTCGACCACATCGCGGAACCGATCGTGGACCATCCGATCGATGTGCGCGTGCGCGAGCTGGACCATCCGAAGCTGCCACTCGTTCAGGGCATCAAAGGGTTCTTTTCCATCACTGAGGCTTCGGCTGAAGCCGCGGGCGACGGTGACGGTCTGCTCTTCTTCGCGGGCGGCGAACAGATCGCGGTGGAAGGCGCCGTCCCGCAGGTGCTCGCTGCTGGCATAGCGCTTGATGAACGGGTTCTTCTCGGAGATCTGGGTGGCGGCCAGCCGGGCGACCTGGCGAACCATGGCCAGCGGGCTGGGGTCCGAGAACTGGCTGCGGAACCGCCCCAGCAGCGCTTTGGCCACCAGCTGCATCAGGACGATGTTGTCCCCTTCGAAGGTGGTAAAAATGTCCGAGTCCGCCTTCAAGGCAGCGAACCGGTTGATGGACGAATATCCCTGGCCACCACAGGCTTCCCGGCAGGCCTGGACGGTGTCGGTGCAGTGCCAGCTCGCCGCCGCCTTCAGCGCCGCCGCCGATGCCTCGATCTCACGCATCTCTTCGTCGGCTTTCACGGCCGCCTCGAATTCTTCGAGGAGGCTGTTCACGGCGAAGTGGAGGGCGAAGGTCTGCGCCAGACGCGGCATCAGCCGCCGCTGCTGGGTCGGATAGGTGAGGATCGGGACCTCATTGCCGGGCGCCGGGCCAAACTGCCGACGCCGGCTGGAGTACCGGATCGCGATCGTCAGGGCGACCTTGGACGCGCTCACCGCCGAGGCAGCGATCCCGATGCGACCGCCCACCAGCGCACCGAGCATCGTGAAGAACCGCTTCGAGGGCGACGCGATCGGGCTCTCGTAGTGGCCGGCTTCATCGACGGTGGCGAAGCGGCTGAGCAGGTTCTTCCGCGGGATGCGGACCTGATCGAACCACAGCCGCCCGTTGTCGACGCCGTTGAGGCCCATCTTGTGGCCGTTGTCTGCGATGCGGACCCGCGGCATCGGCGAGCCATCCGGCCGGCGGATCGGCACCAGGAAGGCATGCACCCCATACTCGGCGTCGCCGATGTGCAGCTGCGCGAACACCGTCGCCATCTGCCCATGGGCGGCGGCGTTGCCGATCCACTCCTTCCCGTCCATCGCGGTCGGGGTGTCGATCACGAACTCATCCGTCTCAGAATCGAAGGTGGCCGTGGTCTGCAGCTCGCGGACGTTCGAGCCGTGTCCCCGCTCGGTCATGGCGAAGCAGCCGGGCAGCTCCAGGGACATCGCCTTCGGCACGATCTCGGCCTTCTGGGCATCGTCGCCCAGGAAGACGACGCTGCAGCCGAACAATCCGAATTGAACGCCGAATTTGACCAGCAGGCTGAGATCGAAGAGCGCGAGCGTCTCCATCGTCGCCAGGAAACCGCCCATGTCCGGATGCTCGCCGCGCGCGGCGGGCATCAGCGTCTCGGTCAGGCCGCGGCGGGCGATCTCCTGGCACCACTGGAGGGTCCGCTCCCGATACTCCGAAGAGTGGATCTCGGTCGGATGGCGAAACAGCGGATCCTTCAGCATCGCGCGGACGCGGTTCTTCCATTCCGCCTGCGGACCGTCCAACAGCGACTGCAACGCCGCAATCGAAAAGTCTGCATCTTCTGACGCGGCCACGTCGGGCAGGGTCAGATCCGATTGGAAGAAGACCGAAGAGGCTTCGCGGGTGTACAGGCCCAGGGCAGTCTCGACGCTGCCCAGGGCATTGAGCACGTCGGGTTGGGCCCACTGAGCAGCGTCACCGCCGGGATCCTGGCGGGCCATCTCCAGGCCGAGCGACGCCAGCCCCCGCTTCGTCATCGAGGTCACGCCCAGGTGCTGCACCGCGTGGCGGAGCCGCTCCAGGAGGTCCTGGAGCTGTTCCGCAGAGGGCGGCTTGTCGGGGTTCAGCCACTCGGCCACCATCGCCGGGTCGACGGGCAGCCGCTCATGAAGCATCGCCAGCTCGTCGGCGGTCAGCTCGCCGTCGGCCCAGGCCACATAGATCATCGGCAGCGCCGGAAGGATCGCACGCTCTTCGTCGGTAAATGCCAGCGGCTCTTCGACCATCTTCACCCTCCTCAGAAACCGTCAGGGACCATCATCTGAGGAGATTGTATCCCGCTTATCCGTCCCGGCGGGCCGGTTCTGGTTCCATGACGGCATCCCGCTCCAGTCGGGGGTATGCGACCGCCAACGCCCCAGCGCGGGCGACATAATAGAAGAGGAACGCCGCCCAGGTCCCATGCGGCCCCATCGGCGTCAGCATCCGATCGACCAGGAGGTACGCGGCCACCGATGCGATCGAAGCGTTCCGCATCGCCGCCGAGCGGGTCGCGCCGATGAAGATCCCGTCGAGCTGCCAGGCCGGCGCACCCAACAGCGGAATCACGGCACAATAGGGCAAAAACCGCCGCGCCGACGCCGCGGTCTCCGCATCAGCGATCCACCATGTCAGGACGGTCGGCCCAGCGATCAAGGTGATCGCACAGAACACAGCGCCGCACCCCACTGCCAGCGCCGAGGTCACCCCGATCGCCCGCCGCAGCCCCGGACGCGAGCGCTGCCCGATCGCCCGCCCCACCTCCGTCTCTGCGGTGAAGGCGAACGCATCGAGCACGAACGCCCACACCGTCACGATCTGGAGAAGCACGTGGTTGCCAGCCAGGATCGCATCGCCATGCTGCGCGCTGACGTTGATGAACCAGGCGAACCCGATCAGCAGCCCCCAGCTACGGATCATCATGTCGAGGTTCATGGTCATCAACCGCCGCAGCGCGGCGCGATCGAACAGGGTCTGTGTGTCCCGGGCCGCGTCGTGGACGCCGCCGTCTTCCCGGATGAGCCGCTGCGCGATCCACAACCCGGCCAGCGCGCCCACCCAGTCGGCGACCGCCGTAGCCGCGCCGATGCCCTCTACACCGAAGCCCACCCCGGTCACCAGCGCCACATCGAGCAGGATGTTCGTCAAGCTCGACAACCCGGTGATGCCCAGGACCGCGCGGGTGCGTCCCCGGCCAATCAACCAACCGGTCGTCGCGAACATCACCAGCGCCCCCGGCGCGCCCCACACCCGCGCGGCGAAGTACGCCGCGCCGAATGCCTCAACATCGGCGCTGCCGCCCAGCAGGAAGAAGCTCAGCGGACTCAACAGCGGCCAGCCCGCGAGGATCACCGCCCCCATCACCCCGGCGAGCCCCAGGGCGCGGAACAGCACCTGCTGGAGACCGACCATGTCCGCGGCGCCTTCGGCCTGCGCAGCCAGCCCGCTTGAGCCCATCCGCAAAAAATAGGTCGTTGAGAAGATGATGTTGAACACGATCGCACCCATCGCGATCCCACCCAGCTCACCGCTGTCTCCGACCGCGCCGATCACCGCAGTGTCCACCACGCCAGCCAACGGAACCGCGGCGTTCGCCGCGATCATGGGCAGCGCCATCGCCAGGGCGCGCTGCCAGGTCAAAGGAGCATCACTCACCCCGGCCCTTTAACGCCGAACTATAATTGGGGTGCCCTGAGAACGAACAGACACCATGTTCTGGATCATGGCAAGGATGAGACCATGAAACCATATGCCTTCGCAGGCCTCTGTCTGCTCGCGATGTTCGGGTGTGGGGACCGCGATGACTCGGGCGACCCCCCAGCAGAGGAGGACCCCCCCATAGACGAAGTCATCATCGTCGACGTCACCTATGCGGTCACCGAGACCTTCGTCGTCGACTTCGGGCCCCGCGTGCTGGGCACCTCCGACGTGGACTCACACGTCCGCTATGGCTTCTTCATCCAGGACTTTCCGATGGAGGCGCTCGAAGAGGAGCCGATCCAGGGGACCATGTCGATCTTCCTGGACCTGAACGCGGCTGATGGGACGGGCTTCATCCCCGATCTCTTCGACTACCTGGGCAACGACGACGGCGACTATCAGAAAGAGATCTACGACGACCGCAGCTGGTTTGACGTCGGCGTGGCCCGCGTTGATACGGACGGGGACGGGCTGTTGACGGCGGAAGATACCTCCCTCCAGGCCAACGGCGGATCCGTATCCGTCGAGGCGCTCGAGAACGGGGAGTTCCGAATCGAGCTGAACGTCGAGACAGACGGTGGGCCGCTTCGCGGTACGTTCGACGCTGCGTTTGAGGTGTTCACCCCCGATGATGTCAACTTCCCCGCTCGATAATCCGCCGTATCTGAAGAGAGATACATCAAAAACGATCCCTGGACGGACATGATGCTCTGGATGATGGCGATGATGAGTCTGTTGGGGTGCGGCAAGCCGGCGCCCGGGATCGTCGGAGAGCTGGACCGCGCCCTGATTGAATGGTCCGACGCCGAATCGTGCGGCGACACCATGAGCGTCAACGACACGACCACCGACACCCTGGTCATGGCCGCAGACGACCAAGACCTCGTCATCAAAATGATCAAGACCTCGCGGGACAACTTCAACGACGACATCGAGACCCGGATCCGGGTGATCGCAGAGACGCCGGGCGGCGTCTTTCGAAAGAAGAACGAGGCCCGGCTGAGGCTACGCCGGGCCTCAGGGGGCCGCTATGTCGGACGGGCATCGGCCATCGTCCGGGCAAACCCAGACAACATCCGGTTTGATGTAGACTTCAACGTCCCACGATGCCCATGAGGCAGACCATCACGACACCCCTGGGCGCGCCGTTGCGGTACGCGGTTGTAAAATACAGCGGACATGACTGAATCTGAGACAGATTCGTACAGAGCTCTTGTCGTGACAAGAACACGCATCATGCGCCACTTAACATGCGACAGATCCGTGATTTCTATTTGACCAGAGGAAAAAATGCGTTCAAGGCTGATCCTTGAAAGAGGATCTTGGTGGCCGTTTTTCAGCCGCTTGGTTAAGTGCGGTGGGAAATTAGGCTGTCCAGGTATTGTCCAACTTCTGTAAATCACGAGATACCAGAAGAGACTCAACAAGGACGACGGACTCTGGACAGTAGGGAGATAACATGCCACACCCCATCAAGACGTTGATGGAAGATGTGGGTACTTTGCAGCCTGAAGTTGACCCAGATCAAATTACGAAGACCCTGCATCGCATCTTCGATCTGCTTCTCTCTGAAGATTTGAATATCGACGAGTTGGCACCGACCTGTCCATGTTTCCTTGCGGTTGACATCGGTCTCCCGACCATCATCGCGGTGGTGATGTTGGAGCTGCTGGTTGAGGAAGGGGTATTGATGCGTCGCAACCTCCAGGAGGTTGTCTGGAGGGGAAGCAACGGACAGCACCCCCTCGACATCAGTTACCTCAGCGAGCATGAGACGTCGCTGCTGCTACGCTTCGCCAATTCGCTGCATTTATACATCCCATACCATCACACCGCTTCCAACGCGGCTGAGCTGTATCGTCCATTTCTTGTGCGGCTCGTGACCATGCTTGCTATCGAAGAGCAGGTCCTGTTCAACAAGAGGGCCCGCAGTCGGGCGGCCTATCAAGGCTCCTTATCCATCCTGGAGCGGCTGCAGAATGACTACAACACTCCACAAGACCATTACCCCGTCGCCATGAAGGCTGAGTTGTGTTTTGGGGATGCTGGGGCGCAGTGGGCCGGGTTCAGTCGCCAGCTGGAAGTGTTCCGCCGCTTTGAAGCCAGACATTCAACGCAACTGTCCATCATCTTGCATCTGGGGTTGGTCCTTGCTGGAGGCTCGAAAGAACACCCCCAGCCCTGGTCGCTTGAGCAGCTCAACCACTCTACTCCCAAGCAAAGACAGCAGCTTCTTGCCCGACTCGGGCACGGGCTGTCAGAGCTGCTCGACTACCCGGGCAGCCGGGACGGGTTCTTATTGCGCCTCTTTGACAAAGACTCATTCTTTCCGAAGAGCAGCATGAAGAGCGCGGATTTGGTAGATGTCTGGTGGGAATGGCTGTGTCAACAGGCAAAGACGTCACAAGACCATCTGCTGGATCACTCCCTCGCAACGATCGCTTCAGAGACGCTGATACGGCTCGATGAGCCGCCCTACACCCGACAAGAAATCCGCTCCTTCGGGAAGAGCTTCTTTGGTAATCAGTCTGATGAGATCGAACACGTTCTGTACACCCGCCTGAGAAGACAGATCCTGACAGCGGGAGTATAGCGCCAAGCAGGAGCCTTCTTGTGTTGATGCTAGATGAAGTGTCTCTACGCCGTGTCAAGGATGTCCTTCAACAGGTTCGTCGGCGCATTATCTTGCGGCAAGAAGGGTTATCACGGAAGAGCATCCTCCAGAGGCCGCTTCAGACACTGCGCACCGAAATCGCCGGTCTCGCCGGCTCAGGGCACCAAACGGAGAAGCTGAAGTATGTGCTCTCCAGTTTAGAGGCGTATCGTGACCTGGCCCCTGCTGCGGAACAAGGATTCTCAGCTCAGCGTATCCTCAAGCCGAGCCTTGATGATCTGGAGGCGGTCAGTGAAGCCTTATCTTACTGGGAAGAGAACAAGCTCTCTCAAGCCGCTTCAGAGTTCCACAGCGACCTCCAAAACCTGTACGAGCTGCTCCCTGATATTGTACTAGAGGATGAAGCGGTCTTGGAGGTGGAAGCTGGTGAGTGGGTCAAGAAGATTGATCAATTGCTGGATGATCTCCATGACCTTGAGCACAAGCTCACTCTCATTGCGCCTCTTTCTGGTCGTATCGAAGAAGTGTGGTGGTCTGAGTCTCATTCCCTTCAACCTGAACACCAGTATGTCTCCAAGACGTTCCAGAGAGACGGTGCCCTGTTGGTATTATGGATGACGCGCCAGGACCCATCGGATGATCTCCTGCTGGAGAAGAACGCGATGCTCTGGAGACAGATTCGTCGTGAGCTTTCAGACGTTGGCGCGCTGCGCCTTCGCCCTTACAAAGGCCCCTCCGCGATCGGTCATCGCGACCCGAAGCGCCTGCTGCTCCAGATCGAGCCCAGACCCCGGGCGATGATCGAGCCATGGACGAGAAAGCCGTCTGAAGAGGATGAGCGGTCTGCCGTAGATGTCGCGGAAGCTCCACGTCGGTCGCTTCGTCTCACATATGACAAGAAACTTCTTGATGAGGAGGAGGGCGTCCTGCTTGATGAGGCGCCGTGGTTGCCTGATGATGAACGCGACCGATTGTTTCCCATCGATACGATTGGATACTTCTTTATTCCATCCTCAACTCAAGAGGACCTGGTTCAGATCGATCTGCTGAGCTTCCTGTTACGGCTAACATGGCTCACATGCACCCATATCCCCCTCACGGGGACGCAAAACCTGGAACGGCTGGGGTACCGAATGGTGGTGCTGGGGGCGCGTATGGAGTGGTTGGAACTCCCCTTGCTTCCGGAAATGGCGACATGGGCCGTCACATCACCGACGTTACGCCTCAAGACCTATTGTCTTGAGGTGGTCGAACAGATGTTCAAGGACCCCGTGACACGCAACACGGTCATGGTGGACCCGATTCTACTTCAACGTCACAGCGCTGCTCAGGACTGGTTTCGCGAAACATGGCGACTTCCCACAGGGCATCGCGATCTGCTCCAGGAAGGGAAGGGGGAGGGCTGGTTCGCCAGCAGCCCCGTCTTCAACGGGCGGCCCGGCTGGGTCGAACGGCTCGAACTCTCCGCTCTGGAGCCGAAGAATCCGGTTATCTTCCCAGCAGATGAGACCCCGAAGTTTGAGACCTTCAGCAGGGTTCAGCGTCATGAGAGACGACGGTCTGCCCGTATCCGACCAAGTCGGCCAATCTTCTGCCATCTCCGCTTACCATCTTCAGGACCGAACACCCCACAAAGGATCGAAGAGACGTTTCAGGCCTACCTGGTCGACTGGGGACGCAACGCATGCCGTATTTACCTGCCGATGCAAGACAAACCGGACGCTGAGGAATGTGCCAATAAACTTCGCCGCTGGTTCAACAGGGCGGATCGGTTTCATTGCGCGCAGTTGTTGGTTCGGGAGGGAATACGACCGCTATGGCCCTATCCTGATACGCTGCGGAGTGATGGATCAGTTGCTGAGCCCACAGATCCCCCATGGCCGGTCGTTGCGGCTGTGCGCCCTCTCCAAGATGACCGGAAAGGACTCGCGATCACGGTGAAGCTGGAAAAATACCCTCACGACAAACAAGGCGAGGACAGCGACGTCAGATCTGCGAATGTAGAGCTGCGCCTTGAGTTCGTTGGACAGGAACGATGGAAGAAGTAACATCACAAAACGCATGCTGCCTCATCATCGGCGCGCGACATCCAGCCGCCGCATTGATCGGAGACGGGGACCTGGACGGTGTACTGAACTGTCTACACCATGCAAAAGACGATATACCAGGATCAGATTACCTGCTCTGGTTGGGAAGACCAGAACTTCACATTGAAGACGAGTGCACAGAGCGCGAGATCACGTTTCATAACCTATCCCTGACGAATGAGAAGAATGAACTCCGCTCGCAGGAAGACATCTCTCAATGCTTCACAATACTCAAGCAAGAACTTGAAAACTGCAACAATGCAAGGCTCTTTGTCCTGTTGACTGCGCCCTTGACATACCGTAACAATGAGTGGTGGCTGATCGCGACCAAGCGAGCACGACGCCACGAAGCTGAGATCTACAGGCTTACCTCTCTTCTACAGTCTGCAGTACCGTTCTCTGCGACGCGCACTGTGAGCATTGTTATTCTACCGTATCGACAGTGGGGGATGCCTTCTTACCGGTTCAGTTCCTCACTGGACTGCCCTCAAGCCAGAGACATCAACAACATTGTCTCTACTCTTCGAGAAGAACACGAGCGAGGTTCATCTTTGCGTATTCGTGTTCACTCATTGGAAGGCTGGCGCCCCGATAAAGGGGATGAGCAGATTCGACTGATCGCAGAAGACTCTTTTCAAGTCAGCCCCCTACTTGAAGAGCTGTCCACAATCTTTGAGCCCATCGGGCGTTCAGACAAAGGATTTGTGCTGTTTGTCTATGGAGGCAGCGATGAAGAATCTACTCAAGCACGAGTACTACAATCTTTCCTAGAAGTTCTCAAAACACCCATCAGCATCATATCTCCCGGAGCAGCATCCCATACTTTCAGACAGGCACCGAATATCGTAATTGTCACTCGACTTTCATTATTGGGAGACAGCTGGTTATATGAGCTTCTTCATCAAGGATTTCCTGATGAAATCACAAAACCTTTTTTACAACTTGGCATTCTAAACAAACAAGGCGAGCCCTACAGCATTACCGGCAACCACCTGCCCGAACGGCCTGGTCTCTTGGTTCAGGTAGCTCGGGGGACAGCCGGCGGGCCAACCAGAGGGCCTGTTCGAGCAGGTGGTTGCCGGTAATGCTGTAGGGCTCGCCTTGTTTGTTTAGAATGCCAAGTTGTAAAAAAGGTTTTGTGATTTCATCAGGAAATCCTTGATGAAGAAGCTCATATAACCAGCTGTCTCCCAATAAT
>JBCBLB010000316.1:0-10823 GCA_038520555.1 Myxococcota bacterium | reverse complement strand
GCCTTCGCGATCATCTCGCAGGCGCTGGGGTTGGAAGCCGGCGGCGCCATCGGGATCCCCCTGTACATCGCCCAGGCCGCCAGCGCCGCGATGTACATCTACGCCTTCGCCGAGAGCTGGGCGATCCCGTTCCCCGACCACCCCCCCGTCCTCGTCGCGGGGATCGCCTTCGCCGGCGTCGCCCTGCTCGCATGGCGCTCCGCCAACCTCGCCATGAAGGCCCAGGGCGTGATGCTCTTCGTCGTCATCGCCGCCCTGCTGAGCGCCGCGGGCGGGCTGTTCGTCCACGACGGCCCGCTGCGGACCATCCAGCTGGTCGGCGCCCTCCCTGACGCCGGGCTCGTCACCCTGTTCGCCATCTTCTTCCCCGCCTTCACCGGGATCATGGTCGGCGCCGGCATGAGCGGCAGCCTCACGGATCCGCGGCGCGCGATCCCTCGGGGCACCCTGATGGCCTGGGGCGTCACCCTCGTCATCTACGTCTTCTTCGCCGTCTGGTACGCCCTCATCGCTCCGCCGGAGGTCCTGATCGACAACCGCGCCGTGATGATCGATGAAGCCGCCTTCCCCATCGTGGTGCTCGTCGGCCTGCTGTGCTCCACCCTGATGGCCGCGCTGTCCTCGCTGGTCGCCGCCCCCCGACTGCTCGCCGCCATGGCCCAGCACGAGGTCGTCCCCGGATCGGCGTGGCTGGCGCAAGAGACCCACGGCGGCGAACCGCGCAACGCCGTGCTCGCCACCACCGGCATCGCCGCGCTGGGCCTGGCCGCGGGGTCCCTCGACGCCATCGCCCCGATCATCACAAGCTTCTTCATCATGACCTATATGACGATCAACGGCATCGTCTACACCGAGAAGATGCTCGGGATGATCTCGTTCCGACCGGCCTTTCGCGTCTCCAGCCAGGTCTCGCTCGCCGGGGCGCTGCTCTGTATGTTCGGCCTCGCCGTCAGCAGCCCCTTCGTCGGGCTCGCCGAGCTGCTGTTTGTCCTCTCCATCTACTTCACCCTGTCGTTTCAGAAGCTCGAAACCCCATGGGAGACCGTGCGCTCCGGCATCACCGTCACCATGGCCGCGTGGGCCGCCCGGAACGCATCGCACATCGAGCGCTCCGAGCGCGCATGGAAGCCCGACGTCCTCGTCCCCACCTCGACCGTCCAGCAGGTCATGGACCTCAGGCCCCTCGTCGAGGCCCTCGCACACCGGAGCGGATCCATCCGATGGGTCGCCCTCGGCCCTCGTGAAGACCTCCCCGAATATCTCCAGCGGCTCACCGCCTTCGAGTCCTTCGATGGGTTCTACTCCAGCTGGACCCGGCTGCGGACCACCCGCTACATGGAGGGCATCGGACTGACCCTCGACGCGCTGCGCGGCGCATTGTTCCCGCCCAACCTCGTCCTCGTCGATGAACGAAAAGTCAATGACACAGAGATCGCCGCGTATCTGAACCACTGCCGAGAGCTGTCCGTCGACCTCGCCCTCTGGCAGCCCCACCAGAACGGCGGGATGGGAGAACACAAGATCATCGACGTCTGGCTGTCCGATCGGGCGCCCGAGTGGCAGCTCCGGCTACACCTCGCAAACCTCGATCTGCCCGTCCTCATCGGATTCCTCATGGCCGAGGCCTGGGGCGCCCAGCTCCGGCTCCGGACCATCGTCCGTGACCCCGAACAACTGCACAACGGCGAACAGTTCCTCCTCTCGCTCATCGATCAGGCCCGGCTGCCGCCAACAACCACCGCCCACGCCCAGACCGGTGACTTCCTCTCCGCCCTCCGAGAAGCCGCAGACGCCGACGTGAACCTGTTCGGCATGCCCCCCACCATCCAGAAAGATCGCCTCCAACAGATTCAAAACGCCGCCGGCGGAAGCTGTTTGTGGTTGATGGACCTCGGGAGCGCCTCCGCGATCGCATAAATTTTGCTCAAAACCACTCAAACGCCCTCGTATCGGGAGGGCCTCCCGGGTACAAGACCGCCTCTCGATGAACCGCGGAGCAGACCGATGAAGCCGAAGAACCGTACCCGACGATGGACCCGAATTGCGGTTGCCACCCTGATCGCCGGCGGGATGACGTTGTCGCCGGTCGGCGCCCATGTCCGCGATGCCAGGGCGCAAGACACCGAGATTTCACAGTACGCCTTGTACGGCGGCATCCTCGCCACGACCCTGGTCATCGCCATCGTCGCCAAGAAGGTCAAGGCCCGAAAAGACGCCGAAGAGCAGGCCCGAAGAGACGCCGAGCAGGCCGCCCGCGAGGCCGAAGCCCGCCGCATCCAGGAGGCCAACCAGCTCAAAGGCAAGGACGTCGAGCGCGTCACCCTGTCCTTCAACGACACCGTCGAGGCCGTCGCGCCGGGCAGCTCACATCGCCTGATCGCCACCGCGACCCTCACCGACGGGCGCGCGCTCGTCACCGAAGGCGCCGGCGGCGGCAAGACCGAGTGGGCCGACTACACCGTCGACGTCGTGGGCGGCACCTTCGACGGCGGCGCCATCAACGTCAACGGCGACCCCCGACAGCTGACCGATCACAAGGTCCTCATCCGGGTCGCCAACGTCCACGACGACGAAGACTTCGCCACGATGGAGCTGCCGGTGACCTACGCCGTCGAGCAGTACGCCAACTGGAGCGGCCGGCGCGGATCCTCGGGCAGCATGGGATCGTCAGGGAACACCGGCACCAACGGCTCCAGCGGCGAGGCCGTGGGCAAGCCCGGGCAGGACGGAACCCACGCCTCCAGCGGTGGACACGGCGACAACGGCGGCAACGCGCCGAACCTCACCGTTAAGGTCGACGCCATCAACGACGCCAGCCTCCAGAAGACGCTCCTCCGGGTGACCGTGAGCGACGGAGACGGCACCTCGCGGCACCTCGTCGACCCCGACGGCGGCGCGCTCACCGTTCGGGCGGACGGCGGAAACGGCGGCGAGGGCGGACGCGGCGGAAACGGCGGAAACGGCGGACGCGGCGGACAGGGCGCCGCCGGAGGACCAGGCGGCGACGGCGGCGACGCGGGAGACGGCGGCGACGGCGGCGATGGCGGCGATGGCGGCTCGGTCACCGTCCTCATCGACCCCTCCGCCAGGGCCTACCAGGACCGTATCCGCATCTACAACCGGGCCGGAAACGGCGGCGACGGCGGCAGCGGCGGATACGGCGGCAACGCCGGGTACGGCGGCAGCGGCTCCCCAACCGGACCATCCGGAAGCAAAGGCGCCGACGGCACCGAAGGACGTGACGGACGTGACGGGTCCGCCGGCCCCAGACCCCAGGTCCGCGTCACCCCGGTCAACCTCGACTGGTGAGCAACAGGGTTCAATAAGGGTTTTCCAGTCGTATCCGCTTAGGATACGATTGGTGCCTGATGGGAAACAGTGCCGGTTCCCATCAGGCACCAATGGAGGAACCGATGTGGTCGCTGGACGATTTGAACGTCTATGACGTCGTCATCGCTGAGGCGAGCTTCGCCGCCGCTTCCCGACGGTTGGGGATGACCCGCTCCGCGGTCAGCAAAGCCATCCGCCGGCTTGAGGACCAGCTGGAAGCGCAGCTGTTCGTGCGGAGCACCCGGGCCCTTCAGCTCACAGACGCCGGGCACATCTTCCACGGATCTGTTCAGGGCATCCTCACCGCCGTGCGGCGGGCTGAGCGGATGATCGCCGACCAGAAGGGGGAAGCCGCGGGCGTGGTGAAACTCAGCGCGCCGGTCAGCCTGGGGCTCCAACACCTCGCCGCCTGGGTGCCACAGATCACCCGAACGCTGCCGCGCGTCGAGATGGACCTCATGCTCACCGACCGCGTCATCCACATCGTCGAGGAAGGGCTCGACTTCGCCATCCGGGTCGTCATGGTCGGGCATCTGCCCGACAGCCAGCTCCGCGTCAGCCGCCTCGCCACCGGGACGATGCGCCTCTGCGCCAGCCCGGACTACCTCGAACGACGGCCGAACCCCGAGACCCCCGCAGACCTCCAGGAGCACGACTGCCTGCTCTACACCCATCAGTTCGGACCCGAGCGGATCGGCGTATGGAGGTTCGTACGCGATGGAGAGGAGATCGACCAGGCCATCACCCCCAGGCTCCGCTTCGACAGCGGCCCCGCCATCCGACAGGCCACCCTCGGCGGCGCCGGCGTCGCCATGATGCCTGGCTTCATGGTTCGAGAGGATATCGACCGCGGCGCGCTCATCGAGGTGCTGCCGGATATCGGGAAGCGGCAGTATGCCATCGTCGCCCTCCGGCCAGACACCACCTACCTCGCGCCCGCCGTCCGCGCCGTGCTCAACACCCTCACCGAGCGGTTCCAGGAGCTGCCCACATGAGCTGGGACACCCCACAGACCGCGAACTTTGCATCTGTTTGAAGAAAAAATGCATAAAAACCAAAAAAAGGTTGATTATTTCTAATTATGATAAAACCTTGTATTCAATTCAAGTCTTCACCAGATATCGCTGAAGGTGCTATACTTGTTAGTGTTTTCGTATAAGATGCTGGGTCGCGTTTTATGTCACTTTTATACACAAACCCCTCTGCATGTACTATTTGAACCTCATATCACTTAAATCGTATCATTGTACCATCAGGATACGTTCCCCGTCTTTTCCCTTCTTGAACCTCTATCAAGTCCTCGTTCTCTAAAGGTCTTAGGAGGCACCGGCAGATAAGTGCTCTGATCTCAGGGCTAATAATCTCGATCTCATCGGAATTTGTGAGTACGAGACCATGGCATTTATCTGCCGGTGCCTCCTTAGAACAGGGCGCTTCACCTGATCACTGTGGTAGTCTGTCTGGTCGGAACCTTTGAGGTGACTTGAGTCAGTCCGGTGCCGCGGATGTCGTATTATCTATTGAAGTATCAGCGACATCTCGCTTATGACGCCTATCTTGGTCAGGGATATCCGATCGCGACGGGGGTGATCGAAGGGGCGTGTCGCTCGCTGATCAAGGATCGGATGGACATCACCGGCGCCCGGTGGGGACTGGCTGGCGGAGAAGCCGTCCTCAAGGTGCGCTCGCTGCGGGCATCAGGGGATCTCGATGCCGACATTGACTTCCACATCCAGCGTGAGCGCCAACGAAATCACCTCTCCACGTTCGATGAGGGCGAGCTGATCGAGCTACGCCCCCGCCAGCCTCAGTGCGCTTCGACAGACCAGAGGACAAAACGGCCCACCCACGACGATCAACTCGAGCACGACGAAGCACAGCCGCTCAGGTCCGCCGCATGACTCAAGTCACCTCAAAGGAGCCGCACCCTATGCCAAGAGATCTTTGTAGGCGGCGCCGTCCCTCATCAAGCCGCCTTCATTCAGCGCGCCGAGCAGCCGCGGTCCTGCGACGGAGGAAGGCCGCCGCTCCGACGACCACCCACCACACAACGCCCACCGGCGCGTTGTGTCTGCTGCTGGCGCAGCCCCGCCCGCATCCGTCGGGAGCGGGCGGGGGCGATGATGGCGTCCCAGTGTCGTCTTCCACGATGTCGGCGGTGAGCGGGTCGCGGCCAGCGGCCACCTCATCACCGTCGCTCATGCCGTCGCCATCGGTGTCTGCATCCAGCGGGTCGGTGCGGTGAGTCTGGACCTCGGCCCCGTCGGTCAACCCGTCCTCGTCGGTGTCTGCATCCAGCGGGTCGGTGCGGTGATCTTCGACCTCTGCGCCGTCGGTCAGCCCATCACCGTCGGTGTCTTCGTCGCAGGGGTCGGTGCCCGCAGCGGCTTCTTCTGCGCCGCTGAGGCCGTCGCTGTCCTCATCGTCTTCCAAACCGCCGAAGCCATCGCAGTCGTTGTCGATGCCGTCCCCGCAGACTTCCGCTGCGTCGGGCTGGACGGCTTCCTGGGTGTCGTCACAGTCGAGGAGGTTGTCGACGTAGCCGCTGGGCGGTTCGGTGCACAGCGGACCGCTGGAGGTGCCGGGGTCACCGTAGCCGTCGCCGTCTGCGTCCGCCCACCACGTCACCGGCGCGCCCACGCGGGCGTCCTCATCGTCGCAGTCCCGGTCGATGCCGACGCCGTCGCTGTCGTAGTCTTCTGGATGCCCTTCGTAGAAATGCACCCGCCACTCCCCGTCCAAGCTGGAGGTGATGAGCAGATCGCCGTAGCCATCGTCGGTGAGGTCACCGGGACTCAGGATGGTGGTCCCGAAGCCGTAGTTGGTGCCGATGTCCGGCGGAACAATCCGGACCTGATGCGTCGAAAGGCCCGTCGCGCTCCCGTAGTGCAGCCACGCAGACCCCGCGAAGAACCCCAGATCCCGAGACCAGTCTCCCACAATGACGTCGTCGAAGCCGTCACCGTCGACGTCCTCGCCTCCTGCGAGCGTCCTTCCATACAGCGCCTGGGAGGTGGGTTCTGTTGAGAGCCGCTTGTCCTCGCGATCGCTGATGCCGCTCATCGAGCCGTAGAAAACGTAGACGGCGCCGTTGTAAGAGGTGACCGAACGCTCTCCATGTGCGCCAACCACGACGTCATCGTAGCCGTCATTGTCGACATCTCCGGCACCGTCGACATCGCTACCGAAGTTGAGGTAGGTGGTTCGGACTGAGGGCACCACCTTCTGCTCATCGACCAATCCGGAGACCGAGCCGTAGTAGACATACGCCGCGCCGCCGACAAGAACGGTGTCACTTCGATCTTCAGCGCCGATAATCGCGTCTGGCGCACCATCCCCGTTAACGTCACCAGCACCGCCCATCGACCGGGCGAATCGATCCTGTGGGACGGCATCCGACGCCCGCCAGCGATCCTGCTCTGGTCGGAATCCGCTGGCCGCCCCATACAACAGAAACGCCTCACAGCCGTCCTCACAGCCGGATGTCGAACCCACCAACAGGTCCGCGAAGCCGTCGCTGTCGACATCTCCCACCGATGCCATCGTGGTCCCGAAATTGATCGCGTCTGATCCGGAGCCTACATAGGACTTCTTTTCGAAGCTGTCAGTGTCGCTGCCAAAGAAGAGATAGACGACGCCCGCGGTTGGCCAACCTTCTACGTTTTCAGAGCGGACACCAGACGCACTGATGGCGAGTTCGTCAAAGCCATCATCGTTCAGATCAGCTATCGACGCTGAGAATCTACCGAAAAGACTTTGTGGTAGGCCTTCCGGAGATTCGATCCGAGTTGGTGTGCGGTTCAGTCTCCTGGGTCCCCCGTAGTAAATATAGCCTCTGCCTGTCGAGAAATCTGGGTCCTCGTTTGAAAGACCGCCGTAGCCATCATCACCGATGAAGATGTCCGTGTATCCATCCCCGTTGATGTCCCCCGCAGACCCAAGGTGGAAGCCAAAGGTATCATTCTTCTCTGGATCCGGTTCTTCAAGACGAAACTTCTCTTCCGGCTCCGGCACGTGACGTTTCATCGCCATCCCATCGGGACGCGCTATCCGTTCGCGCTGCAGCGGCTGATCGCAGCCGATCAGGAGGATGAGAGCGCTCACCATGCGCAGGAAAACCACCACTCCCCCAGAACCGTTGACGAAAGGAATGCCCCGGTCAGGTAGTCCGAGAAGCAGCTCTGCATATCCAGGGTCTGTTTCCATGAGTCACCGTAGGAGACTGCAAAGGGGAAGCCAGCTGACGGGTTATTACTGTTGACGATTCCGCTCTCGTAGTCAATTCGTACAAATGAGTCGACATTTTCTTCATTACTTGGATCGAGCAAACGAAAGTAGCCACCTCTGGCGTTTGGTGGTGCAGCGGTCGAGTACATCACGACTTCAACCCTGTACTCTTTGAAGAAAGCGCCATCCGTCCCAAAGGTGATGTCCGCGGTCGTGAAACCATCGAGGCCTGCGACCGGTTTTTCGAGCATCACCTCAACGACAGGTGGTTCAGGAGGAGTTCCGTCTCTCGTATACGCCGGATATGCGCCTGTCCCAGAGTATGAGCCGCCCAGCTCCCATTCCAGCTGTCCGACTGGGATGCTGCCACCACTCTCGAAGATCTGCACCTCCATGACCATGTCCTGAGTGGCATCATCGCAGCCCTTGCAGAGGTACGACTCCCAGTCGAACGTGAAGGTCTCATCGCCTTCCATCCTCACATCCACATAGGTGAACTTCTGATACCAGCCAGGCATCGCGTCGAGTTTCTTGTTCGCGGGGTAGAAGAACATCACCTGCCAGTCGTCGTTGAGGTCCACCGGATCGTTAAGATCATAGGTGCTGTTGAGCTTCTTTCGCTCGGTAAACTCGCTGATCTCAGCCCCACCGTCCTGCTGCTCGAACCATGGCAGGGAGAAATGCCCCGCGACGAGGCCATCCGAGAGCCCGTCGGTCGTCCCGGAAGCGGTAAGTCCGAGAACCATCCGGACGTAGTCGGATTCGTACTGCGTTTTCCACGACAGGCTCTCCAGGTAGGTGAGGTTGAATGAATCGTACCCGGAAGACCGGGTGCTGTACTGGACCGCTTCGCCCATCGACGTCATCTGGCGGGCGAGCGCGCGACGCGTCATCTCGTGGCGATCATCGTTGAAGCCTTCATAACCGGAGACCGCGGCCGGATCGATCTTGTTGTAGTATCGGTAGCGGGTGATCGCGCTGTCGAGGACGCCAGATTCGGACGCCAGGCGATCAAATAGCCGGACGCCCTGGTTGCTCTGAGAGATGTAGGGCGTTCCGATCGGAATCGACGGGGAGCCCGCGTCAAGGTCAAGCTCGATGTTGGCGAGCGTTCCGATGTCATCCCCCTCTGCGTAGCCGTTGAGGGGGAAGCAGGACTGCGCCACCATCGGCATGTTCCCGAATGCCGCCTCGCAGGAATCCTGATACCGCTCTGCCATCATGGCGTCCGTATGCCAGGAGAGCACATTATCCACCGTCTTATGGTAGATATGTTCGACCCCATCGATTTCGAACACGTGGGAGATGTTCCGGAACGCCCCCATCCCGCGAACGCTCACAAAATCCGGCGTCAACACATCGACGGTTCCGTCGGTGAAGGTCGCCTCGACCACCGGCGGGCAGTTGACGTTGCCGCCAGAATCCTCGTAAGCGATGTCCAGCTTGGCGATATCGAAGGGCGTGTACCCCGTCGGATAGAGATAGCTGAGGTAGGGCTGGTACTTGAGATCGATGCCGGTGCTTGGGTTGCCCTCTGCGAAGACGAAGCCCGCGCTGGGCACATCCTCTGGGGCAGCGCTCCCACCGGGCGGCGTATGCAGGCCGGGTTGATGAATCCACCCCACGATGGGGCCGTAGCTGCCAAACCAGTCATCGAATTCGTTGGCGCTGAAGTGCTCCGGACAGTCCAGCGTGAGCGTGGTGAGTTCGACGTCCGCGATGTACTGGAACACCCCACCGGGCCCATCTGCGTCACAGACCCCAACGCTTCCCCGATCGCACTGCACCTCGATCGAGAGATCGTGTGGCGTGCCATCACAGTCGAGCACGGGAGACGCATCTGTGTACAGGTTCTTCGACTGGAACAGCTCGACCTTCTCGTTGATGTGCTTGGTCCGGAACGGATGACCCTGTCGCGGGCTTGAGCCGGAGGTCGAGGAGAGGAAGAGGCGATCGAGGTCGATAGGCAGAACCTGCTGCATTATCCCGCCGATGTCTTCGGCGAAGACCTTCATGATCAGGTCATTTCTTCCAGAATACGTGGCCCCGGGAAAATCATCGCCGGTGTAGATCACGGCGGTGTCGTAGTGGAGAAATGAGATGCCCGCGAATTCCAGATGCCCGACCGGCGGATTGTCCGTGCAGGTGTAGGGGAGCGTAACGCCGACGCTCTCCCCATCGGAGAGGTATTGGAGGCTGTTGGGATCGCCCCCCATGACCCAGGACTCCATGCCGAGCATGAGCGCGCCGAGCTCACTCCAGTATGCCCACGCTTCCGCGCCCACATGGATCTGAAGGGAATCGATGAACGTGCGCAGCTCGGACGTCGGGACGCGATCCGGATCCGCGGCCGGGGGTCGGTGCGCAGTCTCCGCCCAGTTGCAGATCTCATCGAGCGCGATGAAATCCAGCCCAGAACCAACGTCCGCGTAGATATCGTTCAACAGCGCATAGCTGGTGACAGCGGAGGATGCGGGCGAGCGCGTGGTGTTGACATATTCTGCGTTCCAACTGGTGAGATCTATGCCGGAGGGCTCGGACAGATAGGCGCCGAGGTAGCCGATCTCGTTGCCGCCGGTGAACCCGCCGGGTCGGGCGTTGCTGAGATCCAGCATCGTCTCCCATCCGAACAGGTTGCTGCGCAGCTTGCCCATGTACAGGTCCAGCCCGACACCCGAAGACGGATCATCCATCAGAGCCGCGGTCTGGTCCGCATCGACGAGGCTGTACCCGGAAGGCGTCGGTGTCGAAGCCGTCGCCGTGCTGTCCCGGGCTTCTCCCTCATAGATACCCTGAATCCATCCATTCGGATTCCGGAAGTCGTCTGCATGTGCGGCGCTCATCCACAATGTGGAGACACCAAGAACGCGGATCAGTCGATGATAACGAACAGGGGGGGGGATACCATGTGAAAACCTGATGTATATGGATGTGCTCGGGGAGAGCTTTGGACACCCGCTGACTTCCCTTGGAAGGATAGTCGGCCTGTCGTCCACCCGCGCAGAATTGTCATAACGTAATTTCCAATTTGGATTATTGAACGCTGATCATATG
This sequence comes from Myxococcota bacterium, assembly GCA_038520555.1. Taxonomy (GTDB): domain Bacteria; phylum Myxococcota_A; class UBA796; order UBA796; family UBA796; genus JBCBLB01. The sequence goes on along the minus strand of JBCBLB010000316.1, from coordinate 212 downwards.
GAGTACAGCAGGTTGCGGCAGGACGCCAGCGCTTACCGCGACGAGACGTCCACCCGCTGCCTTCGCCTCAGACTCCTGCCTCAGACTCGTGGGTCAATGGGTACGGCTCCTTTGAGGTGACTTGAGTCAGTCCGGTGCCGCGGATGTCGTATTATCTATTGAAGTATCAGCGACATCTCGCTTATGACGCCTATCTTGGTCAGGGATATCCG
>JBCBLB010000443.1:0-8273 GCA_038520555.1 Myxococcota bacterium | reverse complement strand
GGGTCGATTCTGGCGGACGGCAACTTCTACCTCTGGTGCTGACTCCAGTAATTCGGCGCGATGGGTGCGTTCGCTGCGGCGGCGTACTCGGCCTTCAGGGTCCCGGTCCGCTCGTTGAAGCGCAGGATCTTCAGACCAAAGGTCATGACGTTGTACCGGAAGGGCCCGGACTCGAATCCGAAGTCCTTCATATAGGTCGACCCTTCCAGAAAGACGCGGATCTGGTCGTTGGGGGTCAGGCTGAGGTTGACCCCACCGACCACGCGCGGCTCAAACAGCGCGTTCCCCTCGTTATCCGGGATGAAGGTCATGTCCGAGCCGCCCTGCACCTGAACGTCGAGGAACCCGTCGCCGACGTCGAACCGCTGCCCGACGGCCAGCTGCGGCCGAATGGCGGGGAAGGCAGGGCTGAGCCCCAGCCGAAAGTCCCCGATGGCGGTCACCAGGGTCCGGGTCCGGGCCGACTTGACGATCGCATACCGGGCGCCCACTTCCAAACTGAAGCCCGGCGTCAGCCGGTTCCGAATCCCGATATGCGCCGAAAGCTCCCGGAGGAGCTGGCGCTCATAGTCGACGATGCCGTTGACGTAGTTGGGCAGCCCGATCTCACCGCCCACCCGAAGCTTCGTGATCGGATCGATGTTCTCCAGGCCGACCGGCTGCGCGAAGTACAGCTCCTGACGGGCGGCGTCCCGCTGGCCGGCGATGCTGTCCGGGCCATCCAGATCCTGGGAGAACATCTCGCGCTCAAGGGTCGTCAGCCGCTCCTCGATGCTGTCGCGGAAGATGGTGTTGGGATACTCCCGCATATACCGATCCCAGGCCAGCGCCTCTTCATCGGCGGGAAGGGCACGGACCTCTTCGGCGAACTGACGGTAGATCGTGGCCGTGTCCTCTCCCTCACCGCGGGGACGGACCTCATCATCTTCCTCAAAGAAGTCTGACTCGTCATCAAAGTCCGGGCGCTCGTCCCCCTCTTCCTCAAAGTCGTCCATCCACGACTCGTCCTCGCCGCGCTCTTTCTCTTCGTCGTCCTCGCCCTTCTCGGGGAGGTCTTCTTCATCTTCGAGCAGCCAGTCGTCGTCATCGTCTTGCGCGAGCGCCGGAACGGCGACGAACAGGGCAACGGCACACAGCAGAGATCGTGAGAGCGGCCAGACCATGGAATCGGGTCTCCTGTCAGAGTCAGTAGATGCGATAGTAGATTCCGACACCAGACCGTGCAAGGATCCCTCCTCAGTGTACGACTGCGCGACGCCACCTCCAGAAATCCGCTCCGATGACGCCCTGCAGCTGCTGGCGTCGCAAGCTGAAGATGTTCGGGCCTACCTGGTAAATCTCCGGGGTGGGGCGCCGTTTTTATCCGGAGCGGACAGCCAGCTGCTGCTGAACTGGCTCTCCGATGGTGTGCCTGTGCCCGTGATTCTGGCATCTATCGACCGGGTGGCGGTCCGGCGGCGCAAGCGCCGGACCCGGGGGCGCATCAGCTTGCACGCCTGTCGCGGCGAAGTCCGCCGGATGATGGGCCGCGGGCGGGCCCGCCCCGCTCCACGACGCTCCGCACCCGGGGGGCTCGCAAGGCTCGCCATCCAGATCGCGGCGCTCACCATCGCCCCGGTCCTCGCACCCCACCGTGACGCCCTCGCCGACGAATTGTCAAAGCTTGATAAGGACGGGCCCGCCGACCTCGAAGATCGGGCGCGCCAGGCGATCACCGCAAGCCGCCGCTTCCATGAGTCCGTCTGGGAAACCCTCACCGATCAACGACAGGCGCTGCTCGATGACGCCGCTGCAGAGCTGGAGCCGCTGAAGACGCTGCTCAAGGGCACCGCCTGGGCCGCCGCCGTCGAAGAGGTCGCCCGAGATCGGGTTCGCGCCCGATTCCCCCTTGTCTCTGCCCAGGTCATCTGGGATCGTTTACAAGATGGCTCCACACCATCCAAACCATAGTCGGATACCCTCACAAGGTTCCCCACTCTGATCCGCTCCGCCACCTCCCGGCGCATCCTCCTCATCCCTCTCTCCTTCCAGGCGACCGCGATGCCGACTCGCTTTTACCCGCATGCGGATCCCGCGTGCAGCCGATGCCATGGGCTTGGGTATGTCGTCACCCCCCAGGGTGAATTCGCGCAGGCCGCCGTCTGCGACTGTGTGCCCCACTGCCTGCGATGTGGCGGCAGCGGACGCATCACCATCACCCGCGGCGACGACATCGTCGTCGGACGGTGCCGCTGCCAGATGCTCCCCGACCGCATCCGGCTGTTCAACCGCGCCAACATCCCCGCCCGGCACGCCAACAGCAGCTTTATGAGCTTCGACAAGAGCGCGGATGGGGTCATGCCTGGCTTCTTCGCCGCCATGTCGTGGGTGCAGGACTTCTCACCCGGCGAAGAGAATCAGGGCATGATCTTCTGGGGATCCGTCGGACGCGGCAAGACCCACCTGCTCATCGCAACCCTCCGGCAGCTCGTCTTCGAACACGGCGTCGCGGTCCGCTTCGTCGAGTTCTCTCGCCTGCTGTCCATCTTGAAGGAGGGGTACTCCGCCGGCCGATCGGACACCCCCGTCCTCGAAGACCTCTCGCAGGTGCCCGTCCTGGGCATCGATGAGATCGGGAAGGGCCGCCTGTCCGAGTGGGAGCTGACCATCATCGATGAGGTCGTCTCGCGCCGCTACAACGCGATGAGCTGCATCCTGGGCTCGACCAACTATTCCCCCGCGGTTCCCTCCGGCAACCCGCCCGCCAACCTCGCCGTCGCCGAGTTCGAGAAGCAGACCCTCGGCGATCGGGTCGGCCACCGCGTCTTCTCTCGGCTTCAGCAGATGTGCATCTTCGTCCAGGCCCGGGGCAACGATTACCGGCTCGTCGAAGGGCGGCGCATGCAGAAGACCGGACCCCGGCTCACCCCCCTCCCCGGCGGCAACGCCACCTGATCATTCTTCGTCAACGTCATCATCACCGACGTCATCATCACCGACGTCATCATCACCGACGTCATCATCACCGACGTCATCCTCACCGACGTCATCCTCACCGACGTTGGGGGTTGCGTCAGGGTTGATCTTCAGGACCGGCGGCTCCCCCTCGACGTCGATGGACGGCCGAAGCGGCGCCACGGTGGTGCGGTTCTTGATTCGACCCGACCCCGCCTTGCCACGCCCCGGTCGGGCCTGTTCTTCCGCCTCACCGCCCGCGCCTTCTTCTTTGGCATCCGCCTTCTTGCCGTCTTCGTCTTCTTCGCGGCTCTTCTGGCGTCGGCGGTAACGCTCTTCGGCGGACACGTCGCGGCCTGGGCGGACGATGTCCAGGCGAGCATCCCGGGCTTCTTCGGCCTTGCGGCGGGTCCAGGACAGCGACGGCTTGAGCGCCAGCGCGTGCTTCCAGACCCGATAGGCGTCGGTCCACTTCTCCTCAGCGAAGAAGGCGTCGCCCTCTCTGTCCAGGCTCTCGACCAGCGGATCCGCCAGCGCATCGAATCCATCCACCCGATGGTTCCATCGCCGCGCCGACTTCAGCGCCGCGATCTTTCGAGGCCGCTTCTCTTCCTGGGCAGCCACGGCGAGGTAGCAGCGCGCGACCTGATCTCGCATCTTCCGATCATGGACTTCGATCCACTCTTCTTGCCCGTCCACATGGCGGCCGGCGTCCTTAAACCGCTGCCAGGCGTCCTCACAGCGCATCTGCTCGGCCAATGACAACGCCGCGGTCCAATCGGCCGCTGCAGCCGCCATGGCGGCATCAGGGGAGACGATCTGGACCGTATCCGGCAGGATCAGCTCGCCGGGGAGGTAGCGGTGGGCGTCCAGGGCGTCCAGGGCGGCGAGGATCCGGTTGGTGCCCTGATCGACCAGCGCGAGCCCGAGGGCGTACTCCCCCTCAGGCAGGTCGCTGGGCAGCGGCAGCCACCCCCGCGTGGTGACCTTCTCGTTGACCTTCCATTCTTCGGGGAGGTACCAGCCATAGCCCGGCTCGATGGCCCCGATCGCCTGGTGACCGTCGCCATCGTCGAGGAAGACATAGATTTGGAAGCCGTCTTCGCGACCATCGGCCTGCCAGGTGGTGTGGATCGCCAGCCGGCTGCCCGCGGCCACTTCGGGGGCAGGAACGGCGTGGTCCATCAACAGGATCCCCCCCTCGAAGACCGACACCCCTTCTTCAGGCATCTTGGTAAACCGCTCGACAAACAGGTCTTTCCGGATGTGGTTTCCGATGTGGAACCGCCGGCCGCTGATCGGGTAGCCGGGGATCTCAATGTACTGCCGCTTCCACTCCTTCTGCCGGGGGATGCGGCTGGTGCGGGCCCAGCCCCCGTGGACATGGGCGAAGTCGGGCTTGCGCTCCTTGAAGATGTAGTCCTCAACGAACTTGCGGTGGTAGTCGGAGTGCTGTGCGATCGGCACATCGACCAGCCCGGCGATGTCGACAATGTCCCAGCCCGAGAAGTACATATGGGCGCCCATGTCGACGTCGAGCAGCGTCACATGATCCAGGTCCAGCTTCTTCTGGACCCCTTGCATATACCAGACCCGCCGATGGATATCGCGAACCGACGTCTCCGGGTGAAACAAGAACCTGACCGTCTGCTGGATCTCTTTGATGGCGAACGGGACCATCAGGGCGACCAGCAGGACGGCCCGGCTGGAGATCCGAGAGAACGGCGTCCACGCCCGGAGCCGCTGGGGCATCGCGAAGGTCTGATCTTCGGGCAAGCCGAAGTCGAGCAGCTCACCGACGCCAACGAGCATCAACGGCAGCAGGCTGATGGAGACGATGTGAAACCATCGCCACTGGTCCATCCAGTCCCCGCCAGAGTACAACGCGAAGAACACGCCAGCCGCGCAGTGGGCCCACATCAGTCCCCGGGCTCGCCAGCCGCTGTGTGCCAGGGTCACCATCCCCATCAAGACGCTGATGGCTGCGATGCTCCACACCCGAATCCGGATCCATTCTGCGGTCACCCGCCGCCAGACCTCCGGGATCTCGGGCCAGTATGCCGGATCGATGAAGTCTGGCCGCTTTGGTGGGTGGCCCCCGGTGAAGATGAGCACAGCCAGCAGCACCATGAGAAAGACCGACAGACGCCGCTTCCAGACCTGGGCGGTCCCCCCGAGGGCGAAGAACAACAACGGCAGCCCGAAGACCAGCCCATGCTCGGTCAGATACGCCTTGATGTACTTCCAGCCGCGCGCCGACCAGGAATAGGGCCGAAACCGGTTCCCGTCCCCGAGCTTGGCGTAATAGGTGTTCGGGAAGGGCCATGCGAAATACCAATACCGCCACGCGTGATACCCGGCGAAGGGGATCGCAAAGGCGAGCACCCAGGCGAGCACCCGCATTGGCCGCCGGTCGGCGATCGCATAGAGCACGAGCGCGAACAGGCCGATCAGGGCGTACATCAGCCCTTCGGGCCGGGTCATGGTCATCAAAAAGAACAGCAGGGCGCTCAGCGGCCACCGGCGGGGACGATTCTCCGAGCGATCTTCGTCATCGTTTTCGATCAGAAGCCGCCAGGAGCCAGATGCGAGCAGCAGCCCATACAGGGAATTCTCCAGGCCGGAGGCGTTCCAGATGACAAATTGTGGCGACAGCGACAGGGCGAGCGGCGCGAGCAGCGCGACGTCCAGGCGCTTGTTGGGGCGCATCCGCCGCGTGATATCGTAGACAAACGGCAGGGTGGCCAGACCAAACAGGGCACCCATCAACTTCGCGGATGTCCAGACGGGGACCCCGAGGGCGTACCACCCGGCGATGAGGAAGGTCCACAGGGCGTTGGAGTACCCCTCAACCCGCTCACCGCCAGGGTAGGTCACCAGCCCCTCGCCCTGGGCGAGGTGCTTGCTGTAGGCAAACGAGATGGCCGCGTCTTCGATAAAGAAGGGCTGCGGCACACAGTAGACGACGTAGTGGATCACGTACAGGACGCCGCACAGGACGATCCAGGAAGCGACCCGGCGCTCGGGATCGGTCCGTTGACGCCACCATCGCATCGCTCGCTGCGGTGCTCGCTCCATGCTGAAAGGCGACCTCAAGAATCGGTTCGGGGCACACTATAACGACAACAGCCGGGGAGGTCGTCCCCAGCTGTCCGCAGCATGTGTGCAACGATCGTGCAGATCAGATGGTCTTCTTGACCGCCGATGCGGCAGCCTTCTTGGCGGCCATTTCTTTCTTGAGCTGCTCAAGCTGTGAGCGGGCGGCGGCGTTGCCGGCCTTCGCCTTGATCTTGGCCAGCTTGGAGTCTAGCGAGTTGCCCTCCAGCTCGGTCGAGATGTCCGCTTCGGCTTCCATCTTCTGGATGCTCTCGCGGACGTTGTCGAGCGCCTTGATGTCGGCGTCGGTCGACAGACCGCTGAGCGTCTCGTTGATCTTGATGCGTGCTTCGGCGTTCGCTTTTTTGGCGAGCATCGCCGCCTTCTCACGGCGCAGCTTCTCGATCTCTGACTGGAACTGGATCAGACCGTTCTTGGCTTCTTCAGCCTGGCCACGAACTTTCTCCAGCTCAACGGTCAGGGTCTCAATGCTGGCTTCCAGCTCGTTCTTCTTCTCAAGCAGGATCAGCGCCGCTTCATCTTCGCCTTCTTCAATGGCGATGGGAATCTGGGCGTTGATGTTGCTGAGTTCAGTCTGTTTGGCTTCCAGATCAGCCTGGATCTTGTTGCGCAGATAAACAATGCCGCTGACAGCTTTCTTCAGCTCGCGGTGCTTGTTGATGCGCTCTTCGATGGCGGCTTCATAAACCGCCTCGGGGTTTCTGGTTTCGAGGTCCGAGATCCAGAGGCTGAGGAACCCTTTCCAGATCTGAGACAAACGGTCGAAGAAGCCCATCAGTGTCTCCTGGTCTCCGCGGGGTTGAAGGGCATGATTGAGCTTGTTGCCCCGCACCCATGTGCATCGAAAGTAGTCAAACCGGCCCGCTGACGCAAGCGCGTACGCAATCCATAACCGAGTATGGCATACCTCCAGCGCCAGTCCCGGCACATCAGGTTAACCTCCCGAACACCCCGGCTTATTCCAGCACCTGGAATTCTGGCACCTGGAGCTTTGGCACATGGACGCACTATGGTTCTGTTGACGATCGCCGCAGCCCTCGCTGAACCGGTCCCGGGCGTACACCTTGAGCACGCCCGACAATTTCAGCATAACCCACCAGACCGACGATCCCCCACCCCACACCCGCCGCCGCCGGACGCGCCCTCCCCCACGGTCACCGTCTACGGCTATCACGCCTATTGGACGGGATCGCCCCTCGACATCGACTACTCCCGCCTCTCCCATATCGCCATCTTCAACGTCGCCCTCTCCTCGGATGGGTCACTCACCGACACCCAACGGTGGACCAACGTCGCTGGAGATGTCGTACCGCTCGCCCACGCCTACGGCGTCTCCGTCCACCTGTGCGTCACCTCGTTCACCGACCCGGTCACCAACGCCGTCCTCTCCGACCCGTCCCGCCGGGCGACCGCCATCTCTCAGCTGGCTGACCTGGTCGATCAGTTCGACGCAGACGGTGTCAACGTCGATGTTGAGGGGCTGGACGCGGCGCAGAAGTCCAATTTTGTCTCGTTCATCGAAGAGCTATCCGTCGCCGTCGATGAGATCGTGATCGCGACCCCGGCCGTCGACTGGCAGGGCGCCTACGACTATGACCAGCTCGCCGCCCTCAGCGACGGGCTGTTCATCATGGGCTACGGCTATCACTACAGCGGCAGCAATCCCGGCCCCAACGCCCCGCTCTACGGGGGCAGCCCCTGGGGACGGTACTCGCTGGACTGGAGCGTCAACGATCACCTCGAATTTGGTGCCCCCGCAGACAAGATCATCCTCGGCCTGCCCCTGTACGGCCGCGAGTGGCCCACCGACGGTCCCGATGTACCCGGCACCGCAACCGGATCGGGCGTCGCGGTGTTTATGGAGGACGCCCTCGACCGCGTCGCCACCCAGCCGCCGCTGTTCGACGACGTCACCCGCACCCCCTACATGCTCGGCGATGACTGGCAGCTGTGGTACGACGACGTCTCCTCGCTGCGCGAGCGCATCTCCTACGCCGTCGACCGCGAGCTGCAAGGCGTCGGCTTCTGGGCGCTCCAGTATGAAGGGGAGGACTCCGGCTTCTGGGAGATGGTCTCCGAAGAAACGGTCCTGCTCGAAGACGATCCGTTGGAGACAGACACCGGCCTGGACACCCCCGCCGAGAACGCGCCACCGATCGCCCGGGCGGGCCAGCCGATCGAAGCCAACGTCGGGGACATCGTGGTCCTCAACGGCTCTGCCT
>JBCBLB010000929.1:0-2867 GCA_038520555.1 Myxococcota bacterium | reverse complement strand
TGCAGCGTGTGGCTGTTGTCCGGTTGTTTCATCGGAAAAGAGGTCTATGAGCGCCGAATGGCAGATTTCACTGATGATGACGGCGATGGCTATCACGAGGAAGACGGCGACTGCAACGACCTGGATCCCGCCTTTTCGCCGGGCGCAGTCGAGGTGTGCGACAACCGGGACGAGAACTGCGATGGCATCATCGACAACGACGCCGTCGATGCGCCAGTGTGGTATCCAGACGCCGACGGGGATGGGCACGGAGCGTTTGTGGGAGAGGTGCGCTCGTGCGAGCCGCCGGAGGGCGCATGGCTTCGAGAGCCCAGTGACTGCGATGACACCGATGCTTCAGTGGTATCCAGGGTCTGGTATCAGGATGACGATGGTGACGACTACGGTGTCGAAGAGGTTGTATTCTCAGCCTGTGACGCACCGGAAAACACCAGCGCACAAGCTGGAGACTGCGATGACCAGAACCCGCGGGTCAATCCCGGCGTTGAAGAGGTCTGCCTGGATGGCGTTGACAATGACTGCGACGGGGACAATGATGAGTGTCGTTGGCCGGAAACCGTTGATTTATCAGACTACATCACCATCTCACCGATGTTTGAGGAAGACAATCTTGGTACTAGTGGTGCAGTAGGAGATCTCGACGGAGATGGTTCTATCGAACTGTTGATTGGTATCGAATATGCCAATGTTCCAGAAGTTGGCCGGGCAGGTTCGCTAGCGATCTTTGATACGCCTCTGACAGAGGACAGGACCGGAGATGAGGCAGAAATCTTCTTTACTGGTCGGGAGGAGGGACATCATCTTGGGAGTAGCCTCGCGCTAGCTGATCTGGACAATGACGGCTTCGCGGATCTCATTGTTGGGGCAGGTACATCGACATGGGCGGGTGAAGAACGGTTTACCGGCGAGGTGCACGTGCTGTATGGGCCGGTAACATCGGGAGGAGATCTCACAGCACGGGACGACTGGAGCATCCTCGGCACCATCCCTGCTGGCCGATTCGGAAGGCGAATCAAGAACATCGGCGACTTCGATGGTGATGAAATCGACGATTTCGCGGTCGGTGGCGAGCGAGCGTCTTCCAATGGCTTCAACGCCAACGGGTCAGCTTACGTCATCACCGCAGCGAGCACGAACACGACCCGCGCCGCGTTCGCCAGCGCCCTGTCGGTGGTTGGGACCGACGACGGCCATGAGATCGGCTGGGCGTTGTGCGGGATCGACCTGGATGGTGATGGCCGCAACGACTTCGTGACCACCGCGAACCAGGCCTCCAGCGGGGATGGAGAGGTCTACCTGTTCGAGCACGACACGACCGGAGCCCTCACATCGGCAGACGCCGACGAGATCTGGCTCGGCGAGAAAGACACCTTCGGCGGTTGGCGGGCGGACAACCCGGGCGACCTCAACGGTGATGGCATCGACGACCTTGCGGTGACGGCATTGGACGGTGGGGGAACGCTGTACATCCTGTGGGGACGCGCCGGCATCCGGGGCGGCCCGCTCGCCGACGCCGACGTCAAGATTCGGGGCAACACCGGCGGACGGACCCTCAGCTACGCCCTCGGCGTCATCGGGGACATCAACGCAGACGGAGCGAGAGATCTGGCCGTGGGAGAGGGAACGGGACCACCGACCGATGTGGTCCTCTTCTATGGACCCTTCAACGAATCCGGCGTCTTCACCGACACCGAAGCCGCCGATGTCCGCTTCAGCGGCGGGCTCAGCGAGAGCAACTATCCCCTCATCTTCGGAACCCCCGACATCAGCGGCGATGGATTCCCCGATTTCATCGTCAGCGACTATCTCAGCGATGAAGTCACCGATAACGGTGGATACGTCTACCTTGTCGAAGGACAGGGCTGGTAGCATGGGTACATCTTTGCCTTCCTGAGTCCCAACGCCCACGAAGGAATGGTTTCCGACGAGTCGGACAGGTATCGCGATACCCGTCCACTGGATGAGCGAAGTGACTGAAACCATATGGGCATAAAGATTGGTACTGAAGGGGTTTATCATCACCTCGACACCATGGATTCGGAGGTTGTGTTGAGGAGCGCACAGCTCCCCTTCGCCGGTCCGCGCGCCGACGTCATCGCCGGTGCCTGCGCCGCCGCCTCCCCCAGCATCCCAGCCATCTCCCGTCGCGAGGCCCACGCTGCCACCGCTGACGGTCAAAGGATATGAGATGGCCCATATCCATCCTGTAACCAATGTTATGGTCCATACATTTGATGAATAGTAATATCCCAGCCGCCTTGCTCCGTCTCATCTGGTGATGGTGACGCAGGGCTACTATATGGGAAAAACCGAGGTCACACAGGGAATGTGGCGGTTGGTGATGGGTGACCTGTCTCCGCTGGACAAGAAGCACATTACCCATGTCCACCACGCTCCCAAGCCCTGCCAGGATGATGGCCTTGGCGATGATTTGCCGATGTACTGCCTGACATGGTTTGAGGTGGTCAGATTCGCCAACATGTTAAGCGCGGCGGAGGGGCTGGAGCCCTGCTACCGCATCGACGGAGATGACGTCCAGTGGCCCAGGGGCGTGCAGTGCGAGGGGTATCGACTGCCCACTGAGGCGGAATGGGAGTACGCCGCTCGCGCTGGCACCACCACGGCTGTCTGGACCGGTGACAATCTGGATGCAATTTGCCCTTACAGTAATATCCACGGCTGTAATCCCTCTGATGGTTGATGATATTCGTGGTCTTCAAGCAGGCGGCTTCATCGCCCAGGAGTTGCTCGGCAACCCGTTCATCCAGTCCTTGTTGTCTTCGAGTCTTGGTGCGAATGACTGGCTGGGGATCGGGATGGGAGACATGTCCCAAGAGTCTGGCATCTTCACCGCCGGTTCCGAGCGC
>JBCBLB010000641.1:0-5545 GCA_038520555.1 Myxococcota bacterium | reverse complement strand
CCGCTGAGCGCGAGCGCCGTCATCGCCCGTGTGGTCGTCTTCCCTGCGCTGCCGGTGACGCCCACCACCGGGCCGTGAAAGCCGCCCCGCGCGTAGCGGGCCACGTCCTGGAGCGCCGCCAGGGTGTCGTCGACCTGGACGAAGCCTCGTGACCAACCCGCGGGCACATGACGGGCGATCACGCCGGCGCAGCCGGCAGCCGCGGCGTGCTGAAGGTAGTCGTGCCCGTCGAAGCGCGCACCAGACAACGCGACGAACCAATCGCCCGGCTGAAGCCGCCGGGAGTCTGTGCTCAGCGGGCCAGCGGCGCCCGCGTGGCCCAATGTCCCGCCAGTCGCCTCGACCAGCTCCTGGTCTCGGAAAATCATCCCGCCTCCTTTCGTTGCAACGCCGCTTCTGCCATCGCCACATCCGAGAACGGCCGCTTGACCGAGCCGATGATCTGGTAGGTTTCGTGACCTTTTCCTGCAATCAACACCACATCCCCGGGCCGAGCATCCCGAACCGCAGCGCCAATCGCCGCCGCCCGATCCGCTTCCACGACCGCTGCGCCCACCACGCCAGTCATGATCTGGGCGATGATGGCGTCTGGATCTTCTGACCGTGGGTTGTCCGATGTCACATACACCTGATCGCTGCCTGAAGAGGCGGCTTGTCCCATCATCGGTCGCTTACCGGGATCCCGGTCTCCACCACAGCCGAACACCGTGAGCACCCGACCCGGGGTTAACGGACGCAGCGCGGCCAGGACCTGCACCAGAGCATCCGGCGTATGCGCATAGTCCACAAACACCGCGGCTTCGCCCGCGCCCTGCACGCGCTCCAGGCGCCCAGCGATGGCTGGGAGCGACGCCAGGCCGGCCAGCGCATCCTCCAACGCGATCCCGACAGCAAGGCTCAGCCCAAGCGCAGCGAGGGCGTTCTCAAGGTTGTACGCCCCGATCAGCGGCAGCGTCAGCCGACCGCTCCCAGCGGGGGTGACCACCTGCGCGGACGTGCCCTGTAGAGAGAACTGTGAATCGGTCGCATACAGCTCAACATCGCGGCGATGTCGGGAGTATCGCCAGCAGCGGGCCGCCCGGGTCGGCGTATCGATGATGGCGGGGTCATCCGCGTTGAGCACCGCGACACCATCGGACGCGATCAGTTCGGTGAACAGGCGCTGCTTGGCCTCCAGATAGGCCGCTTCAGTCCCATGGTAGTTGAGATGATCGCGGCTGAAGCTGGTAAACCCCGCTGCGCGGAATGGGATCTGGTCTGCACGCCGGGCGTGCAGGCCGATGCTCGATGCCTCCATGGCGACCAGGTCGCTGCCACCGTCGATCATCTGGCTCAGCAGCGCCTGCAGGATCGGGGACTCGGGCGTGGTGAACCGGGTCAACGGGCCATCCGGCAGCGGCTGACCACCGAGCCGGTGGCCGTTGGTTCCCAGCACCCCAGGCGTCCGCCCCGCAGCCAGGGCGATGTGCTCGACCATCCAGCAGGTCGTGGTCTTGCCGTTGGTCCCGGTGACGGCGACGACTGGGACACGACGGCCGGGAGAACCATGAAGGATCGCCGCGACGACAGCCAGGGCGCGCCGGGCATCGGCGACCAGGACGCGGGTCACGCCGGGCTTCACCGTGACCGGGCCATCTGCGATCACAGCGACCACATCGAGATCAGGCGCGAACGTTCGCCCATCCACCCGCGCGCCCCGGATGGCGACGAAGACATCACGCACACCGGCCTCACGGGAGTCATGAGTGACCCCGGCGACGTCGCGATCGGTTGGACCGTCGACGCGGTTCGGCTGAAGAACGGAGAGAAGATCGGAGAGACGCATGAGCGACCGGGCGAACGCAGGAGGAGAGGGTAAAAGATCGGGCGGATTATTGCAGCACCACTTCAACCGACTCACCCACCGCAAGCGCAGTTCCGGGCGAAGGTTGTTGGGTGACGATGCGTCCGCTGCCGGTCATCGACAGGTGCAAGCCGGCGCCTTCGAGGGCCGCCAACGCATCCCGCATCGATAAACCAGTCAGGTCGGGAGCTATCAGCGCCCCTTCACCAGCCCACACCAGCTCTGGCGGCGCTTCCGGAGAGAGCACCACCGGCGCCTGTGGGGCGGGTCTGGGCTTCGGCGGCGGCAACCGCTTTCGCCGCCGCTCTGCCTCCTTGTGCGCCTCCAGAAGGATCGGATCGGGATCGATGCCATAAATCCGCATCCCCTCTCTGGCGATCGTCGCGAACGCTGGCGCCGCGACGATGCCACCATAGCTCGACCCCTTCGTCGGCGTGTCCACCGTGACGACGACCGCGAGCTTCGGATCCTCTGCGGGGATCACACCGACGAAGGATCCGATCCGAGCCGTCGAGGAGTATCCACCGTTGATGTGCTTCCAGGCGGTGCCCGTCTTCCCCGCGACGACGAAGCCGGGGACCCGCGCCCGGGTCCCGGTGCCGCCCTCTTCCGTCACCGTGATCATCATGTCCAGGGTCGCCTTCGCAGTCTCCGGGGAGAACACCCGACGGTCGACGGTCGGCTCAAAGGACTCAAGGACGCCGCCGTCCGGGCCGCGGATCTCCCGGACGAGCCGCGGCTCCATCCGCACCCCGTCGTTGCCCAGCGTCGCCAGCGCACCAGCCAGCTGGATCGCGTTGACGCTGACGCCGTGGCCATAGCTGGTGGTGGCCAGCTCGATGGGCTTGATCCGCTCCGGCCGCTGCATCGCGCCGCGGGTCTCGCCAGGAAGGTTCAGGCCGGAGTAGCGGCCAAAGCCCAGATCGTGCAGATAGCCAAGGGTTCGCTCAGCGCCCAGCTGAAACGCCAGCTTCGCAGCCCCGATGTTCGACGAGTACTTGATCACCTCAGAGACCGAGATGACCCCCTTGGGGTGATCGTCGTGGATCGTGGTGCGGCCGATCCGCCACCGACCCATCTCACAATCCACCATCGACTGCGGCCGGACCAGCCCCTCCTCCAGCGCGGCGGCCGCGACGAAGGGCTTGAACACAGAGCCAGGCTCGTAGGCATCGAGGGCTGCGCGGTTCTTGAACGACTTCAGGTTCAACGTCGAGGTGTCGTTGGGGTTGTGCGTCGGCCGATTCGCCAGGGCGAGGATCTCTCCGGTCTGCACATCCATGACCACAGCCCAGGCCGACTCTGCACCGGTTCGTTCGACCGCCTCATCGAGCGCGCCCTCGGTCACGTGCTGGAGCTGCCGGTCCAGGGTGAGCACGATCGAGTCCCCGGGCGCCGCGGTGGGCATATCGGGGGTGACCCGACGGCCCTTCCGATCACGCCACTGGACGTACTTGCGCACTTCGCCGCGCAGGACCCGATCCATCGTCCGCTCCAGGCCGACGACCCCGCCGCCTTTGTGATCGACAATCCCAATCACCGGAGCGGCGTGGCTCTTGCCAGGGTAGAAGCGACGCGGCTCGGGCTCCATCCAGATCGACCCCACCATCGAACGATCCGAACGAACCAGCTCACGACGGGCGTCACGGATGGCATCCGCGGCGATCGGGGTCAGCCCCCGCTCGAGCGACAGGCTGCGCCGCTCGGGATTGTCCAGCAGCCGCTTCCGGATCGCTGCCGGGGGCTGGTCGATGAGTGGGGCCAGGACGTCGGCCACCTGCTTCGCAGTCTGCTCGTTGAGCTTGGAGGGATCGGCGTAGACACTCATCAGATCAGCGGTCGTGGCCAGGATCTCACCATCGCGGGCCAGGATCTCACCACGGCGACCTTCGATCTGGATCGACTGCTCGAACAGGGTCTGGGCCCGACTCTCGAGCTTCTCATCGGGCGTGAGCATGATCAGCCCAGCCTGCAGCGACAGGCCAAGGTAGCATGCCGCGACGGCGCCGCCGATCCACCGCCCACGGTTGATGGTGCGTTGTCGGAGGTGAGGATCATCGACCCGGGGTGTCTTGGTTGCAGGACGCAGCCAACGCCACAGCGAGCGCCGCGAGGACCGTCGAGGGGCCCGGCGGCGAGCGCGGGGGCCGCGCCCGTTGCGAGGGCGCTTCATTGTGCTGTGGCCTGCCCGTCGACGTCCACGATTTCGACCGACTCAAGCGACAGGGTGCCGGCCGCGCCAGACAGCCAGTGCGGGTCGACCAGGCTGGCCAGCTCCAGCTCCAACCGCGCGCGCTCGGCGAGCGCTTCCGCGTGGGCGGTCTGTGCATGATCGAGGGCGTATGCCGTCTCACGAAGGTCGATCCGGGACCATGCGCTGAGCATGGCACACAGGCCGACGAGCATCGCGACGAACACATAGCGACTGAGCTGGTTCAGTTCGATGCCAGCAAGCTCAAGGGGTTGAAGCGGGGAACGATCAGCGGAGGACCAATTGGGACCCGAGCTGGTGGTTTCCATGGAAGACGCTCCATTCTGGCAGGCGGGGGCCAGAGGCTCAAGACGACGACCGCGAGGAGGGATCCGAAGACGTCATCGGGGGGATGGGAGAGAGGGAGGGAGAGGAGGAACCCGGAAGCCGCTCCAGAACGCGGAGTCGCGCGGAGCGGGCACGGGGATTGTTCCGATCAGCATCCTTGCCCGCGATACCACGCGGGACGATCAGCCGTCCGATCGGAGGAGGGATGGGGTTGCCGAACGCATCACGCGGAGCGTTGCGACCGGCTGCGGCATAAAACCGACGCTTCACAATACGATCCTCAAGCGAGTGGAAGCTGATCACGGCGATCCGCCCCCCAGGCCGAACGAGGGCGAGCGCCGCGTCCAGTCCTTGCTTGAGCTGATCCAGCTCGCCGTTGACCGCGATCCGGATCGCTTGAAACGTCCGGGTCGCGGGATGGGTGCGAGAGTTCCGATACCCCGACGCACGTGTGACGGCATCGGCCAGCGCCTGGGTGCTGCGCCATGGCCGGCCCGCGACGATCGCGCGGGCGATCCGGCGCGCACGTGGCTCTTCCCCATAATCACGGAGGATCGTGGCCAGCTGTGGTTCGTCGATCTGGGCGAGCAGGGTCGCGGCGTCGAGTTCCTGATCCGGGTCCATCCGCATATCGACCGGCCCATCGCCCTGTAGGGAGAACCCACGGGTTGGATCGTCGAGCTGTGGAGAGCTGACCCCCAGATCGAGGAGCACCCCATCGACCGGCGCGAGGTCACCGACGAGCGACACCATCTGTGCGAAGGGCCCCCGCCGCGCGCCCAGAAACCCAGGATACGACGCGAGCCGTCGCGTTGCCGCGGCGATGGCTTTGGGATCCCGATCGATCCCCACGACCTCAGCGCCGTCCTTGAGCAACGCTTCGCTGTGACCGCCCCCACCGAGGGTGCCATCCACAAAGCGGCGACCGGGACGCGGCTGGAGCAGCTCACGTGTCGCTTCGAGGAGGACGGAGATGTGGTGAAAATCCACAGGATCACGCAGCTTCCGATGGAGCGGGAGATGGAGAGGAGGAGGGAGGTGGAGAGGAGGAGGGAGGTGGAGAGAGATAGGAAGTGCGTCGGGAGGCGGAAGATTGTGTAAAGACGGGAGGTGGAGAGAGGTCGGAGGAGCGTCGGGGAGGGGGGGGGGGGGGGGGGGGGGGG
>JBCBLB010000124.1:0-16969 GCA_038520555.1 Myxococcota bacterium | reverse complement strand
CCTGCGTGGCCAGATAACAGCCATACCATCCCGGGAACCCTGAACGTAACCCTTTAGAACCGTATCTCCGGTATGATGAGGCATGAGCTCGGATCAAGTCACCAGAGCCTCCAAGCGCTCGATGCGCTGGAAGAGGGCGGCGGTGACTTGATCCGAGCTCATGCCTCATCATACCGGAGATACGGTTCTAAAGGGTTACGTTCAGGGTTCCCGGGATGGTATGGCTGTTATCTGGCCACGCAGGATGATCGAGGCGTGCGCCGCCCATACTGTTCCAGGTTGTCTGATCCATGGGTCCAGCGAGGACTGCCCATGACTTGGTGTAGACGACGCTGCGACTTCCTGAGAATGAAGTAATAACCGGATTGTTTTGCCACCAGCTGCGTAGATTCTGGGAGCCTGATGTACCCTGTGGAGCCTGGTCACCGAGATCGCCTTCTCTGAAGAAATCGGCCCGATGCATTTGATGAATGTATCGATATTCATGATCGATCGAACAGATCCGGGTGGATGTGCTCTCTTCTGCGTATGCGGTCAGCTGGGCTGGATCGTGGAGCTGATCGATCCACTGACTGTTATCATCCTGCCCGATGGCGTGGCCTCGAAAGGTGGCTTGATCATCCACATGATACCAGCGAACGCGTGCCTTCATCCAATACACGCGTTTAAGTGTATTGGTGCCATTATCAAGACGCCCCCATGCTTTGGTGAGAAAGTCCTGCACGTTGTTGAAGGGTTCAGGCCCTCCCCGGGGATGGAACGTCAAGTTGTGAGAAAGCATTCTTGAGCGACCAGTGCCGTCGTTTCCAGCGCGGGGTATCAGGGCGCCGAAGACGGGGTTCGAATTCGACCACTGCTCAGCGAGCAGTTGGTATTCGATGGTCTCAAATGGTTCCGTTGCGATCTGGTCTGTGTATGCGACGCCGACGAGCGGCCCTGCACGCGTGTCCCGGAAATCTGTCGTCCCAAGATCCAGGTTCAGCGCTGTTGGGTTTGGTGTGTTTGACATGGTGTTCTCATTAAAGGGAAGAGGTGCCGTGTAAACTTGAGGCACTAGGCGTTTTGTCTTGTCGATGTTAATCGTTCCGGGTGATCGACTGATTCTCAGCGACATCGGTTTGTGAATTGAGGTGTTGAAAGGTTAGTAATACCCCTATGTCTGCCCCCTTGTCAGGGAGCAGGCGGTGGGGCGTGGTTTAGCGGGTCTTGCCGCCGAGGGGGATGTTCAGCCCAGCCGAGGTCTCCCAGCCGACTGTGCTGTCTGCTGCGATGGTGCTTCCAGCCTCGATGTTGAGGAATTTCATCGGTTGAACACGCATTCGCGCAGCGCCAGCGACCTGTGTGCCGTCGCTGATCGCGGTCCCCGCCACAGAGAAACGGTCTGAGAGCGGCAGCGTCGTGGTCAGCTCTGCGCGTCGGGCATCTCCTGCGAAGGTGCCGGCCAGAGAGACGCCTGGCCCATCGCCGATGGCGAACCCGATCTCTGTGCGTGCGCCGAACGAACCGGCTTCTGCAGACGCGAAGGCGTCCGGGAGCGTCGCGTAGGCGATCGGGTTGAAGCCTCCGGTCAGTCCAAGGCCGCAGACATCGGCGGTGAAGACGCCGCGGCGCTTCTCACCGGTGTTCATCTGCATCGACGCGCCGATGGACGTCGACGATCCGCTGGCCATCTGCTGGTCATAGGCGACATAGCTCTCGACGTGGAGCCGCTCGGTCTGGAGAGGCGCGTAGCTTATCTCGGCGCCGACGATCTCCTCACTCAGCCACTGCCCGGAGACCGCCAGCCCCAGCGGAAGCTGCCCGGTGACGGCGGCGCCGGCGCGGCTCATCGGATCGGTGATGTCCTCGACCCAGAGGTCCGCGCTCCCGATGCCGAGGTCCACGTGCCCCTGCCCAGACGTCATCCCCGGCGTGAGGAGGTGGGGGTTGTATCGAGACAGGACGGTGCCGCGTCCGAGGGTGATGGCAGAGAAGTCATCGACCCGCAGCGAGAACCGATCGCTCGGATCCTCGACCCAGAGATACTCGACGGCGCTGATGGCTCCGGCCAGTCCCCGGTCTCCGACATATTCCCACTCGTCGACGGTGCTGAGGTTCGAGAGATCCGCCTCCAGCAGCGAGAGGGGGTCCGAGGGGTCGACGTCGACGTTGTTGGTGTTGATCCAGTCACGCTGTGCAGATGCGGACAGCCCGAGCCGAATGATCCTGGTGTCGACATACAACTGCGGCGTGACGAGCGAGCCGATTCGACCGTCATCTTCGGTCACGGACGCGGAGACGGTCAGACGCGACCGAAGCGCTGGGACGTCAATGTCGCCGGGGTCAGCGTGGGCAGAGAGGACGAGAAGAGAGAGCAGCATGATGGCCTCCGGGGGGTGGGTGCCCTCCCTTGAAGCATGAGCTGTTCCAACTCAAAGATGCAGGTACCATCTGAATTTTCGTGTTCTGATGTCCAATCGGATGGACTGGCGCGGTGAGTGGTGTCCTCTACAGAGGACAGGCGCTACATCTGCCGCTTCAGCGCGTGGAGCTTTATCAGGTTGTAGACATGAGAGCGCGCAAGATCGAGCTTTCGCGCTGCCTTAGAGACGTTCCAGTTGAGGTCGTCGAGGGTCTGTTGGAGGAACTGGGCCTGGAAGCGCAGGGTGGCCTGTTGGAAGGTGAGGTCCTGAGACGCCGCCTCATCTCGGGAGCGATCGAAGAACAGGTGCCGGGGTTCGATCCGGGTGGCGCCGGTGGTCGCGGCGCGGACGACCGCAGACTCGATGGTGTTGGCGAGCTGTCGGATGTGGCCGGGCCAGTCGGCGATGAGCAGCGCAGCGCGCGCGGCGGCGCTGAGAGAGACTTCTGAGAGACCGTGCTGTTGGATCGCCCGTCGGCAGAAGTGCTCTGCGAGGGGCGCGATGTCTTCTCGCCGCCGGTCGAGGCCGGGGATGGAGATGACAAAGACCTGGAGGCGGTACATCAGGTCTTCCCGAAAGCGCCCGGCAGCGACCTCATCACGCAGATCTCGGTGGCTGGCGGCGATGATGCGGACGTCGGCGCGTTGGGGTTGGCTGGCGCCGAGCGGATAATAGGTCCGCTCCTGGAGGAGCTGCAGCAGCTTGGCCTGGGCGCTGTGGGGCAGCTCTGCGATCTCATCGAGGAACAGGGTCCCCCCCTCGGCGGCCTGGACCTTGCCCGGGATGGCGCGGGTGGCGGTCGAGTGCGCGCCACGGGCGGCGCCGAACAGCTCGCTCTCGACCAGATCGATGGGGAGGTTGGCGCAGTTCAGCGCGACGAAGGGCGCGCGAGCCCGCGGGCTGTTGTCTGCGATGAGCCTTGCCAGCGCTGATTTTCCACTCCCTGTCGGCCCAGAGAGCAGGACGGTGATCTTCAACGGCGCGATCTGGCGGACCTGGAGCAGCACCTCAGCCACGCCCTGGCCACGCCCGATGATCTGTTCCGCCCCGACGAGTGATGCACGGATCTCTTTGGTATGGTCGACCTCATCGGTCTGACGCCGATGGATCAGCCGATCCGCGCGGGGCGCGAGGTGTCGGGCGAACCGCTCCGCACGTTGCCGATCGTCCTCATCAAACCCCAGCCGCATGGCCTTGCCTTGGAGATAGATCACCCCCAGCGGCGGGGCGCCGATCGGGACACAGAGCACGGCCTCGATCTGGTTGAACTCGACGCTCTCCCGGCCGGCGAAGCGTGGATCCTCCATCGCAGACATCGCCTCAACGGTCTCCCCCGTCAGCATCGCTTCGGCGATGACGCTGCCAGAGAGCTCTTCGCGAATGTCTCCGGTCGGCCCGCGTTGGTCTCGGAGCGACAGAGAGAAGGATGGGGTGTCCTGGTGCGGCGCAGAGAGCTCGATATATCCACGTCGTGCCTGGGTGATCTCCAGGATCAGGGACAGCGCCTCTTTCAGCAGCCCCTCGACGTCCTCCTGCTCATCGAGCTGAAGAATCCGAAGGTAGAAGTCTCTCTCTTGTTGAACCTGTCTGAGCGTCGGCGGCATGCCCGCAGCATACCGCGCGTCTCAACCGAGCAGAATGATGGTGATGGCGCCGGCCATGGCGACGCCGGCGCCGATGAGCTTTCGGCGGGTGACGGCCTCGCCCAGGATCAGCCATGCCATGAAGATGATGAAGATGGTCGACATCTGGTTGAGCACGGCCGCGGCAGAGGCGTCGGCGTATTTGAACCCACCGAGCCAGAGCATCATCGAGACATACGACCCCAGAAAGGACGCGGGCAGCAGGGTCTTCCATGCCGGCTGGGGCCGCAGCGCCTGGAGCGCATGCCGCTGTCGGGGATCGACGAGGATCCAGAGCAGCTGGAAGACGACCCCGGCGACCAGGCGGATCAGGGTCAGCTCGACGAGGTGGCCGCTCTCCAGGGCGGGCTTGGCCAGCGTCACCCCCGCGGCCATCGCGGTGATTCCGAAGACGCCCAGGCCCAGCCCCGTCCAGAAGTCTGGCGGCCGGGTGATCCGATCGGCGCTCGCCCACCCCACCCCCAACACGACCAGGGCGGCGCCGAGTAAGAAGATCGGGCCGACCTGCTCGCCCAGAAACACCACCGCCATCAGCACCACCGTCGGGGAATAGGCGCAGTCGACGATGGCCAGCAGCCCCGGGCCCAGACGGCGGAGCGCCATGAACGTCGCCGTGTCGGCGATGCCGATGCCCAGGACGCCGCTGATGGTCAGCCGAAGCCAGTCTTCGGGCGTGCGCTCCGCCAGAAACCCCACCCCCAGCAGCGGCATCGTCAGCAGCAGCAAGCTGATGGCGGTCAGGTTCTTGAACAGGTTCATCCCCTGCGGCGAGATGGCCTCGGACCGCTTGAAGAGGACGATGCTCAGCGACCAGACCATGGCCGCGCAGAGCGCCAGCGTTTCACCGAGCATGCGCGATCTCCGTCAGCGTCGCGTTCCCCGCGGCCACGGCAGCGGCGCTTTGTGGGTCCAGGGGTCCGGCCAGTGGACCGTCGGCGACGGCCGGCCCCGGCTGGTCGCGATGGTTTCCGCCAGCACTGCGGCCAGCGCGGCATGCCCAGCGTTGCTCAGATGAACCTGATCGTCGAACCACGCCGGCGGCTCCAACCCGTCTCCGCGTGCGCGGAATTCGACGGCCGCATCGGCCAGGGTCGCGCCCGTTTCTGCGGCGAGGGCCCGAATCATGCGGTTGGTCTCTCGTGGCGCACGCAGCGGCAGCGGATCCCGATCCCGCAGGGACTCCAGCGTTTCGGCCACGCCCTCGCGCTGGTCCAGCCGCCATCGGACACGTGCCTCGATGTATTCGAGGTCTCGACATGCCGGCGGCTTCGCTCGTTCTGCCGTGACCGCCTCCAGGGAGACGTCGACAACCGGCGGGACCCGCGCCCGCGTCGGCCGGACGCCCAGCGCCTTCACCCGGTCCAGACACTCCCACGACGCGGAAGGAAAGAAGGCGTTGGAGACCACGGTGCTGAGGACCACTTCGGCGCCCGCGGACTGCGCCGACCGGATCAGCCGCCGCATTCGGGCCTCATAGTCCGCCAGCGCGGCGTCGATCTGCTCTGCCTGCAGGCCCACATCCGGCAGGTCCCAGTCTGCGTCGACCGTGCGGACCTCTTCTGCCCGGAGGGCCCGCTCCATCAGTTGGTAGGTCCACAGCGCGCCGAACCGCTGGCGCAGCTTCGCGATCCGGACGGCGGTCGGATCCGAATACCGTCGCTCAAAGACGGCGTTCCCCAGGTCATTATGGCCGGAGTACAGGACGACGATGTCCGGCTGCAGAGCCTCGAACGCCGGGATCAGCCCGATGAGGTGACCGGTATCCATCCCGCCGATGCCCAGGTTGATGATCTCATCACCCAGGGCGTGCTCCAGGTGAGCGACCATAAATCGGGGGGCGCCCTTGGGGGCCGCCACCGAGCTGCCGCCCAGGACCATGATCCGGGTCTTGTTCGGATCTTTCGGGCCGGTCGGCCACCACCGCTTGTGCTCCGCGCGACGGGGGGTGAGGCGGCCGCCCTGCTCGATGAAGAAGCCCTCCTCACCGTCGGGCATCTTGACCACGATCGGCGCTGCTGGAGGGCCAGCGATGATCCGCCCGATAAGCTCGATGGCGCCGAAGAACACCACGGTCACCATCAGCCCGCCGAGGGCCTTCATCAGCGTCGAGGGGCCCTCAGCCATGCGCCAGCAGCCCTTCGATCAAGGGCGCCAGCAGCACCCCGCCCCGCAGCCCGTACCGCCACCGGGCCGGGATGCCCTGGATGCCTTCGCGAATTCCTGCCAGCCCACCAGCCACACAAGCGGTCGTGTCCGTGTCATGCCCCAGCCGGATCGCCCGGCGGACCACCTGGGGGTAGCGCCCATGGGCCATCACCAGCTTCGTGGAATGCAACGTGTCCAGGACGTAGCCCTTGCCCTCAGGGAGGATGCCTGGGAGCACGATCTCGTCCAGCTCCTGCAGGGCGTCGCCGTCGTCGGTGCGCTGATAAACCTCGCGGAGCGTCCTCGCGGCGTCCTCGAAGGGATCATCTGTGCACGCGAGCAGTCTTCGGGCCCATAAACAGTACAGGGCGCAGCAGACCTGCGCCCGGATGTGGCCATGGGTGACCCGGGACTGACGTGCTGCGTCGGCGACGAGAGCGCCATCGCCGCCCTGATGCCACAGCGCGAGGGG
This sequence comes from Myxococcota bacterium, assembly GCA_038520555.1. Lineage (GTDB taxonomy): Bacteria > Myxococcota_A > UBA796 > UBA796 > UBA796 > JBCBLB01. Next base: position 10,307 of record JBCBLB010000124.1, on the reverse strand, counting down.
CAGCACGCGCATCAGCGAGCCGTTGCCGTTGTCCCACTCGCCGTCGGGCCCCGCCTCTTCCGGGAGCGCGCCCAGCGCGACCCGCATCAACGCCTTCGAGGTCTGGATGCCGATGTCGAAGACCACACCATCGACGGCGAGGTACCCTTCGCGCTGCCACCGAACCAGCCGCTCGCTGAAGTCCTCCAGATCGAGCCGGCCGTTGTCCAGCAGCGAGGACAACAAACACAGCGCATGGGCGCCATCGTCAGACCAGGTCCCAGGAGGGACGCCCCGATGCGCCCGCACGAACCCTGGTGGGGGATCGAATTCGATCAGGGCTTCGGGTGGGATGTGGTGGGGAGGATGAAACTCATAAGGGACGCCCAACGCGTCACCCACGAGCATGCCGATCAGCCCTCCCTCGATGCGTTCCGAGCGTGCGATCATAGTCTTCGTCTATTACCGGTTTCAGAGACGCCTGATGCAAAGAATCCCCCCAGTTGGAGATCAATGATGGGTACCGTCGTCGATGATCGAGGTCAATCCTTGACATTCCCCGAACCGCCGGCGCGGATCGTCTCGCTGGTCCCCAGTACGACAGAGACCCTCTTCGCCCTGGGGTGCGGTGAGCGCGTCGTGGGCATCACCCGATACTGCGTTCATCCCGCCGAGCAGCTTGGCGGCCGGGTGAAGGTGGGGGGGACCAAGACCTTGGAGGTGGAGCGTCTGCTAGCCCTCAACGCCGACCTCGTCATCGGGAACGTTGAGGAAAACACCCAGGAGATGTTCGAACTCATCGAACAAAACCATACCATCCCCCTCTACGCGGCCTTCCCTCGCTCGGTCGACGATGCCCTGCATGATCTGCGGCGGATGGGAACCCTTCTCGGCGTTCCAGACGCAGCACGACAGCATCATGATCGGATCGTGAAGAGAAGAGCCGCTCTGCAGGCGAATGCAGAGCCCTTCACCTATGCGTACCTGATCTGGAGAGGGCCCTGGATGGGAATCAACGCAGAGACCTTCATCGCAGCGATGCTCGCCGAAGCTGGCGGGCAGAACGTCTTCGCAGACGCCCAGCACCGCTACTTCGAGCTGACCCCAGCGCTGCTGGCCGAGGCGGCACCAGACGTCGTCCTGCTGAGCAGCGAGCCGTTCCCATTCAAGGACAAGCATCGCCACGAGCTGGCCGAGGCATCGGGGCTGCCCCAGGAGCGGTTCGTCCTCATCGACGGCGAATACTGCTCCTGGCATGGGGTGCGGATGGCCGAAGCGTTCGGCTATCTACGTACGTTTCAGCAGCGGCCAGCCGGTTCAGAGGGTGTTCGGATCGACTCCCAATGACCTCAGGCGTGCACGCAGTCGATCATTTTCCTCTTCGAGCTGGCCCTTCTCCTCTTCGAGCTGGCCCTTCTCCTCTTCGAGCTGGCCCTTCTCTTCTTCGAGCTGGCCCTTCTCTTCTTCGAGTTGATCGACCTCTCGTTCAAGCTGACTTTTTGCCGTCAGGAGTCGCGCTTTTTCAGCCTCTGCGGTTGCCCGCCGTCGCCTGGCTTCCATGTGAGCGCGGTACTCTTCGTTCCAGTCACCGTTGTCTTTGAACTTCTTGAGCACATCCATGGCAACCTCCAGTGGTGGATGTTCCATCTCTTTTGGAACCTCTATCCAGTTCTTCGCCTCTGCGAAAAAGCGCATCCACCGAATTAACGCTGGGGATGTATTTTCCGTGAGGCCCAACTGCCAACGCTCCAGCTCAAGGAGATGAATCTCCAGAAGCCTGGTGAGTATCTTCCCACTTCGCTGGTCTCGGATCTGGAAGCAGTGGTGGAAGTGCTGCATCTGGCGCATGCTGTTCTGACCCAGCAACCAGATCGAGATCACCGGTTGAAGATCCTGGAACTGGGTCGTGCCTTCATCCCGATCCTGCTGTCGAAGAAACAACTGCGCCCAGTTGAACACGATCCGAGGCTTTAACGCAGTCTCATTGAAGGTCTGCATCTCGACCTGAAAGCGACGTCCCTTTGTGTCCATCGCCAGGATATCCAGGACCGTGTACTTCTCACTGAGATAGGTCGGTAGTTGGAAAGGGTTCAGGATTTCCACAGATATGATGGGATCCCTGGGCGCCAGCACCGCGTTCAGGAAGTCTACCAACACTTCACTGTGTGCTGGATCGCCGAGGATCGCCTTGAACACACAGTCGACCTTCGGGTCGATGCCTACAGGCTCGCCCGCTTCTTGACTAATCAACTTGTCTCTCCCGAAAACTAATAAGGGTGAGAGACATGTATTTGCGGACAGACGGTTCTGCTGTATCAGTTTGGAAACAAGCGCAGCCCTGAGCATCGTGGGGGATGCGCAGGGCTGTCGTGGTTTGGGATGCCGCGGTTTGCTCAGTGTAGGGCGAGGATGGTGGTGAGCAGGGCCTCACAGACCAGGTACGGATCAGCGTTGGCGGCAGGGCGACGGTCCTCAAGGTAGCCGCGGCCTTCTTTGCTGACCATCAGAGGGATCCGGATGGAGGCGGTGCGATCGCCGACGCCGTACTTGAAGACCTTGTAGGAAGCAGTCTCGTGGTGGCCGGTGAGGCGGAATTCGTTGCCAGCGCCATAGGCCGTGAGGTGGAGCGCGTGGCGCTCCCGCAAGCGCTCGCATGCGGCAGTGATCGCGTCGACACCGCCTTCTTCACGCATCACCTTCGTAGAGAAGTTGGTGTGCATGCCCGCGCCGTTCCAGTCGCCGGGGACCGGCTTGGGGTCGAGCGTCGCGGCGATGCCGTGGTCCTCGCCGATGCGGTACAGCAGCCAGCGAGACAGCCACAGGAAGTCCGAGGCGGTCAGCGGGTCAATGCCCGGGCCGCCGCATTGGTACTCCCACTGGCCTGGCATGACTTCTGCGTTGATGCCGGTAAGGTTGATGCCTGACTTCATGCAGGCGACCATGTGCTCTTCGACGATCGGGCGGCCGTAAACCTCGTCCGCACCGACGCCGCAGTAGTACGGGCCCTGCGCGGCCGGGAAGCGACGCTCTGCTGGGAAGCCCAACGGCCGAGAACCGTCGAAGAAGGTATACTCCTGCTCGAAGGCGACCCACGGCTCTGCCGCCGCGCCGCCTGCGTCCATCGCCGCCCGGAGCTTCGCCCGGTTGTTCGTCTCGTGCGGAGTGCCGTCGGGGTTGTAGACCTCACACAGGACAAGGTAGCTGCCCTCACCCCGGATCGCGTCCGGGACAAACCGCACCGGCTCCAGAATTCGGTCCGAATCGTTGCCCGGCGCCTGGTTCGTGCTCGATCCGTCGAACGCCCAGGTCGGGAACGTCTCCAGGGTCACAGTGTCCGGGGTGGTGTTGAGGATCTTGGTCTTCGAGCGGACCAGCGCGGTCGGCTCCGTGCCGTCGATCCAGATGTACTCAGCGATGATCGCCATAGGGTCTGATACTCCAAGAAGCGGATTGGGAACGCCGCACGCCAATGCAAGCGCCATTCCCTGTCCTGTTACTCGCCGTTTCCGATGATGTAATCCAACATTTTTGTAGGATTATAAACCAAAACCCACACCGATGTAGGTTTTCGGATCCCAGCCCCCACTTCACCGGATCACGCTTCGTTTTCGATCAGCCCGAGGCAACAAAAATGTCGGATCTGGTCATCATTCACCGACCAGGGAGACCGTGAAGGTCATCTGGTTCCGATTCTTCAAGGCGCCGAACGCTGCGGTATACGGCTCAAACCCGAAGTCCGTCGCCTTCGCCTTGAACGAACCCTTCGCTGAGAAACCATCCGATGTGTTCACCTGTAAGGTCGTGCTCACCGCCTTGGTTCGGCCACGGATGGTGAGATCTCCAGTGACCTTGACCGCGCCATCCGTCCCCTGACAAGAACGCGATCGATACGCAATGGTCGGGTATGCCTCTGCATTCAGCTGGCCCGCCGCGAGCATGTTCTTCTTCACCGATGACCGCTGGCTATCGGTCAGCTCACTGTCATAGCCGACTGCCCGACGCATGCCCGGCGGATCGACGTTCAGCTTTTGCACAGGCAGCGAGATCTCGATGCTGCACTGCCCGGGATCGGTCGGATGCCAGGTTACCGATCCGGTCCATCCCCGCGCCACCATCACATGGTCATGTGAGGCCCCCGCAGCCACTGTGTCTGGATCCTTGAACACCTGGACATAGAGCTGGCTCTTCGACGGACCCAGTCGGTACGTTTGCGACGTCATCGGTTCCGGTTCTGTTTCCGGTTCTGTTTCCGGCTCTGTTTCCGCGACGGGTTCTGGTTCGGGCGTTTCCTCAGGAGTGGGCGTCTCCTTTTGGACAGGCTCCGGCGTGGCGATGGGCTCTGGTTCTGCTTGGGGTGTTTCGGTGTCGTTGGAGGGCTCTTCCGTGATCGGCTCTTCTGTCGGTTCTGGTATTTCTTCGGGGATCGGATCAGGAGCGGGCGCAGGCTCTGGAGAGGCTTCTGGCGTGGCTTCTGGCGTGGCTTCTGGCGTGGCTTCTGGCGTGGCTTCTGGCGTGGCTTCTGGCGTGGGTGGAGCGGCTGGTGGTTCCGGTTCCTGTTCAGTGCAGGCGATCAGGGCGAGGGCCCACAACGAGATCATCACATCGGCCTCCCAGAGGACGGTCCGGCCAAGTATCCCACACCATGCCGAGAATTGTCGGCGCTGGCAACGCTCAATCTGTTGTGTTTTTTGAAATAATAAGTTTCATTTTCCAATCATTCTTCCTCTTTCCGTTCGCGCTTACCTTCCTGGTGTCAGCGCATGAAGGAGAATGAAGATGGCTGCACTGTTTCATGAGGGAGAACGTCGTCTCCAGCGAAGCCTGGGGGTTGAGGCCCGGATCGCGCGGATGGGACAGCGAATGATCGGGGATCATCTCGATCCGGGCTTTCAGGACTTCTATTCCAGAATTTCCCTTCTCATTGGAGGTGTCGTTGATGAGAACGGGGACGCATGGGCGACGCCGCTGGTCGGGGCTCCGGGTTTTTTGTCTTCACCAGATGCGTTCACCCTGCAGGTTGCTGCGCGGCTCTCTGCTTCGGATCCCGCCATGGCTGGGCTCCGAGATGGGGCGCCGGTCGGTCTTCAGGGGATCTCGTTGGAGCATCGGGCCCGCACCCGCCTAAACGGCATCGTAGAAATGACCGGTGAAGATGGATTTTCGGTTCGCGTGGTTCAGAGCTACGGCAACTGCCCGAAGTATATCCAGCGGCGGATGCCTCGAATGATGACGGGGGGCGGTGGCGCCGCTGTGGAAGAGACCACGGCGCTCACCGCAGCGGCGCGGTCCATGATCGGGGCGGCCGACACCTTCTTCGTCGCCTCGTATGCGGAACGCGCCGATGGTGCCGGACGTCAGGTCGATGTCTCGCACCGGGGTGGGAAGACGGGGTTTGTGCGGTTCGACGCAGACGGTGGGCTGACCATTCCGGACTATGCAGGCAATATGATGTTCAATACCCTGGGCAATTTTCTGGTGACGCCGCAGGCGGGGCTGCTGTTCATCGACTTTGAGAACGGCGATCTGCTTCAACTGACCGGAGACGCTGTGGTTATCCTGGATCATCCCGACATCGCCCGGTTCGAGGGGGCGGAGCGGTTATGGCGGTTCATGCCCCGTCGCGTCGTCCGCAGGCCGGACGCGCTCCCATTGCGGTGGGACTTCCTGGATTGGTCGCCGTTCAGCTTGAAGACCGGGCGGTGGGCTGACGTCGCTTGATGTGGCGGATACGATGCAGGCATGTGGGTATGGTTGCATCTCTTCCTGTGGTCGGTGGCGGCAGCGCCGGTGAATGACGCGGTTTTCGCCGACATCCTCACGCGGTACAACCGCGACGCGCAGATGCCGCTGCCGGCGCTCACCCCCCGACAACGCGCCGATATGCTGTCTGGGAAGGTCCTCCAGCATCTGGAGCGGCGGGACGATGGGAATTGGTGGGTCGCGGGGATGCTGGTCTGCCAATGCACGAAAGAGTCGCTCTGGCTGGCCACCCAGGATCTGCACTTCACCTCGCAGGATGACGCCATCGAAGCAAACGTTTCGATGGCGCCGCATCAGGCGAGCTGGTATGCGCTCCTCGACCTGCCCCGGCCCTTCTCGGATCGACATTGGGTTATCGACGTCTGGGACAATGTCACCCTGGCGAAGGCCTCGGACAATGTCTTCTGGGAACATCCCTGGAAGCTGCGAGAGGGGGGCGCCGAGCTGGTGCGGCCCAAGGTCGAACGGGGTGAGGTCGAGGGGCTGGACCTCGCCACCTTTGACGCCGCGGTATACACCCCGATCAATGAGGGCGCCTGGGTGTTTATCGACCTTCCGGATGGCCGCTCGCTGATCGCCTACCATCTGGTGACCGTGGTGGGGGGCAACATCCCGGACCGGTTGGTCGCCGAATTTGTCCGACGAAACATGGAAAACCAACTTCGCACCCTGGAGTCCCGGGCGATCGAGGTCGTCCCACAGCATTACCGGAGCGGGCACACGCCCGTCCTGGGGGTCAACGATGCTCCGGTGCCGTTTTACTGACGGCGGGTTCTATGCCAGACCCGCGACGCAGGCGGCGTAGCCGAGCACCTGAGGCCCGCCGACCATCGGGGAGGGCTGCGGCCGCCAGCCATGCGCCAGCCGATCGTCGAGCAGCGCCTGTGCATCGGGTCGATGGTCCCAGACGGCGACCGCCGTCACTGCGCCCAGTCATGTGGTGTCATAGACCAGCACGAGCCCGTCCGACAGCGTAAACAAGACATCATGGGTGTACTCGTCCTGGGTGATCACATCGATCACATCGACCGGCGGCGTCTGGTGAAGCCAGTGGGTGACCGCCCGCTCCAGTGTGGTGTGCGAAGCCACGATCTGAGCCAACGTTGCCTGACGATCGGGAGCGAGAGGTGCGATCGATCGGAGGGTGTTCATCGATTTGAAACCTAACCGGTGTGCACGAAGATCACACCGATCAGGCGATGGTTGGGCTCAACGTCGGACTTTGAACCGCTCTGGGTCGATCGCGTACTTTCGCACCCGCAGCCCCATGATTCGCTCTGAGATCTGGAGCTGTCGCGCGGCGGCCGCCATATTGCCCCGGGCGGACTTCAGGGCGTCCAGGATCAGCTCTTTCTCGAAGGCTTCGACCTGAGGGCGGAGGCCATGATCGGCGATGCCGGTGTTGCTGGCTTCGGCGGTCTGGAGGGTGGGGGGCAGGTGGTGGCCGAGGATCACGTCCCCGTCGGCGAGGAGCACCGCCCGCTCGACGCAGTTCTCCAGCTCGCGGACGTTGCCGGGCCAGTGGTAGGCGACCAGCATATCGATCGCTGAGGTGGACAGCCGCCGCACCCGGTGGCCACGCTGTCGGTTGTGGCGCTCGATGAAGTGGTCGGCAAGCAAGAGGATGTCGGCCTTCCGCTCTCGGAGCGGCGGCATCCAGATGGGGAAGACGTTCAGCCGGTAGTAAAGGTCTGACCGAAAGCTTCCATCAGCGATCATCGACTCCAGGTCACGGCTGGTGGCCGCGATGATCCGGGCGTCGGTGGAGAGCGTCTCCACACCGCCGACCCGTTCATACTCGCCCTCCTGGAGGACGCGGAGCAGCTTGACCTGGATCGAGGGGGGAAGCTCGCCGATCTCATCGAGGAACAAGGTGCCGCCGCGGGCGCGCTCGACCTTGCCCTGGTGCTGTCGGAGCGCACCGGTGAAGCTTCCTTTTTCATGACCGAACAGCTCGCTCTCGATGACGCCTTCGGGCAGGGCTGCGCAGTTGACCTTGACGAAGGCGCCGTCGCTGCGGTGGCTGTGACGGTGCAGGGCCTGGGCGACCAGCTCCTTTCCGGTCCCGCTCTCCCCCAGGATGAGGACGGTGGCCTCGCTCCCGGCGACCTGCCCGAGCATCTCAAAGACGGCACGCATGGCCTTGGAGTTTCCGATCAGGTTGTCGGGCTGCAGCTGCTTGTCGGGGCGGTCTCCGGCGAAGGGCGTGGTGGCCGTGTTTCGGGAGGTCCCCCGCACCAGGGGGGCCAGCAGGCCGGCGATCACGGTCAGCGTCCGGGTGTCTCGTTGAAGCTGCACAGGCGAGGCATCGTTGAAGCGACAGGCGGCGAGGGCACCGATGATGCGGCGCTCCGCGCCGAAGATGGGCACGCTGACGAACGCCGGATCATCGCCCCGCTCCCGGATCCCCCGCCAGTCGACGAACCGCCGATCGTCAGAGATCCGCTCCAGGATGATGGGTTGGCCCGTTTGGATGACCTGTCCGGTGACCCCTTCATTGGGGAGCAGCCGGGTTCGTCGGATCTCTGCAGGGGTCAGGCCATGCGCCGCTTCAATCCAGATCTGTTGCCGCTCGTCATCCAGCAGAGACAGGGTGCCCCGAACCAGCGCGAGCCGCTCGGCCATGAGCCGAAGGCAGGGGCCCAGGGCGTCATCCAGCTCCGCCGAGCGGGCGCATCGCTCGGCGATCTCTCCCAACGCGTCGATAATCTGTGACATAGCCCCTCATTTTAACCCCCTGGGTTGCCGGTGGCGTCATAGCTGGCCCGCGCGCTTGATCTCCAGGTAGCGGTTGACCAACTCTGCAGGGAGCTGCTGTGGCTCGACATCAAGGGTCATCAGTCCTTTTCGGCGGATGGCGCTGTGGGTGCGGTCCCGGTTCTCCAGGTATTCCTGGGCGGCGGCGGCCCGCAGGGCGTCGGGGAAGGTCTGGAGCGGTGTGAGGGTGGCCTGTCGCAGCGCCGCCTCTCGCAGCGAGGCGGCGAGGATCAGGTGCCGGCGCTTCAGCGGCTTCATCGCCATGTTCAGCCCATCGCTGTCGTCATCGCGGAGGTTGGTGATCAAGACCACCAGGGCGCGCCGGCGCTGCCGGGCAGCCAGCGCGATCGCCGCGGCGGCGAAGTCTGACGGCGCATCTGTCGGCTGCAGATCGAAGACGCCGTTCAGCAGCCGGTTGATGGCGCCCCGCCCTTTGACCGGCGGAAGCCACCGCTGCGCGCCTGAGAACGCCAACAACCCGACCGCATCGCCTTGTCGTAGCGCCACATAGCTCAGCAGCAGCGCCGCGTTGAGCGCCTGGTCGAAGTGGGCCAGCGGTCCATCCTGGGCACGCATTCGCCGCCCGCAGTCGAGCAGGATGACCACCTGCTGATCGCGCTCCTCCCGATACTCCCGAGAGATGAGCTGGTGTCGACGCGAGGTGGCCTTCCAGTCGATCCGCCGAAGGGCGTCTCCTGGCCGATATTCGCGGAGCTGATGGAACTCCAGGCCCTCGCCCCGCCTGCGCTGGAGGTGGATGCCCATTCGCGCAGTCCGATCCTCATTCGCCAACAGGCCGTAGCGGGCCATCTCACGAAAATCAGGGTAGACCCTGACCTCATCAAGACAATCGATCTGGCGCTGCTCCTCGAGCAGGCCCAGCGTCCCAAGGAGCTGGATCTCCGCCTGTTTGAAGGCGAAGACGCCGCGCTGGTTGGGGCGGAAGCGGAACGACCCTTCGGCCCATCCCACCGCGGGCAGGGAGAGGCTCAGGGGCAACGCCTCGGCGTCGAATTCGGACGGGTGGTGGTCGAAGGCCCGAAGCTGGACGGCGCGGCTGCCGGGGTTGGTCAGGCGCAGGGTGGCGACCTGCCAGCGGCCGACCGCCAGTGAGGCGGGGAGTTGGCGGTGGGCGAGGGGGGTCGGCACTCGTCGAAGCAAGATCCCTTCGAGGACCACCGCAGCGGCGAAGGCGAGGCCAAAACCCGCCCACAGGGCGGTGAAGGACGGCTGCGCGCTGGCGGCGACGCCCAGGGCCAGCCAGCCAACCAGCAGCCACACGCTTCGACGCGTCGGAATCATTGACGGGGCGCCTCGACGATCTCCAGGATGCGCGCCAGCGCATCGTCAGGCCGCTGCCCCTCGATCTCCAGCTCCGGCGCCAGGATGATCCGATGGCGAAGCGCTGGCGCGACCAGGCCCTTGACATCATCGGGGATCACGAAATCTCGTCCCTGGAGCAGCGCAGCAGCGCGCGCGGCGCGGATCAGGGCGATGGCGCCGCGTGGACCAGCGCCGACAGAGATGCCCGGATACTCGCGGGTCGCCCGGGCCAGGCGCACCGCGTAATCCACCACCCGCGGCTCGACGGTGATCTGCGCAGCCTGCTGTTGGAGCGCGACCGCGCCGACAGGATCGGTGATCGGCTGGGTGGCCGAGGCGTCCAGCTTCGCGCCCACCCGGTTTCGAGTGACCGCGGCGACGATCTGGGCTTCCTCCTCGGCGGAGGGGTACCCCATCTCGACCTTCAACAAAAACCGGTCGAGTTGCGCCTCCGGCAGCGGGTAGGTCCCCTCCTGCTCGATCGGGTT
>JBCBLB010000364.1:0-9777 GCA_038520555.1 Myxococcota bacterium | reverse complement strand
TGAGTGCGCTGAAGTCCGCGCAGGCGTCTCCGAGCGAGGTGCCGCGGTACCACGTGGTGGCGCAGCCGTCGCAGCTCTCTTCGGGGACGTCGAGCTGTCCCTGTGCGGGTCCGTCGAAGATGAGGTCGTACCACCGGCCGTCCGCGTCGAGTAGCGAGATGGTGCCAGAGGGTTCGGCCTCGCAGTAGATGTCGCCCGGGGTGTCGAGGATGTAGAGGTCGTCGAGGACGACAGCCTGGATCGGGCCGTCTTCCAGCTCAATCAGGGCAGAGAGCTGGGTGACGGTGGAGCCGTTGTCGTATCGGTACGCGAACAGCGAGAGCTGTGGGGAGATGCCCAGGTCCAGCCAGCTCTGTGTGTTGGCGCCGTCCCACTGGTAGCCGTCGGCCATGTAGGTGTTGAAGACCTGATAGCCGGCGGCGGCGTTGGTCCCGACGAGCTGTCCGGCTTCGCCGCCGAGGGTGAGCACGTCGCCGCCGGGGGTGGTCATGTTGGCGACGCTGAACAGCTGGACGCCGTTCCAGACGTTGCCGGTCCCGTCGGGGAGGTTGTTCAGGGGGAAGTACAGTCCGTAGCCTTCGAACCGGGTGCCCGAGGACGCGGTGCAGGTGTCGAGCCACAGGGGGTTGCCGTCGTTCTCGGTCCACTGGGGGCAGCCCGCGTCGGCGCCGGCCATCATCTCTTCATAAATCGAGACGATGGGTTCGGCGTTGAGGGACATGGCCTGGTCGAGGGCCGCTTCGATGGCGGCGGCCACTTCTTCGGGGCTGAAGGCCGCGTCGTCTTCCGCCGGCGCGTCGCCGAGGTATCCGACGTCTTCGCCCCCGTTGACGTCCTCATCGTCGTCGACCTGGGAGTCGTCGTCGTGGTTGTCATGGTTGTTCTGCCCGTCGTCGCTGCGGCTGTCACAGGCGAGCAGGGCGATCATGGGAAAAAGCAGGATCGGTCGCATCAGTTGGTGGCCTCCCAGCAGGTGAGCCAGACTTCGAGCAGATACTGGTCCTCGGTGTTGACGCCGCCGAGGGGGGGCATCGAGGGTGCATCGCCGGTGGAGCGGGCGAGGATCCGCTCGCTGTGGGTCAAGGTGGTGTCGTGGTCGTCGAAGGTGATGTCTTCGGGCGCGCCGCGGCGGTTGCTTGTGGTGGATGCGTGGCATGCCTGGCAGTTTTCGGTCATAAAGCCCTGTCCGAAGTTGTCCCAGGTCACGACCGGGGCGTCCATGCACAGCGTCGCCATCACCCCGGTGTCGTCGGAGGCGGTTCGGTCGCCATCGCGGTCTCCATCGCCGTTGCAGGCGACGAGGGCGAGCAGCGGCGCCCACAGAAGGCGGCGGTTCATGCGAGGATGCCTTCGATGGGGTCGGCGTCGTTGATGAAGTCCTTCGGGTCGATGTCGGCCATCTGGAGCAGGGTTGCGCCGAGGGCTTCGGCGCTGAGGTTGCGCCCGGAGCTGGTGACATCGCCGGTCTGGAGGTCGATCTCTTCGCCGTAGTAGCCGTTGTCGAGGGATCCGATGACCCGGTCGGTGGTCAGGTTGGGCCCGAGGAGCATGGCCGAGGTGTACGGCCAGTGGTCTTTTCCGAGGGTGGCGTTGAGCTGCGGGGTGCGGCCCATCTCGCTGAGGACGACGACCACGGTCTCTTCGGCGAGCGTCGCGGCGTTCTCGCCCGGGGTGTTCTGCAGGGTGCTCATCAGCTGTCCCAGGCTGACGAACAGGTCTTCGAACAGCTGGGACTGGGTCTCATCGTTGTTGGCGTGGCTGTCCCATCCCAGCCCGCCCTGGCCGCCAAAGCCGAGGGTGACACAGCGGGACAGCCCGGAGCTGAGGGCGTCTGCGGCGACCTGGCCCTGGCTGGACAGGTCGGCGCCGCCGGTGAAGTCCATGACGTAGCGGAAGTCTTTGAGGTCGACGGCCTTGTTGAGGGCGTCCTGGTAGGTGGTGGCCAGGGCGGCGTCGATGGCGCCGCCGGCGCTGGCGGCCCGTGCGCTGGCCCGCTGCTGGAGGTAGCGGTCGATGGCGCCGAGGTAGGGCGAGGTGAGGGTGCCCACCGGGGTGTCGCTCTGGCCGAGGATGCTGCCGGAGAGCAGGCCCTCGAGCTGGCCGTTGAAGCCGGATCGGGCCACCGCGACGCCGAGGTCGCCGGGGAAGGAGGGGCCGCCGAGGACGAGGTGGGGCAGGGTGTAGCGGTCGGCGGCGGCGGCGGCGATGGCGGCTGGCCAGTCCGGCGAGAACCCAGAGGTCGACCCGGTCAGGGAGATCATGGTGCAGATCTGGTGTGAGATCGAGCGCACGAGCATCCCGTTGACCACGAGCATGTTGTTGTGGTGGGTCTGGAAGAAGGTGTCGACGCTGGGGCGCGCGGGGTGGCTGACCCACTGGACGCCGCCGCGGGAGGCGCGCTCGGCGAGCGGCTCCATGTCAACGTTTGCGTTGGAGAAGGTGTCGGTGAAGACCCGGGTGGGGTCCCATCCGCCGTTGTTGAAGACGAAGATAAACTTGAGGTCTGCGCCGCTGACTGCGGCCCGGGCGGGGAGGACGGGAAGCCCCGCCCCGATCAGGGCGGCGCCGCCGGCGAAGCCTTTCAACAGATCGCGTCGGTTCATGAGTGGGCTCCGGGTCAATACAGCAGGAAGTCGGGGTCTCGCAGCAGGGCGACGGTCACGCCGGCCCAGGCTGCGGGGATGTTCTGGTCGATGTCGTAGAGGGTCTGCCACAGCGCGAGGTTGGCCGCGATCTCTTCGCCGCCTGCGTCGACCGGCTGGCCGAAGATGCGCAGGTGGAGGTCTTGAAGCTGAGCGACCATCGCCGCTTCATCGGACGCCGGCGTCTCGGTGAAGTCGATCTGGGTGAACAGCTCGGCGGGCTCGCCGGCCCCCGCGGCTTCCATGTCACGGGCGACGGCGAAGGCGGCGGCGGCTTCCGAGAGGCGCTCATGGACGAGCATGATCGTGGTGTTGGGGGCGGTGGTGTTGCGGGTGACGGTGTTGCCGTCGGCGCCCCCGGCCAGGGTGCGCACCCCGACGAGGTCGTTGCGCAGCATGTCATAGCCGAGGTACTCCCAGCGGAAGCCGGTGATGCCTTCGATCGACGAGGCCAGCTGGTCGGCGGAGAGCATCTTCGTCGACTGCGCCGTCGGCGCGTCGGCCTTGGTGTCTGCGCGGTAGCGAGGATCCTGGACGATGGAGCGGACCAGGGCCCGCATCGTCAGCCCGCCCTCCAAGAAGGCCTCGCGGTGCGCGGTGAGCGGATCCATATCGGCGAGGGTGACGTCGCGTCGCAGGAGCATCCCATACATCTGCTCGACGGCGCACTCGGCGAAGCGGGGATCGCTGGCGATCTGCCGGCCGAGGTCGGCGAGCGAGCTGCCAGGCTGGCCGTAGTACGCCGGGCTCATCCCCAGGTAGTCGTTGTACAGCCGCTCACGCTCGGGATGGTAGGTGCTGACTTCGACCCACGACTGTTGCTGGAAGGTCCAGAAGCCGAAGAAGTAGGCGGCCATCGGGTCCAGGCTGACGTGGCAGTTGACACAGGCGGCGTTGTTGTTCAGGGCGTCGTCGACGGCGCCCTGGTCGAGCAGGTCGACCTCACGGTCGAACTCGATGGGACGGGTCAGGTAGTCGTTGCACAGCATGATCCGGCTGACGGTGTTGGCCCGCGAGCGGTTGGCGTTCGAGGCGGTCGAGGTGTACCGAAGCCACATGCCGGTGGTGGACAGGACCCCGGCGGCGGGGCGGCTGTCGGTGTACCGGGCGACCTGCCAGCCTTCGCCCTCATGATCGATGGGGAACATGAAGGCCAGCGTCTCGTTGGCCACGGTCCAGTCGGCGGTGACAATGTCGGTCCACGGCCGGTCGGTCTGGGCGACCTCGTCGAGGATCCGGAGCGGCTCCTGGCCGATCGCTTCGAGGAACGAAGCGTTGTCATCGATGCCGAACTGGGCAGCGTTGACGTCGAAGTAGTCAGCCTCCGTGAGGTAGACCTCGCCATACATCGAGCGGATCTGGTCGCCAAACCGATCGTCTCGGAGCATCTCCTCAAGGATCTCGTCCAGGGCAGCCGGATCGGCCTCGACGCGGGCGATCTCTTCGGGGGAGGGACGCACACCGCGCAGGTCGAGGCTCATCCGGCTGAGCAGGCGGAGGTCGTCCATCGGGGCGATGGGGGTGTCCTTCGCCTCTGGCGTCTCGTCGGCCGGAGAGTCGGTGGCGTCAGTGTGGCAAGCGAGCGTCAGGAGCAACGCAGGGAAGAGGGCGTGGGCTACCATGGGGTTCCCTCCCAGGAAACAAGCGGAGAAGCGTCGATACAGAGCTGGCCGATGACTTCGCCGTGGTGGGTGGCCATGCCGCAGCCGTCGCATTCTCCGCCCGGCATGACCTCACGGTTGTCGTCGATGTCGAAGGTGACCTCGAACCAGCGGCCCTCAGCGTCGCGGAAGCTCAGGGCGCCGGCGGGCTCTTCGCGGCAGGGGTAAAAGCCCGGCGCATAGGTGTACATCAGAAGGTTCTCGAAGGAGACCGCCGTGACGTCGCCCTTGAGGACCGCGTCCCCGTCGACGAGCATATAGCGCAGGCCGTAGTCTGTGTACTCGGCGGCGAACATCGAGACCGTCGGCGTCTGGCCGGTGGACATCCAGTCCCCGGACCGCTCGCCGCTGTCGTCGAAGAAGGTCCCCGAGATGGACGACTGGTACACGGTGAAGTCCGAGCCGCCGTCGTTGCCAGAGGTCCATGCGCTGTAGGCCTGGCCGCCGAGGTGGAAGCGCGCGCCCTGGCCGCTCTCCATATCCGCGGTCCCAGACAGCGAGACGGCATCCCACAGGTTCCCATCTCCGAACAGGTTCTCCTGCTCGTAGAGGTTGTAGAACGCATAGCCGCTGTACATCATCCCTTCGTCTGAGACGCAGTCCGAGTACCAGAAGGCGTTGCCGTTCTGCTCGTAATACAGCGGGCACTGGTCGTCTGCGGCGCCCATAAAGTGGTCGTAGCTCTCCAGGACCGGCATCGCGTTGTATGCGTGGATGTTGGACAACACCCCCTGGATGGCTGCGCCGGCCGCGTCCAGATCGATCTCGGCGCTGACCTGGTCTTCATCGGGGGTGTACTCATACGCAGTCGGCATATCGACGTCTTCTGTGATGCCGTCGGGCGCGTCGGTTTGCTGGTCCGGCGCGTCGCTGTCGCAGGCGAACGCCGCGAAGCTGAGCAGGATCAGAGGCAAAGTGCGTCGCAAGATGTCCTCCAGGTACATATTCGGAACGATCAACGTGATGGACCCTCAGGATATTGGGGTGTGAAAATAAAAGCCGAAATAAATGGTCTGCTCATCATGGCGATGTTTATTGGCTGTCGTGACCCTGGGGGAAAGGGTTAAAGGGGTCCTCCACAGGATCGGGGGCTGGCCGTGGATACCTGGAAGCGGGCTGAGAAGATGCAGGTGGTCAGTCTCAAAGAGGGCGCCATCGTCGGCCGTTTGGACGATTTTCAGTTTGATCTGGAGAGCCGCCAGATCTACGGATGGCGGCTGAAGGGCCTGGGAATGTTCTCCAAAGCCGGGGGAACCCCCGCAGCGCGGATCACCCAGATCGGGGCGGATGTGGCGTTCATCACGAGCGAGTCCGACGTCGAGTGGTCCGGCATTCGGGCCAAAGCCGTGGTCGGCCGGGCCTGGGCGAGCGGGTACATCGGGATGTCGGTCATGAGCCGCCGCGGCACCGTGATGGGAGCGGTCAAGGACTTCGTCATCGATGTTCAGGCCGACGTGGTCACCAGCATGATCCTGCATGGAAACCGGCTGCTGGTCCTCGATGAGCAGGTCCAGACCGGCTCGGACGTCATCATCGTCCGCTCCTCCGACATCCTCATCGACCTCCCCGAAGAAGAGCAGCGAGAGCCCTGGTGGGCCCGGGTGCGTGACGCCCTGCGCGCCCGCCGGTCACCGCCTCAGCTCGAAGCCCCCCCATCGACGGAGGGCTGAAGCCGTCGACCACCGCTCAGAAGTCGATGACGCCGGGGTCATCTTCGCCAGGGGCGTCATGGAGGTACAGCGCGGAGCCTTCAGGACCATAGAGGTAGGCGTAGCGGGCATAGTGGCCGGAGACCCGCTTGACATAGTCGCGCGTCTCATCCCACGGGATCATCTCGACATATTCGGCGAGGGTGACCTTGCCCTGAAGCTGCCGCATCCATCGCGAGACGTTGTGCGGCCCACCGTTGTAGCTGGCGACGGCGAGGGGGTAGACACCGCCGAACCGATCCATCAGGCGAGACAGGTAGAACGCACCGTATCGGATGTTGATCGAGGGATCTTCGAGGTCACCGGGCGAGTAGCGGTGTTCGCCCATCAGGGCCGCGACGCGGGCGCCGGTTCGAGGCATGACCTGGACCAGACCGATGGCGCCAGCGTGGCTGACCACGAACTCCTGGTAGGTGCTCTCCTGGCGCATGATGCCCATCAGCAGGAACGGATCGATGCCAAACCGTTGGCTGTGGGCCCAGACCTCAGGCGGGCGGACGACGGGGTAGGCCAGCCGAAGAGCCGCCCGCCGGGCCGCTTCATCCGGCGCGCCCCGACCCATCCCGGCGCAGAATCGAGACGCATAGTGGTGCGCCTGGACGGCGAGGAAGATCTCGCGCCATTCGGCGGTGCTCAATCGGTTGCTGACGCCCTGACGTTTCCACTGCTCATACAACGGGCCGATGAGCCGGGCGGCCTCGCCATAAAGGCCCGCCTGCGCCAGATCGTAGGCGGCCCATAGCGGCGCATTGGCGTCTCCATGCTGCCGCGCAAGCCGATACAGCCGGTCCATCGCCTCGTCGGGGTCGAACCAGACGCAGGCGGTGTAGCCGGTGGGCAGGGAACCAACGGTGGCGGGGGCGGGGACCGTCTCGTCGGGCTGCGCCAACGGTTCGATGTCCAGGGCCGGGGAGCGGCCAGGCGCCCAGGCCAGCGCAGACCAGTCGTGCGCCTTCTCCGATGGGGCGAACAGCCCACGACGTTGCTTCCCCTCATGGTGAACAATGGGGGACTGATCGGGCCAGATGTCCACCGGCGGTGGGGCGGCGGCAGCAGGCCGCTGCAGCGCGGGCAAGTGGCGGGGCGGATCCCCGTGCCACCGGCCGTCACGACGGGTCCATGCCTCCGCTTCTTCGGGCTGCTCCTGTTGGAGGAGAAGGTACCAGCCGCTCCGATCGGTCTCTATGGCCATCTGCAGATCTTCGGCCGCGCCGGCCTCGTCGCCGATCGCACGTCGCGTCATGCCGCGCCAGTAGTGGCCGGCGGCCTGCCAGGGGCTTCGACGCTGGATGACCGGCTCGAACAGGGCCTCTGCCTTATCCAACTCGCCGGCTTTGTATGCGGTGAATGCAGCGTAGAAGGCCGCGTCTGCGCCCCGCAGTCCGCTGAACCGCTCATGCGCGGCGACGTAGTCGCCGCTCAACATCTCGGCGTGGGCGATCTCATCCTTCGCCGAGCGCCAGCGCCAGTGGCCACCATGGTTTTCCAGAGACTGACGCCCCCACTCGGCGGCCTTGTCCCAGGCGCCCTGACGCGCGTAGGTGCGATAGATCGTCCAGGCCAGGTCTGCGCTGGGCCGGTTCTCGTAGTCCGCCAACCGGTTTTCAGCGTAGCGGCCATAGTTTCGCGTGCTCCAGGCGAAGCGATCCTCATTGGCGCTCACCCATTGGGCGACGTTGGGGTCCGCTTCGGCGGATTTGGCGATCTCCTGGAACATCTCCCAGGCGTCTTCGAACCGGCCGCTGCGCCGCAGCGAGGTGCTCCGCTGCTTCAAGGCGGCGATGTCATCGGGCGGCGCCGTCTCCAGCCCGGTCTCCGACAGCCCTTCGAGCAGCGCCTCCACGGCGAGCCCCGTAGAGGGGTAGCTGTGATTGAGCCACAGGTCGTGGGCCATCTGGACGGCGGCCTTGGGGTTGGACACGGCCGTGGCCTGAACCCGGGCGAGTTTGATCTCTTCTTCCCGGGGGGTGTCCGGGTTCAGCTCCAGATACCGGTTGTACTGCGCCCAGCTGGCAGCGCGGTTGCCGGCAGCGGCGTAGGCATCGCCCATCAACAGCAAACACTCGTCGGCGTGGATGCCATCGGGCCAGCTCTCGCGGTAGGCTTTGCATTCGCGGGCGGCGACATAGTGCCGCCCCCGCTGATGATCGACGAGGGCCTCATACCAGGCGCCATAGGGCGCCAGCGGCCCCCGGGTCCGACGGACACGATAAAAGTGCGCCGAGGCCAGGTTGTGGTTGCCCAGCTTCATCTGGGCCATTCCAGCGAGCAGGTGCGCAGAGGTTCGCCATCGACCCCGCGGCCCGCCGCGGCGCTGCGCCAGCCAGGGCTCCAGGATGGTGACCACGCCAGCAGCGTCGCCCTGGCTCCATCGAATCCGGGCTTCCGGAAGGCGGTCGTCGGGCCATGCGCTCACCCCGCCCGGCGCCACCGACGGCGCCACCGGCAGCACCGTGCCGACGGCCGCCGCCGGAGCAGGCGAACGGATGGCGGGCGCCTCTGCCGCTGCAGTGGCTGAGAACCCAAGAAAAACCAGCAGATTAACCAGAGAACGCATCTTCATCGAGCGGCCCCTCCAGCGCCCCTTTGACCCAGACCAGATACGCATGACCCCCCTGCGGCTGCGGCGTGATGGTGTGGATGGTGGCGGTGCGTCCGCCGGGTAGCTGAACCGTCTGGCCGATCTGATAGTGCGCGCCAGCGACCCGGACCGGCTGGACGGTCGGCTCAGCGAATTCGAGCCACTCGGCGTAGCCGCCCTGAAGCCGCCGGGCGAGCCCCCACCCCTGATCCCGGAGCCACGCCGCGACCGCATCGGCGCCTTGATCGCCGGTCTGGTCATAGACGGTGATGCGGATGGACTTGTCCTGTGGGAGCAGCTGAAGCTGCCCTTTGATGGTGTCGCCGGCGCAGAGCACCGCTCCCGGCAGCATCCCAGCGACGACCTCATTGGGTGGGCGAATGTCCAGGAAGAACGGCGGCACCCCACCGGTCAGCTGCGCGCTGACCCAGGTCCGCCCGATGTCGGTCTTGTGGTTGGGGCCGGGCGTGTCGCCGGAGCCGTCGACGATCTTTGGGATCTTGTTCGGGTCGAAGGCGTCCGGATCGGGGCGCTCGGGTCTGGGGGCGCGCTCTTCGGTGTCGAACTCCATCCCCAGGACCTTGATCGCCACCTTCCGGGCCGCCGCCTTGAGGCGCTTGCGGATCATCCAACCTCCCACGCTCGGGCCGCGTCCGTCATCTTAGCGTGCTTTCCGCTCCACAGCCCAGCACTTCAGCACGACCCCCCTTCACCGTCGCAGCCCGACCGCGACCCATCCGGTCCGCATCTGATCGGGGGTGAACGACCCACCATCCAGGGGCACTCCGATGCCCTGGACGAAGGCGCCGGTCAGCTCCAACCCGAGCGTCGGGTTGACCACCACCTGCGCGCGCCCGCCCACGCCCACATGCCAGGGAAACATGAACCCGGCGGTAAGCTTCAGCCAGGGCAGCCCCACCTGCGCATGGGGATGGGTGCGGAGCCGAACCACCGCCTCGCCAGAGGGCAGGACGCTGTACTCCCCAAGCGGGAGCTGCACATCCACGCCCGCACCCGCCTCGATGAGACCAGACCCCCAGGTCACCGCGCCGGTGACCAGCGGGGATGCGACGTTGACGGTCGAGACCTCACGCGGCGCGCCGCTGTCCTGGTTCTGCAGGAAATAGTCGCCGTCGTACATCCAGCCTGCCCCCGCACCCACCCGCCAGTGGAGCCCATCCGAC
>JBCBLB010000026.1:0-29250 GCA_038520555.1 Myxococcota bacterium | reverse complement strand
GGGCGCCGATGAGGAGGTCGTCCTGATCGTCGCCGTTGAAGTCGCCAACCGCGATGGCGTAGCCGAGCTGATCGCCTGCGTTGGCGTCTGCGCCAGTGGTGCCGTAGATGCGGTAGTCCGCCTCTTCCGTCGCCTCGTATGTGCCCTCAAGCGAGCAGGGCGTGGCTTCTTCATCGCAGTTGTTGTCCACACCGTCGTCGCAGATCTCGTCTGCGGCCGGGTTGATCTCAGACCTGCCGTCATCACAGTCAAGGTTCTCATCGTCTGCAGCGACATAGTCACCGGGCTGGCTGCACTGCTGCAGCGTGAAGCGGCTGGTGCCGAATCCATCACCGTCGACGTCGATGTACCACAGGACCGCCTCGCCATCCGCATCGATGTATTCGACGTCGATGTCGCCGTCATCGGTGGCGTTGTCACAGTTGTTGTCGATCTCGTCGCAGATCTCAGTCGCGTTGGGGTTGACGGCCGGATCGATGTCGTTGCAGTCTTCGGTGTTGTCGACGTAGCCGCTGGGTTGGCTGCAGCCAACCTGCGTAAAGAGGGTCCCCGCGCCGCCGAAGCCGTCGCCGTCTGCGTCGCCGTACCAGGTCGTCGCGTCCTCTGCGTCGTCTTCATCGACGTCTTCGTCGCAGTCGTTGTCTACATCATCACAGAACTCCGTCGCCGCCGGGTTCACCAGGGCGCTGGTGTCATCGCAGTCGTCTGCGTTGTCGACGAAGTTATCGTCCGATGTACAGGCCACCACGTTGGTGGTCTCATCATCGACGCCGTAACCGTCGCTGTCATCATCGTAGTAGAAGGTCTGGGAGTCGATCGCTTCCGCGCCGTCGATGGTGCCGTTACAGTCGTTGTCGATCCCGTCGCAGACTTCGGTCGCGTTCGGAGAGATCGCCGCGTTCTCATCATCGCAGTCAGTGTTGCTGGTGACATAGAAGCCGTTGCCCGATGCATCGACCGGTGGCTGCTCCAGGCACCCCTGGACCGCAGCGGCGCTGTCGGAGCCGACCCCGTCACCGTCGTTGTCAAAGTAGAAGTCCGTGGTCAGGCCGTTGTCTTCGTCGACATTGTCATCGCAGTCGTTGTCGATGTAGTCGCACAGCTCCGTCGCGGTCGGGAAAATCGACGCGTCGTCGTCTTCACAGTCGCCAAGCTGGGCGGCATATCCGTCCGGCGTCTCACACGCGTCCAGGGTCACCGCTTCGGTGCCGTAGCCGTCGCCGTCAACGTCCCGATAATAGGTCGTCGTCTGACCTTCGTCGATCTGACCGTCGCAATCGTTGTCTACGCCGTCACAGACCTCATCAGCGTTTTCATTGATCTGTTCGTTCTCATCATCACAGTCATCATCAGAGTTGAAGCCGTCGCCGTCACTGTCAACGGCGCAGCCGACTGCCATCAGCAGCCCAAGCAGCATCGCGAGTCTCATCAGAACCTCCACAGGCCTGCCACTCTACCAGAATCAGCCGCGAAAAGATCGCTCCTTCCGATCTGTCCCTGAACCAGAATTTAGGCTTTCAACCAGCTTATCAACCGCTCGATGCAGTCGGTTGACCAACCGGATCGTCGAAGGCAGGTGGCGCATCGCGACCATCGCACGTCGCGCGACCCGAATCGGCATCGCCGGCGTCCCCAGATACACCTGATCCCCCGACAACCGACCATGTGCCGCGGTGCGTGCGCCAAGCGTCGCACCCGCCCCGATATGGGAATGATCGGCGACCCCGACCTGCCCCCCCAGCTGACATCCCGCCCCGATCTCACAGCTCCCCGAGATCCCACTCAACGCCGCGATGACCGTCCCCGCCCCGATCGTCGTGTTGTGGCCGATATGGACAAGGTTGTCGATCTTCACCCCCGATCCCAGCCGCGTCTCCCGCAAAAACGCCCGATCGATGGTCGCGTTCGCCCCGATCTCGACATCGTCTCCGATCACCAGACGCCCCACCTGTGGGACCTTCACCGGCCCCCCCAACGTCGGATGATACGAAAACCCATCCGCGCCCAACACAGCGCCCGCGTGGACACGACACCGACGACCGATCACCGTTCGTGGATACACCACCACGTTCGGAAACAGGATCGTGTCTGCCCCGATCACGCAGTCTGCGCCCACCCATACCCCCGGATACAACGTCACCCGCGGCCCGATCTGGGCGGTCGGATCCACCACGGCGCCCGGCTGGACGCCCGAAGGATGCGCCTCGGGGAACATCGCCTCCAACAACAACAGAAACGCCCGTTTCGGATCATCGACCACCACCACGGTCCGGCCCGACACAGCCGCGCGGCCAACGATGACCCCGGCCGCGCTGTCGCCGATTCCCATCTGCGCATATGCAGCATGCTCTGGCTCAGCCTGATCGAGGGGCGCGACACCCGAAAAGTCCCGGTCAGGACCCGTCAGGACCCCCCCGACCAGCTCGGCCAGAGCGCTCGCCCTCACAACCCGCTGATGGCCCATTCTTCGTAGACATCGCAGGAAGACTCAGAGAGGGTCAGCGATGTATAGTCTTCCTCTTCCAGGTCCTTCCACCACACCCCCTGGGTGCCATAGCGGGAATACCAGCCCGGCAGGGTGTCATTGTCGATGTAGTACTCCGCAACCCACAGGTGGGTCGGCTGCGGATAATACAACAGCAACGTCTGCCGAATCTCACGACAGATGCCCCCATCGACGGTGTCCGTGAAGTCCATCTCACCGTTCCCATCATCGTCGAAGTAGACCACCGGCATCTCAATGGCGATCGGGACGACGTCCTGACAGCAGCTCTGGAAGTCATCGAGCTCTTCGACCTGTGTGGCCGGGATATAGTGGTCTTCGGGCGGAATCTCAGAGATCAGGGCCGAGAACTCTGATGTATCTTCGTTGATTTCGTACAGGACCGAGAGCGGGGTCGAGGCCCCGGTGCCCAGCATCCAATCCACTGAACGGATACCCAGGGCAAAGTTGGTCGACGCGTCCCGGCTGGTCGAACCAGAGAACAAGATCCGCTCATTCTCCGGGAGCAGGTTGAGATCGACCGAGATCTCCAGGGCGTCGCCGGTCTGCGGCACCGTGGCAAGCGTCGAGCCATTCACGGTGAGGACGTTCCAGCCCGCCTGCAAGCCGAGCGCTTCGCCGACGGCGTTGACGGTGCCCGACACATACACCACCAGCTGGTCGCTGAGGCCGACATAGGCGAGGCCGCCGATGAGCGCGCCGACATCTGAGGACAGCTCTTCCGGCGCTTCCGGGGACTCCGAGCCTGAGATGTCCCGTGTCGCGCCCACGTTGGCGTAGATCGCCGGCAGATACAACGCCCAGGTCAGGTCATCCAGCTTGTCGGCGTTGATCGTGACCAGATCCGACTCGTCCGGCGTCGGCAGATCGATCGTCACCGTGCAGTTGGTCAGCTGCTCACTGGCGACTTCTTCATCATAGCTGTAGTAGCTGCCGCCATCGATCGAGATCCGCGTCAACGACGCGAAGTAGCCGGCGATGCCTTCTTGAGCGTCGCAGTCGGGGACCGTCAGAACCAGCGACGTGATGGGCACATCGGTGTCGGTGTCGGTGTCGGTGTCGGTGTCCGTGTCCGTGTCCGTGTCGGTGTCGGTGTCGGTGTCCGTGTCCGCTTCTTCGGCGGAGTCGGTGTTGGTGTCGGTGTCGCCACAGCCGAGCACACCCAGAATGAGGAGGGGGAGGAAGCGTCGCATAGCGGGGGGGACTCCTGGTTTCCTACATGCCTTCGAGGATGCGAAATTCTACGCGCCGGTTGTTGAGTTTGCCTTCCGGCGTGCGGTTGGTGTCGATCGGGCGCGTCTCACCGTAGCCCAGCGAATCGAGGCGTTCTGCCGATACTCCCTGTTGAATCAGGTAGTCCCGCACCGAGGCGGCGCGGTTGTTCGACAGGCGCATATTGTAGCTCTCTGAACCGTCGCTGTCCGTATGTCCTTCCACAAGTACGCGAAGGTCAGGATAATCCCCCATTACCTGCGCGACGCTGTCGAGGATCGGGTAGCTGATCGGCTTAATGACGGACTTGCCGCTCTCGAACTGGATGCGCTGATCGATCTCGATCTTCTCTTCGGTGATCCGGACAAACTGCGGCGCCTCATCGGGGCAACCGTCTTCATCCAGATACTGGTTGAAGGTCTCCGGTTCCGAGATGCACCGGTCGAGGCTATCCACGATACCGTCGCCGTCGGTGTCTCCTGCAGCATCGGGGCAGCCGTCCTCGTCCTCATCCCCGTCGAAGTCCTCCGGCTCATCCGGGCAATCATCTTCTGCGTCGATCAGGCCGTCGTTGTCGTTATCTGCGTCCGGGCAGCCGTCCTGGTCCTGGAAGCCGTCCGGATCTTCCTTCGCGTCCGGGCAGGCGTCGTCCGCGTCGAAGATCCCGTCGCCGTCTCGATCCCCTTCCGGACAGCCGTCTTCATCGAGGTAGTCATTGAAGGTCTCTGCTTCGTCGGGGCAGTCGTCTTCATTGTCGACATACCCATCCCCATCGCGGTCCCTGGGGCGGCAGGCGTCTGCTGCAATGACTGCGTTCTTCGCGTTCTCTCGAGCGATGAGCAGATGCTGCTCGGCCCGCCGGTCGTCACCCTGTTGAAACTCCAGCTCTGCGAACGCCTTGTGCGCCTGAGCCAGGGCCAGCTCGCGCGGGGCGCAGGCCATCGCCCACTCATCAACGTCGGTCTGGTTGAGATGGCCGTTGGTCTGCTCGTACATCATCCCCAGAGGGCCGGGGCGCGCGCAGCCGGTGAGCAACAGCAGGATCAGCGTCAGGCGGCTCACGGCTGATCCTTCGCAGGCGTGGGATCCTGCTCGGCGAGGGCCTGCGCTCTGGCCACCCAATCCTGCGCCTGTGCGGCGAACTTTTCTGCGGCTTCGTAGTCGGCATGCGCATACTCTTCGCGCGCCTTGACCATAAAGGACTCCGCCATCGTCCAGGCGTAGATCGCGGACTTCGCCGTCGGCGCCGGCGATCGCTCAGCGACGGCGTAGGCCTGCTCGGCCTGACGCATCGAGACTGTGCCCTTGATGGCGGTACATCCGCTCAGCAGCAACAACAGCGTCCAGGAATCCTGGCGCATCCTCTCCTCCTGCACCCTTCGGGTGGATCAATCCACGACCACACCGGAAAGTCAACCCCGGCAGAAGATGGGGCTAAGAGCGCAGCTCCCCCACCATGGCGTTCTGACACCGGCGTGTCATCGGTTGCCATTGGGATACAACGTCTGACAGAGTCTCCATCCGCTTCGGGATGGTCACATCCGCTCTCCCAAACATCCGCTGAATCTTCACGCCGATGCAGACGCTGCTCAACATCCTCCGCGCTGGACTTCGATCGAGCATCCTCTCGATGGTGGCGAAGGTGTATGTGCCCACCCTGTTCCCTCTCACCTTCCTCATCGCCCTCGTCGCGCTGTATATGGATGAGTTGTTGGGGTTCCAGGACGGGTTTCTGCCGCCGGGTGTGAATTGGATCGTCGCTGCGGTCAGCTTCGGCGTGGGGACGATCCTGTGGCTGTGGACGTATGAGCAGCTGACCCGGTTGGGGAAAGGCTCTCCGTCCCCGACCGCAGGGCGGACGATGCAGTTGGTTCGAGAGGGGATCTACGCCCACTCCCGGAACCCTTCGCTGTTCGGAAAGCTGCTTGGCGTGCTGGCTGTCGGCTTTGCCTTGAACTCTTTTTCATTCTGCTTCATCCTGGTGCCTCTGCTCCTGACCGGCTCCCTCGCGGAGAAGGTGATTCGACAGGAGCCTCAGCTCGTCGAAATTTTCGGCGATGAGTACGAACGGTACCGACGTGAAGTTCCGCTCTTCATTCCCTGGAAGCTTATCTTTCGGCGGAAATAGGCGGATCGACTGATCCTGTCCGGGAGGTCTACGAACAATGGACATCACGCTCATCAACCCCCCTGAAAAGCTGCGCGTCTGGGCGGGCATCCCCAAAGCCCATGCGCATGGGGTGTACTGCTTCCCGCCGCTTGGCCTGATGTATATCCAGGCAGGCGTCGAGAAGCGCTCGAAGTACATCGCCGAGATCGTCGACCCTGTCGTCGATGATCTCGACTATCCAGACTTCGAGCAGATGCTCAAGCGCTACCCGCTCGATCTGGTCGGCATCAGCACCTATACGCACTCGCTGCCCGACGTCCAGATGACGATCAACACCGTCCGGAAGATAAACCCGAACGCCAGGATCGTGCTCGGCGGCCCGCACTGCGCGATGTTCCCCGACTACGCCATCCAGCTCCAGGGCGCCGACGCCATCGTCACCGGCGACGGTGAGGACGCCTTCCTGGAGATGGCCCGCCGCTACGACACGGGCAGGGACTTCTCTGGCATCGCCGGGGTGTGGTGGAAGGACGACGGCCAGATCGTCAAGAACCCCGAGCGTCCCTCGACCAAGGACCTCTCGGCCTATCCCTGGCCCGACCGCCGACGGGTCCGCTACAAGGACTACTACCTGCCAGGCACCAAGCAGCCGATGGTCACCACGGCCATCACCAGCCGCGGCTGCCCCCACTCCTGCCCGTTCTGCCTCACTTATAAGAAGCAGTACCGGATCCGGGACATCGAAGACATCCTCGACGAGATGGAAGACTGTGTCTCGTTGGGCATCACCGAGACGCACTTCATCGACGACCTGTTCACCCCCAACTCGCAGTGGGTGCTCAAGTTCTGTGATGCCGTCGAGCGTCGCGGCATCAAGTTCCAGTGGGGCTATAAGACCACCATCGCGGGCACCACCCGTGAGCAGATCCGCCGCTGCGCGGAGACCGGCTGCACCAAGATCCACTTCGGCGTCGAGAGCGCCAACAACGAAGGGCTGGACGCCTGGGGCAAGCACTGCGACACCGACGATGTGCACCGCGTCTTCAAGTGGTGCCGTGAGGAAGGCGTCCGCTCGGTCGCCTACATCATGCTCGCCGGCCCCCATGAGCGCACCATAGACGAGGCCATCCACAACGTCGACGAGATGATCAAGCTCGACGCGGAGTATGCGGTCTTCGCGGTGTTCTCGCCCTACCCGGGCACCGACTCGTTCGCAGAGGGCGCCAAGAAGGGCCTGTATCCCGCCGACTGCTGGGATCAGATGATGAAGGATCCCCTGTGCGGTGTCGAAGTTCCCGTCTGCTGGGAAGAGCACCTGACCAAGGCCGAGATCCTGGAGCTGCTCAAGATCGCCCACCGCAAGTTCTATATGCGGCCCCGGTTCATCGCCCGCCAGGTCCTCAACCTGGAGACCGGCGCAGAGCTGAAGCGGCTGGCCAGGGGCGCGCTCTCCCTGGCCAAGCTTGAGCTGCTCCGGTCCAACAGCCGCACTGCCCCGGTCTGAGCCATGCGTCAAACCGTTACAATCGCCGCGGTGGTCTGTGGGGCCGTCGTGGCGTTGGGGTGGACCGCCGCCCGCGCGCAGGACCCGCTCACCGATGACACGTCCTGGATGGTGCGGACCTCGCGGATGCAGGGCGCGGCCAGCGACATCCAGATCGCAGCGGCCTCGTTCCAGAACACATCCAGGGCGATGACCGAAGAGGGACGATTGCAGGGGGTCGCCCTGCTGTTCGGCAAAGCGCAGGAATTGGACCAGAAAGTGACGGCCGCGCGACTGGCCGCTGAGGTTCTCGACAAACCGCGCTGAACGCAGCCGGTCATCGGAGCCCACAGCACACCGGGGATTTGATCGGCAGAATCCGGGTTTGTCGGTCATTCACCGGAACGGAAAGCGGTGGACAACGGTCAAAACACTTGCTATGTCAATAGCAGCTCAGGATCTGATCTGAAGGATCAAATCCGGGGTTCGGCTCCCCCAAAAGAACCAGCAGGTGAATTGAAGATGTCCCAAGGGCTGGCCTTCAGCGACGAATCCTCCCGTAACGGTGGCGGCGTTGGCGCGACCGAAAAAATCGCCCAGGTCTTGCAGGCCTCGGGCATCGACGCTCCGGCGTCCCTCTATGATGAGGCGCTGGAGATGGCCCGCGACGGCAAGTACGCGGCGGCGACCGAGCGTCTCCGGATGTTGTTGTGTCTGGACCCCAACGACGCGGACGCGTCACTATTGTTGGGCAAGGTCCTCGCCACCATGGGCAAGTGGCAAGAGTCGCTGTCTTATCTCGACGGCGCAACCCGCAACGGTGCCGTTCTTCCACCGGGCTTGCGCGAACATGTCGAAGGCGGCCTGCGCCGCGAGCTGCAGGCGGAAGAAGAGCGGCGCGCGCGCGTGGCCACCCGTGAACGAAGCGAGCTGGTGAGCCTGCGCCGCGAGGTCAAAGATCTGCGTCGTGAAAATGCGGATTTGAATGGTCAGATCAACGAGCTGAACTACCGGGTCCGCGTCTGGTCGTCCATCACCGCGGTCATCGCCGGCTCCGCTTCGGCCCTGCTGCTGGCCACGATGCTGTTCGGCGGTGACGACCCGCCCCAGGACGTCACCGCGCCCACCGAGCCGGCGCTGGTCACTGCGCCGGTGGAAAACCTCGACGTCCCCAACCCGCCAGACGCCCCGAACGGCCAACCTACGGTGGCGCCGATGGGCGACCTCGCAGCCGCGCCGATCGCTGAGCCTGCCCCGGGCGAAGCCGGGCCGGACTTCCCGGTCACCTACACCGTAAAGAGCGGCGACAACCTCAGCAAGATCTCTCAGAAGTTCTACGGTCGGGCCAGCCTGCACGGACACATCAAGCAGGCCAACGATCTGGACACGGTCGCCCTCAGCGTCGGCCAGAAGCTCACCATCCCGGAGCCCCCGGACGCGTTCTGAGCGCGGGTCAGTTCTGTGCGGCGGCCCGCTTCTGCTCGACGCGTTCCAGCCTTTCCTTTGCCCTCTTGAGGCGATCGGTCTTCCAGGCCAGCTTGAACTCTGTCTCGGCGTTGTCGAGGTCGTTGCGCTTCATATAGGCGTTGCCCTTGTGGTAATGGGCGTAGGCGCGCTGGGTGTCGGTCAGATGTTCAAAGGCGAGATAGGTGTCGGCGTGCTCGATGGACTTATCGAGCTTGTTCCAGCGCAGATACAGCCGCTGAAGGTAATAATGAACGCGGCGGTTGTCATCGTCGGCGGCCAGGATGCCTTGATAGGTCGCCTCAGACTCGGGGTACATCCGCTTGTACATCTGAATCCGCCCCAACACGAGGCGGTTGATGATGTTGTTGGGGTAGCTGTCGGTGAGGGCCCGGGCCAGGCCGAGGGCCTGGTTCATCCGCCCCTCTTCGATCCAGGTATAGGTGAGCGCATGCCCGGCGGCGGGGCGCAGGAAGACCGACTCCCGCTGGGCCTTTCGCATCATCTCGATGCCCTTGGCGCGCTCATCGTCGAACCCGGGGATGCCCTTCATGTTCATCGACAGGACCGACCGCCAGTACAACCACAGGCCATCTCCCAGCCGGGCGTCGACGAAGTCCGGCGCCATCTCAGCGGCCTGAGCGACATAGCGCATCGCCTCCAGGCCGCGGTTGACCGCGGTGAGGTACTCTTCTTTGCGCATTGTGTGGATCGCATCGACGCCGAGCATCGCACCGAGCAGGAAGGTCTCCCAGACGTCGTTGCCGGGCACCTGCAGGGCGGCAGTGAGCGACTGGCGGGACTTTTTGAAGGCGAGGGTGTACTGGGAGTCATAGCGGAAGTCGAAGTTCTCCAGCATCAGCGCCTGCCAGGTCAACGCCCGACCGACCGGTGCGATGCCTGAGCTGGGCCAGCGCTCGTTGACCTGCTCGAAGATGGTCTGGGTGGTCTTGTAGTCGCGGCGGTACAGCCCCTCCATGCCCAGCCAGCACTGGTAGACGAAGTCGACGTCATTCTGGAGGATCTCGGCGCCGCGGACGATGCGCGCGGGGTACTTGCCCACCATCTCTTCGCCGCCGTCCATCGATCGGTAGAACCGGGGGATATCCTCGATCGTCTCGATCCCTTCCAGCGGAGGGGGCTTGTGACCAGAGACCCGATCGGTGCTGGGCACTTCTCCGTCCGCTGTTGCGACGCCGCTGGCCAGAAAACCGACCAGCAGCAACAGACCACGAGACCTCTTCATGTGTTCTTCCTCTGGTGATGGCGGACGACCGCGTCAGCGAGGGTGCGCTCCAGCTGGACGTCCATCAGACGGTTGATCTCCTGGATGCCCGTCGGACTGGTGACGTTAATCTCGGTAAGATAATCACCGATGATGTCGATCCCGACGAACAACAGGTCCATTTCTCGCAGCCGCGGTGCGATGGCGTCGCAGATCTCGCGATCGCGCGCGGTCAGCTCGCACGCCTCGACCGTGGCGCCGACGTGCATATTGCCGCGGTGGTCCCCCGGCTGCGGCACCCGCAGCATCCACCCCACCGGCGCGCCATCGATCAGGATGACCCGCTTGTCGCCCTGCTTGATCTCCGGCAGGTACCGCTGGACGAGGATGTAGTTTCGCCCATTCTCAGTCAACACTTCCAGCATCGAGCGGAGGTTGCCGTCACCGGGCGCGGAGACCAGGACACCGCGTCCGCCGTTGCCATCCCAGGGCTTGAGGACAACCCGCGCCCACCCCGTGTCGTGGATGAACGACCATGCCCGCTGGATGTCCGACGTCACCAGCGTCGGCGGACTGAGCGCCGGCCACTGCTGGGCGAACATCTTCTCATTGGCGCTCCGAATCGACGCCGGAGCGTTGAGGACCGTCGTGGTCCGGGGCACCAGATCCAACAAGTACGTCGTAAAGATATAATCCATGTCGAACGGTGGATCTTTGCGCATCCAGATCACATCGAAGTCGGCGAGGGGCACATCCACCGCTGGCGCCGCGTGGAAGTGTGGCGGCTCGGCGGTCACCTCAACATCGCTGGCGCGGGCCCACCCCGCGCCCCCTCTCGAATACAGATCGGTCGGCGTACACCACCACACCGGCCACCCCCGTCGGCGCCCCTCCAACATCATCATATACGTCGAGTCTCCATCAATATGGAGGCTCTCGAGCGGATCCATCACGAATAGGGTCTTCAACGTCTGCTCCTGCGCCCGAATCGTCCGGGAAAATGCGATTGAAAAAAAGTGGGACGAACGATCGGTAGCGTAGTCCGTTTTTCAACGCATAGCCGAGGAAACCCCTTCCCACCCCTTCTCAAGTTGAGGAGTGGCCGGTTCAGTGTAGAGTCTGCCCATGATGAATCGACTGCTCATCGCCATCGTCATCGCCATCATCCTCGCCTTCGGCTCGGTCTTCGTCTTCGAAGGCGTCATGCAGGACGTCTACTGGGTCGGAGAATTCTTCCTCCGCGCCCTGAAGATGATCATCGTCCCCCTGGTCATGTTCTCCATGATCAGCGGCATCACCGGGCTCGGCGATGTCCGCAAGCTGGGGCGGCTGGGCGGGATCACCGTCGGCTACTACGCCTTCACCACCTTCATCGCTGTCGTCATCGGCGCCATCGTCGTCAACGTCATCCAGCCCGGCGTCGGCCTGGAGAACGTCGGCCTGGAGGTCCCCGAGAAGGTCTCCGCCAAGGAAGCGCTTGGGTTCTCCGACATCATCCTCAGCTTCGTCAGCGACAACATCATCGGCGCTATGGCCGAGCTGGAAATGCTCCCGCTCATCGTCTTCAGCCTGGTCTTCGGCGGCGTCCTGAGCACCCTGGGCGAGCAGGGCAAGCCGCTGATCGCGGTCATCGACGCCGGCAACGCGGCGATGATGCGAATGGTCCACCTGATCATGTACCTCGCCCCTGTGGGAATCTTCGGTCTGGTCGCTGGACGGTTCGGGATCGCCGTCGCCGAAGGTGGGATGCAGGCCTTCCAGGATCAGCTCGCTGCCGTCGGCCTGTATATGATCACTGTCATCGTCGGCCTGGGGATCCATGCGCTCATCGTGCTGCCGTTGCTGCTGTACTTCGTGGCCGGGCGCAGCCCGTTACAGTACGCCCATGCCCTCGCCAGCGCGCTGCTCACCGCGTTCTCCACCGCTTCATCCGCTGCCACCCTGCCCCTGACCATCCGGAGCGTTGAAGAGAACGCCGGCGTCAACCCGCGCGCCGCCCACTTCGTCCTGCCCCTCGGCGCCACGGTCAACATGGACGGCACCGCCCTGTATGAAGCCGTCGCCGTCATCTTCATCGCCCAGGCCATGGGCATCGACCTGAGCATCGGCCAGCAGCTGCTCGTCATCCTCACCGCGGCCCTGGCCGCCATCGGCGCCGCTGGCATCCCCGAGGCCGGGCTCGTCACCATGGTCATCGTGCTCAAAGCCGTGGGCCTGCCCCTTGAGGGCGCGGCCTTGATCCTCGCCGTCGACTGGCTGCTCGACCGCTTCCGCACCACCGTCAACGTCTGGGGCGACGCCACCGGCGCCGCTGTGGTCGAACGGATCGCCCTGCCTGCGGCAACCGATCCTACTTCCCCACACAAAACCGGCTGAACATCCGATCCAGGACCGCCTCCCGAACATCCTCTCCAGACAGCTCCGCCAGCCGCTCCAGCGCACAGGTCACCTCTTCGGCTGCGACGGCCGGACCGAGCATCCCGGCCAACGCATCCGCGGCCATCCGGCTGTGTGTCCCGATCGCCCGGAACAGATCGTGCTGCCGCTGGCTGAGCACGACCAACCGACCGCCACCCACATCCCCGTCGACCGCCGCACGGATCTGCTGGCGGAGCGCAGCGACGCCCTCGCCGCTTTGGTTGGAGATCGCCGCATCGAACGACGTCACAGGGAGCGAAGGCGATCGATCCAGGTGGGTGCCCACGACCAGACGGCGTCGATCGGCGGTGCGGGCGAGCAGCGCGCGCACCGCGTCGGACCGCGGCGCATGGAGCGGCACGACCACCAACAGCAGATCGGCTGCCTCCGTGAGACGCCGACCCAGCGCGATCCCTTCGGCCTCGACCGATCCCGCCGGCGCCTGTCGCTCGCCGGCGGTGTCCAGAAACCGAACCTCCAGTCCATCGATCAGGACGCTGCGCTCGACGACATCCCGGGTGGTTCCCGGTTGCGGGCTGACCAGCGCACGCTGCTGGCCGACGAGGTGGTTGAACAGGCTGGACTTGCCTGCGTTCACCGGCCCGACGAGGGCGACGGTGGCGCCGTGCAGACGAACCCGGCCCGCCCGCCAGGTCTCCGCCGCAGCGGCAGCGCGCGTCGCGACATCCTCCAGCTGGGCGATGACCCGCTGATCGTCTTCATAGCCGAGGTCATCGCCGGGATGATCCAGGCGCGCTTCGATCTCAGCGCCAAGATCGAGGAGGATCTCTCTGAGCTCCCCGGCGAATTGATCGCTGGCGCCGTCCATGCCCGCGCGCGCGAGCGCCACACCGGCCGGAGAGGTCGCCTCGATCAGACCACGAAGCGCCTCGGCCCCGAGCAAACTGATCCGCTCATTCTCCAGGGCCCGCCTGGTGAATTCGCCAGGGCGGGCCGGACGCGCGCCCAGAGAGACCAGCGCGCCCAGCAACGCCTCCACAACAACCGGGTTGCCATGGCCGGACAGCTCAACCACATCCTCACCGGTGAAGCTGTTCGGGCCCGGCATCCAGACCACCAGCAGCTCATCGATCGGCCGGCCGTCGGCGACCGCACGGCGTACACTGGCCCGGCGCGGTCGCCACGGTGGGCCACCGGGGCAGAGAGACTGGCACAGCGACAGGGCGCCTGGCCCGCTCACCCGCAACAACGCGATCGCGCCACGACCCCAGGGGGTGGCTGGCGCGACGATCGTATCCATCGCGGAGCGCTCTTACTCTTCGGCGCCGTCTGCCATCAGCCGGATCCGCTTCACGCCGTCCTGCATGAAGCTCTGGCTGTCAACGCCATCGATATCACCGACGGTCACATGGATCACCCGGCGTTCAAACGAGTTCAGCTCCTGACGCACCACGATGGACTTGCCGGTCTCCATCACGCGCTTCGCCAGCTTGCGCGCAAGCTGCTCCAACGCAGCGACGTCATCATCGTTGCGACGGCGACCGCGGCCACGACCACGGCGATCATCGTCCCGATCCCGACGACGCCGACGATCCCGACGATCCCCGTCCCGATCCCGATCCCGATCCCGACCGCGGCGGTCACGGCGGCCATCATCGCGATCCCGGCGATCTCCGTCCCGATCCCGGCCGCGACGGTCGTCGTCCCGATCCCGGCCGCGACGGTCGTCGTCCCGATCCCGGCCGCGACGGTCGTCGTCCCGATCCCGGTCGCGGTCCCGATCGCCACCGAGGACGTCGATGCGGAAGGTCCAGCCTTCATGCGCTTCGGCGAGGGTGGCGTCCATCAGCTGCTGGATGGCTCGCAGGGTGGTGCCCCGGCGGCCGACCAGGTGGCGGTTGGACGAGGAGCTGACCAATAGATCGACGGTCTTGTCGTTGATGCGGACCTTAATCTCAGACTCAAAGCCCATCTTCTCAATCAAGCCCGACAGCCAGTCGCGTGCGGCGGTCGCGCCGGCGGTCTCCTGCTGGCCGCGGCTCCACGCGAAGATCCTGACGGTGTCGACCCCGCGGCTCCGGCCGGTGGGGGTCCGGAAGTGCTCCCGGTCAAACTCATGGGAGACGAAGTCCGCGGGAACCCCGAGGACTTCGGCGGCTTTGCGGAGCGCCTCACCCAGGGTGCGGCCTTCAGCGGTGACTTTCTCTTGCCCTGTTTCCATCTTCTTCTTTTCCTTCGTCGCGCCGTTGTTCTCAGGCGTTGGCGGGCGCCTCAACTTTGATCGAACGGTTGATTAACCACTGCTGACCGATCGTCAGCAGAATGTTGCAGCAGAAATACAGTACCAGCCCGCTGGGGAAGGTGAACATGAACGCGGCGAACATCAGCGGCATCAAGCGCATCACCTGACGCTGCGTCGGATCCATGTTGCCCATCGGCATCATCGACTGCTGACCCAGGATCAGCACCGCATATGCGATCGGCAGCACCCCATACGGATCTTCTACGGTCAGATCCTGCAGGTACAAAAAGGACGAATCGTACAGCTCGACGCTATACAGCATCACGTTGTACAGCGCCAGGAACACCGGCAGCTGGATCAGCATCGGCAGACACCCCGACACCGGGTTGACCCCATGCTCGCTGAACAGCTTCATCGTCTCCTGCTGTTGCAGCTGCTGGTTGTCCTTGTATTTCTCACGAATCGCCTGAAGCTGCGGCTGAATCGCCTGCATCTTCCGGCTGCTCTTAAACGACCGCTGCGTCAGCGGGAAAAACAGCACCTTCACCAGCAGCGTCAGCAGCAGGATCGCGATCCCCCAGTTGACCACCCCGGCCTGGAAGATCTTCAGCAAAAACAGCAGGATCCGGGCGAAGAATCCAAACCAGCCCAGCTCGACCGCTTCGCCCATCTCCGGGCTGATCTCTTCAAGAATGTCGAGCTGCTTGGGGCCGATGTATGCCTGAAACGCCAGCGTCTTCGTGCCCCCGGCGTCCAGCTGCGACTGGGCGAAGGATCCGTACCGGCCATCTGGCAGCTGATCGACGACCAACGTGTTCAGATCCGCTTCTGTGGGGCGGAGGACCGTCATAAAGTATCGGTCGCTGATCCCGTACCAGGCCAGCGCTTCCTGGCGGGTCTCAACGCCGTCGCCCTCCAGATCCTCCAGATCGTCGAAGTGTTCGATGCCCCCATCAACATATGCGACCGGCCGCACCGCGTTCTGGAACCGACCGGCGTCACCGCTCATCGCTTCTGCGATGCCCACCCAGACCGGCACCGCCTGTGACGAACCGTTCTGGAAGGTCACCGTGACGTCCATGGTGTACGGCTGCGCACCCTGACGATATTCCTTCGTGATCGTCAGCCCGGCGCCGGGATCGGTGTGCGTCGCGATCAGGGCGCCGTCGCGTTCTTCGAGCAGGTACCCCTGGGCTGGAGCGAGCGATCCCGCGCCGGCCAGGACCACCGCCCCCTCCTCAGAGAGCATCTCATACGGCTCGTCGCCGCCCGCGTAGGGCTGCCACCCCCCCTCTGTCTCCGATGACCCGGTGATCAGGCCGAACACCCACGAGTAGATGGGCGTGACCTCAGGAGCAGCGGTGTAGTCGCGGAGGTCGATCGAGCGGGCGGCGCCGTCGATCGAGCGGACTTCCCCCTGGAAGTCCTTCATCGAAAGCGAGACCGTTCGATCGGGGACCACCACTGCAGGCGCCGGGGTGGGCGCCGGCGCGGTGACCGGATCGGTGTCGGCCACCGGCGTGGCCGGCGTCTCCGCAGGCAGCTCCACCGGCGGCTGCGGGGGCGGCATGATGAAGGTCGTCCACACGAAGTAGACGGCGATGCTGAGCAGCAGCGCCAACATCGCGCGGCGCTCATTCGCGTTGTTATCCAACCGGGCCTCCGGGCTCTGCCGGCGGGACGGGATCGTAGCCGCCGGGGTGAAAAGGATTGCAGCGAAGAATCCGCCCCGCCGCCATCCACCCGCCCCGAATCGGTCCATGGACCTGGAGCGCCGTCACCGCATAGTGACTGCACGAAGGGTGAAACCGACAGACCGGTGGCGAATGCCGGGAGATCATCCGCTGGTAACCGCGGATGGTCCACACCATCATCGAAGATACGGGCTGCTGCATCAACGCCTCCTGGGGCGGCGGGAGCGAGAACGAGACGGCTTGGATGAACCGATCCGGGACAGGGCGAACGATATCTGCGCACGAAGATCGGCGGCGCCCGAAGACGCCGCCGACGGATGCGCGATCACCACCACATCCCAGATCCCCTCAAGGCGGGCATACTCGTGGCGGAGCCCCTCACGGAGCCAGCGCTTCACCTGGTTGCGGACCACAGCGTTGCCCACCTTCTTGCTCACCGTCAGGCCCAGCCGGCTCCGCGGAGCGCGGCCAGGGAGGTACAACAACAACAGGTCCGGCTGGCGAAATTTCCGGCCGCGGCCCTGCACACGACGAAAGTCGCGGTGCTTCTTCAGCCGCATCTCCGGACGCCAGGGATATCGTGGGGTCTCGCCCATCGCTGCCGCGCGCAGGTGCCGAAGACCGCGCGGGCCGATCAGTAGCGCTTGGAGCCGACCGTCGGCGCCAGACGCTTGCGACCCTTTGAACGACGACGGGCCAGCGTCTTCCGGCCACCCGGCGTCTTCATCCGGGCACGGAACCCATGGCTGCGCTTGCGCTTGATGTTGCTCGGCTGATACGTCCGCTTCATGATCTTCTCCGATTCTGTTCAGCTGTGGCCGAAGTTGTTGACGCGGCACGGCTCGGTCACCCCATTGTGGTGGCATCGTTAACCGTTCGCAGTTTCGGCGCTGCGGTAATGAACCGAACTATTTCGATCACCACGACCAGTCAAGCTCGCAGATCAAATAAGCACGCACACACCGTTGACCACCCGCATTTCCTAACCGCCCGATCATCTCACCGCCCCGGCCTGTCACCCAAAAGCCCCGTGGCTTACCTTAAACCACAGCTTTCTTTCGTCGCGTTGTTGCAGCACGCTCCATCCTGTTAACGTCATGGGAGTCTCGCGAAGCAGCGAACGTGAACAACCGTGATCGCATCCCTGTGCGATTATGGCTTCGCACGCCCAAAATTTATCAGCGTGGGGTCCAGAGCAGGAATGCAACAGGTCTGGGATCAGATTCAAGACACCCTCAAAGAACAAGTCGGCCCCCAGAACTACGAGATCTGGATTCGCCCCATTCAGCTCGCCGCCGCCACCGGTGAGCTGATCCATCTCCACGTCCCCAACCGCTACTACCGCGACTGGGTCGTCTCCAACTACGGCGACACCCTCAAAGAAGCCTTCCAACGCGATCTCGGACATCCCGTCAGCATCCGCTTCCTCATCGGCGAAGAACAACCCCCCGAGACCCCGACCACCCACGGCAACAACGCGATCAGCCCCGTCGTCTCCACCCCACCCCCGTCTGGAGCGCCCCGATCTGGAGCGCCCCGATCTGGAGCGCCCCCGTCTGGAGCACCCCCGTCTGGAGCGCCCCCGTCTGGAGCGCCGGTCCCCTCTGTCGTCGACAACGGCGTCCACCACACTCCGGCGGTCCCCTACCACCCAACCGTTCAGATCGAGAAGACCTTCAGCAACTTCGTCGTCGGCGCCTGCAACCAGTTCGCCCACGCCGCTGCCCAGGCCGTCTGCGATCAGCCCGGCGAGTCCCAGTACAACCCCCTGTTCATCTACGGCTCCACCGGCCTCGGCAAGACCCACCTGCTGCACGCCATCGGAAACCACTTCCTCTCCCAGCAGCCCGACGGCCATGTCCTCTACGTCACCGCTGAGCAGTTCACCAACGACGTCGTCGACGCCCTCCGGTACCGGCGGATGCACGACTTCCGGAACCGCTACCGCATCCGACCCTCCATCCTGCTGATGGACGACGTGCAGTTCGTCTCTGGGAAAGAACGCACTCAGGAAGAGCTGTTCCACACCTTCGAGTGGCTCAAGGAACGTGGACGACAGATCGTGTTCACCTCCGATGTCCTCCCCCGCGAGATCAAGGGCTTCGAGCCCCGGCTCCGCACCCGCTGTGAGTCCGGCATGATCGCCGACACCCAGCCCCCAGACATGGAGACCATGCTCGCCATCCTTCACCAGAAGGCCGAAGACATGGACCTGCTCATCCCCAGGGACCTCGGACAGTACATCGCCAGCCGCGTCCGTGGGAACATCCGCGAGCTCGAAGGCGTCCTCAAACGACTCAAGGCCCTCTGCGAGCTCCACCAGACCCCCCCCACCACCGAATTCGCGCGCAAGTACCTCGGAACCGTCCTCGCCGACGCGCCCCAGGCCCTCACCGCCGAAGAGATCATCCAGACCGTCGCGTCCTTCTTCCACATCAAGGTCTCCGACCTCAAGGGAAAACGACGCCTCAAGCAGTACGTGCGGCCCCGACACCTCGCCATGTGGCTCTGTCGTGAACAGACCGACCTCTCCTTCCCAGACATCGGACGGGCCTTCGGCGGACGGGATCACGCCACCGTCCAGCACGCCTGCAAGAAAGTGCGCAAAATGCTCGACCGCGACGCCGACCTCGTCAACACCATCAAGCTGATTGAGCGAAGCCTGGGACGGTAACCCCAATCATTCGCAAAACGAATCAATCCGCCTGAACCCTCGACACCATCGAGGGTAACCATCGTTGTTGGCCCGCCCGACACAAACACAACAACACCCCCTGATCTTCAAGGTTGAACCATCATCAGAAAAGATGAGGAATTTCCTTGAGAATTCAAAGAAGCACGCCAAAAATCAGCGACCGCACCCGGACAGGGACGATCTGATCAAAAAAGGGAGCCTGATACACAACAGGACCCTTTTTTTGATCCTGAGCGGCCATATCAAACCACGCCGCACCACAAATCACCCCGTTTTCTGAATGCGGAATGTCAAAGAAATGTCTGTGGAACAGAAAATCTCAGATGAGTCTCCCACCAGCTCATCAATAGTACTGTTTTCACCAAGACAATAATACGATTCATGACCTGAAGGCCGGATGCACCTGTCAGGAAAACAGAGCTGTCCAGAACCACCACTGGAGCGACCGATTCAACGAAGTGTCGATGGTTCGATAATATATTTACCAATGTTAATTAACGGTGGTAATCTTATCAGGTCCCCATCTTCGCGTTGGGATCACCCGTTTGAGATCTGAAAATCGGTCATCTAGACAGATCGGGGACCGGGATCTCCACAGGCTATGGATCACCTTGTGGACAATTGAGTGCTGATGGGAATTAATTCATAGGCTATGGATAGCTTTGTGGATGATGTTGATTTTGAGGGGTTGCGCATTGGAGATCTGTGGTGGGGATCCCCATGGATTTTTTTCCTAAAGGTCTGGCGTGGAGATCCCGATAGGGATCCCGGGTTTCCTTGCCTATGAATTGGCTTTCAAGGCTGAAAATGAAAGCCTGTTCAGATATGGGGATCTCTGAAATGGTCCATGGGGATCCCCGATGAGCGCTGAGGAAAAGGTTGTGTACATGCCTATGAACAACCCATTGATTCAGTTATGGACGCGCTGCGTATGAATTGGGGAAATCTTCTGGGCGGAGAGCTTTCCACAACCTGACCGCACCGAGGCCACAGATCCGTCCACAGATATGGTGTCACGATAAAGCTGGGTTCAGGCTGGGAATTGGGGTTTTCCACATTATCCACAGGCACCGATCGATCTACTACTGATAAAAATAAGATCTCTTTTGATCTCGATCGATCATAGACCCCCTTCTCGTGAACCGCGGACCGCTGGAGAAAGAAGAAACCGATGGATCTGTACATCGACCGAAACGAGCTGATTCGAGGCCTGGCGCGGGTTCAGGGTATTGTGGAGCGGCGAACAACGAACGTTGCTCTGGCTCATGTGCTTCTGAGCGCCCAGGGTGACACGCTGGGCATGACTGCGACGGACACGATGCTGACGCTTGTGGCCAACTATCCATCGCGGGTCCAGACCGACGGGGATTTGAGTGTTGACGCGCAGAGCTTCTTCCAGATCGCGCGGGCGTTGCCTGAGCCGACGGTTCACCTGAAGACGCTTCCGAACAACCGTCTTCAGGTCCGTTGTGGCAACGCAGAGTTCAAGGTGGTGGGGATGGGCGCGGAGAATTTCCCGCCGCGCTCGCCCGTGAGCGAGAAATCGTCGTTGAAGGTCGACGGAGCGTCTCTTCGCCGCATCATCGAGGAGACGGCGTTTTCTGTGAGCAACGACGACAACCGCTACGGGCTCAACGGCGCCCATATGGAAGAGGTGGACAACGACAGCGGTCAGACGCGACTTCGCCTTGTGACCACCGACGGCAGCCGTCTGTCGTACTCTGAGACGACGTTCGACGGTGATTTTGGGATGGGTCGTCGGATGCTGTTGCCGCGCAAGGCGCTCTCGGAGATCCGGAAGCTTGTTGACGACGATTCGAAGGGCTGGGACGTCGCCTTCGGCGAGCGTGAGGCGACCTTCACCACATCAGATCTGACGCTGACGGTTCGTCTGGTCGACGGCGAGTTCCCGGACTACCGGCGGGTTCTGCCGGCGCAGTCCCGGCGAAAGGTGACCGTCTCTCGTGAGCGGTTCACCAACGCCCTCAAGCGCGTCTCCATCGTGGCATCCGACCGGAACCATTCGGTTCGGTTCTCGTTCGAGCAGACGTCTCTGGTGTTGACCGCTGAGAATGTTGATCTGGGTGAGACCCGTGAAGAGATCCCCGTCGAGATGGACGGTGA
Source organism: Myxococcota bacterium (assembly GCA_038520555.1). GTDB lineage: Bacteria > Myxococcota_A > UBA796 > UBA796 > UBA796 > JBCBLB01. The sequence continues at coordinate 8,119 of JBCBLB010000026.1, read as the reverse complement.
GCCGATGGCTACGGGTTTTAACGTGAAGTATTTCCAGGACATCCTGGGCGCGACCCGCAGCGAACAGATCCAGCTGCAGCTGGGCGATCCGCTGGAGCCGTGCATTGTCCGAATGCCCGACCGCGACGACAGTCTGTTCGTGGTCATGCCGATGCGTATGGACTGAGTGCGGCTCACCCGGCTGAGCGTCAGCCACTGGCGAAACCTGCCCGCCGCCACCGTGGTGGCGGACGCTCGGTTCATCATCCTCCACGGCGACAACGCGCAGGGCAAGACCAACCTGCTCGAGGCGGTCTATGTGCTCGCTGCGCTGCGCTCGTTCCGGGAGCACCGGCCGCAGCGGCTGATTCAGCACGGCCATAAAGAGACCCGCATCGACGGCCTCGTCCATGGCACCTCTGGCAGCCGCCGCCTTCAGTGGCGTTATGGTCCCAATGGCCGCAAGATCCTGCTCGACGGATCCCCGCCATCGGCGCTTCGGGATTGGTTCGCGCCCATCCGCGCGATCCTGTTTTGTCCCGAGCACACCTCTATCGTCCGGGGGGGACCGACAGAGCGACGTCGGTTCATCGATCGGGCGCGGTTCACTGCACAGCCGGCGTATCTGGATTTGGTCCGCGAGTATCAGCGGGCCATCAAGCAGAAGGGCGCCCTTCTGCGGGCACCCCGACGGGCCTCTGACGCAGAGCTGGACGTCTGGGACGAACAGATCGCCGATCTTGGCGTCCGGATGGCCCAGCAACGGTTGATGATCATCGATGAGCTCCGCGGGCCGTTTCAGGAAATGGTGGCGGAGATCTCCGGCAAAGACAAGGTCGATCTGGTCATGCATGGCGTGGGGATCCCCGGTGTTACACCGGGATCCCTGCGGGATCGCTTGCAGCAGGCCCGTCGGGATGAGCGCAGAAGGAAGATGATCCTCATCGGGCCGCACCGAGATGATGTGGGGATCCGGCTCAACGGGCGGCCCGCGCGGCAATATGCGTCCCAGGGGCAGGCCCGCTCTATCGTGCTCGCCCTCAAGCTCGCCGAGCTGGTGGCGGCGAAGCGACGCAATGAGGCGCCCCTGTTTTTGCTGGATGACCTGACCAGCGAGCTTGATCAGCGCCGGAGAAGGAAACTTGTGGAGATTTTGGGGGGGATGGAGAGCCAGGTGTGGATCACCACGACCGATCCGCGGTATCTCGGTCCCTTGCCAGATGCCCGGACCCAGCCCTGGCGGGTGGCGGAAGGAGCGGTGAGATCGGGCATAAATTGACCGATCGGGCATAGCCGCTGGGATCCGGGGTGGTTAATTGACACTAGAATACTAGAGTGTGGGTGAAAATCGATGGAGCCGCAGAGCACTGACGAGCAGAGCGCGCCGTCCGGAAGCTACACCGAAAGCAACATCACCGTCCTTGAGGGGTTGGAAGCGGTCCGGAAGCGGCCGGCGATGTATATCGGCTCGACCGGTGAGCCGGGGCTGCACCATCTGGTCTATGAGGTGGTGGACAACTCGATCGACGAAGCGATGGCGGGCTTCGCCAAGGACATCGTCGTCACCCTTCATGAAGACGGTTCGTGTTCGGTTCGGGACGACGGCCGCGGTATCCCGACGGGGATGCACAGCAAGTACCCTGGCAAGAGCGCTGCCGAAGTCGTCATGACCGTGCTACACGCTGGCGGCAAGTTCGACAAGGGGACCTATAAGGTCTCCGGTGGTCTTCACGGTGTCGGCGTCTCCTGTGTCAACGCCCTGTCCGAGTGGTTGGTGTTGGACATTTTCCGTGATGGGCAGCATCACCGTCAGACCTACGGCCGCGGCGTCCCCAACGGCTCGCTGGATGTCATTGAGCCGACGGGATCCCGGGGCACTCGGGTTCAGTTCTTGCCGGATGAAGAGATTTTCCGTGAGACGGTGCTGTTTAAGCGGGAAATCCTTGCCCGGCGCTTACAGGAGCTCGCCTTCCTCAACCCCGGCGTCTCGATCACGTTGGACGATCAGCGGTCCGATGAAAAGGATGTCTTCAAGTATGATGGCGGCCTGCGCAGCTATGTGGCCCACCTCAACCAGGCGCGGACGCCCCTTCACAAGGACGTCATCTACTTCTCTGGCGAGCGCGATGGCGTCATCGCTGAGATCGCGATGCAGTGGACCACGTCGTACACCGACTCGATCCTCAGCTTCGTCAACAACATCAACACCATCGACGGCGGCACCCATGTCTCCGGTTTTAAGGCTGGCCTGACCCGGACCGTCAACGGCTACGCCGCAGAGAAGAACCTGCTGAAGGCCACCAAGGGGGAGACCATCAGCGGCGACGACATCCGCGAAGGGCTGACCGTGGTGGTCTCTGTCAAGGTGCCGGAGCCCCAGTTCGAGGGGCAGACCAAGGGCAAGCTCGGCAACTCTGAGGTCAAGGGGTTGGTGGAGAGCATCGTCAGCGAGCAGCTGGCCCCGTTTCTGGCAGAGAACCCCCGGACCGCGAAGGGGGTCATCACCAAGGCCATCGAAGCCGCCCGGGCCCGCGAAGCCTCTCGGCGTGCCCGTGACCTCGCCCGTCGGAAGAGCGCCCTCGAAGGGGGCGAGCTGCCTGGAAAGCTTGCCGACTGTCAGGAGAAAGACCCCAGCCTGTGCGAGCTGTACCTCGTTGAGGGCGACTCAGCCGGTGGCTCTGCCAAGCAGGGCCGCGATCGCAAGTTTCAGGCCATCCTTCCCCTCCGCGGAAAGATCCTCAACGTTGAGAAGTCACGGTTCGACCGCATGCTCGCCAATGAAGAGATCCGGACCATCATCTCTGCCCTGGGCGCGGGGATTGGCGCTGAGTTCGATAAGGACAAGCTCCGGTACCATCGGTTGATCTTGATGAGCGTCGACGGGCGGGAGCATGTCTTCGTCCGTGGCGGTCGCGGTCGCGGTGTGGAGATGGTTGAGATCGGCCCGTTTATCGACGCGGCGCTGGCCCGGCACGGCGCGACTCCGGATGAACACGGCGTCGAGCGCGTCGTCGAGCATGTGGTCGATGAGTCCCTTGGTGAGCCCCTTGGTGAGGTCCTGTGCTTCGGCATCGACGATCATGAGGTCCGCTTCCGTCCGATCCGCGCGGTCATCCGCCATCCCAGCGAAGAAGAGCTGTTCGATGTGCGGACCGCGACCGGCCGCTCGGTCAAGGTCACCGGCAGCCACAGCGTCTTCGTCTTCGAGGGTGGTGAAGTCTGCCTCAAACGCGGCGAAGACCTGCGCGTAGACGATCTGGTGGTTGCGCCCAGGCGGGTTCACTTCCCCAACAGTGCCCCCGAGCGGATCGATCTGCTGCGTCGCCTCCACGCCGTCCCCGAAGCCGCCGCCCAGATCTACGTCCGCGGGCCCGCGGTTGAGGACTGGTATACAGAAAATCGGCTGGAGATCCCTGAGGACGTGCGCCCCGATGTGCGTCTCTGTGACATCGAACCCAACGAGCTGAGCTGGTTCGCCGATCGGGAAGATCTCGTCCTGACACCAGATCACCACGCAGAGAAGGGCGTCAAACGCTACATCGACGTTGACGATCGCTTGATGACGATGCTTGGCTTCTACATGGCGGAAGGCTCATCCTCTGAACGCGACGGCGTGCGCTTGTCGATGGGCACCAACGATGAGCGGCTGCTCGATGAAGTGGGACAGGCCTTCGTCGCCGTGTTCGGCCTCGAAGGCCGCGCATATGAGTATATGACCCATGTGGGTGAGCTGAAGCTTGTCAACCGCGTCGCCGCCCTGACCTGGAAACACGTCTTTGGCTTCGACGGGGACACCGCGCTCACCAGGCGCGTTCCGAACCTCGCGTTTAATGTCGACGCGACACTCCGGCGCGCGTTTTTGCGCGGTTACCTGCTCAGCGACGGGACGACAGGCAACGAGACCACAAGTGGTGGGCAGATCGTCTTCGCGACCCGCTCACGTCACCTCGCCAGCGGGGTGATGTATCTGCTCTCTTCGCTGGGGGTTGTCGCCTCAATGTCCGAGAACGAGCCCGATCACGTCGAGCGTGAGCACAACGGTCAGCCCGACGTGACCCGGAACACCCAAAACACCCGGTGGACCCTCACGGTCTGTGACCGCACCGAGCTGGAAGCGTTGGAAGACGTCTGGTCCGACCACCCCGGCGCCGCGATTGTTTACGATAAAATCAACAGCGATGTGTCTAGCATCAACCGTCGCTTTGTCTCGATCAGCGATGATCTGATGGCGGTTCCGATCACCCGGATCGCCCGCGCGGTTCCTGACGGGCAGATGGTCTATGACTTCTCCGTCGAAGGCGATGAGAACTTCATCGCTGGGATGGGCGGTCTGTGCTGCCACAACACCGACGCGGATGTTGATGGAAGTCATATCAGGACGTTGCTTTTGACGTTCTTCTTCCGCCAGATGCCCGATCTGGTTCGGGGCGGGCACCTCTACATCGCGCAGCCGCCGCTGTACAAGGTCAAGCGGGGCAAGAGCGAGCGGTACCTCAAAGATGAGCCTGCGCTGGAAGATTTCCTGATGGAGAAGGGCCTGAAGTCGCTCATCCTGGTTGATGAAGACGGCAACCAGCGCGATGGGGACGTTCTTGAGGAGCCGCTGCGGCTCGCGCGGCGTTACGCCCGTCGCCTTGAAGATGCCGGACGCCGAATCCTGCCGGAGGTGGCTGACGCCTGGTATGGCTCTGGGGGCCATCGCGTGGACTATACGAGCGCTGAAGCGCTCCGGAAGCATGCAGAGGGGTTGGGCACTGCTCTGGAATCCATCGCGCCAGATCTGCACCTGCAGAGCGTGGACGTGGAAGGGCCGGACGACGGCGGTTTGCACCGGCTGGTGGTGACCACGCTTCGCGATGGGGCTGAGCGTCGCAGCGTGTTTAAGCGTGCAGGGGATGGGGCGGACGCGTTCAACCGGATGCTCGACCAGCTCAGGGAGACGATCCCGTTGCCGACCCGGATCGCCAACCAGCCCGAGCCGCTGTATGGTTGGCGCCAGCTGCTTGCGGTGGTGCTGAAGAAGGCGCGGAAGGGCTACGAGGTGCAGCGGTATAAGGGGCTCGGTGAGATGAACCCCGAGCAGCTGTGGGAGACGACGATGGATCCGAGCCGGCGGACGCTGGTTCAGGTTCAGGTCGACGACATCGCCCAGGCCGATCACATCTTCAGCGTGCTGATGGGGGACGCGGTCGATCCGCGGCGCAGCTTCATCCAGAACAACGCCCTGGATGTCCGAAACCTGGACTTCTGAGGGCGATGGGACAAGCCAGGGCAGGGATTCAACGCTAAGAAGGATCCATACCGGCGCGCTGCTCGTGGACGTACAGGTCGACGGTCGGCGCCCCACAAGGCTGCGTCAGTTCGACGTAGTTCCTGAATTCTCATCTTCATCGGAAGGGCAGAAGAAGCGTGACGCTGACCAAGCTGCTGAACAGTCGTCTGCTGATGACGACCGGCAAAGGCGGCACCGGCAAGACGAGCCTATCCGCAGCGATCGGGACCCTGTCGGCGAGCCGGGGGCGACGGACCCTGGTCGTCGAAGTCGACAATTTCCACCCCTCGCTGACCCGGCTGTTCAACCGGGCCCCCACCGATACGCCTGTGATGGTTTCGGACAACCTGGGGATCTGCAACATCACCTGGACCGCTGCGTTGGAAGACTGGCTGGAGCAGACGGTCCGCTCCCAACGCATCAGCAAGCTCATCCTGAGCAACCGGATGGCCACCCTGTTCCTGGACGCCACACCGGGCGCCCGCGAGATCGTGATCCTTTCCCGGATCCTGGAGTTGATGGATGAGTGGGATCAGGTCATCGTCGATCTGCCGGCCAGCGGCCACGCCCTGGGGATCCTCAGGGTGCCCCGCACCGCCCGCCGGCTGATGCGGACCGGTCCGGTCCGCGAACGCGCCGAACAGATCCTCGACGTTTATCGCCAGGACACCACCGCCCTGGCCATCATCGGCCTCCCGGAAGAGATGGTGGTCAACGAGACCGTTGAGCTGTCCGAGAAGATCAGCGCCCAGGTTCCCGAGCTTCAGGCCCCCAAGATCTTCCTCAACCGGGCCTCGTCGCCCAGCCTGACCGATGACGAGGTCGCCCTGCTGCAGCGGCTCGAAGATGACCTCCCGCCTTCTCCCGCCCTCGATGAGCTTCTTCAGGCCGGTCGATGGGAAGAAGAGCTGGAGCGGGCGACGGCAGACGCGCTCGAACGTCTGGCGCAGGAGCTGGGGACGGCGGTCGTCTCGTTCCCCCGGCTGGGCGCCCTCGGCGGATTCACCGGCGGCCCTGAGCGGGTCGTCCAACAGATGAGCGCTGCGCTCTCCCGCGCCGTCGCGCAGGAGGCGGCCCGATGAACATGAGCGCACAGACCGACCTCGCTGAGCTGATCGGTGCAAAGAACCTGCTCATCTGCGTCGGCTCCGGTGGGGTGGGCAAGACCTCGATGGCCGCGGCGATCGGTGTCGACGCCGCTCGCCGCGGACGGCGTGTCCTCGTGCTCACCATCGACCCCGCCCGGCGGCTCGCCAACTCGCTCGGCCTGCAGCGGTTCGGAAACACCGAGACCCCGATCAACCTCGCCGGGCTCGATGACGCCGGCGGTGAGCTATGGGCCATGATGCTCGACCCGCAGCGGACCTTCGATGAGCTGATCCGACGTGTCGCCCGGGATCCCGAACACCAGAAGGCCATCCTTGAGAACCACGTCTACCAGAACATCACCGACACCATCGTCGGAAACCAGGAGTACATGGCGACCGAGAAGCTCTATGACGTCGTCACCTCTGGTCGGTACGATCTGGTCGTCCTCGACACCCCGCCCGTCAAGAACGCCCTCGACTTCCTGGAATCCCCGGGCCGAATGAGCCGGTTCGTCGACAAACGGATCATGAAGTGGTTTTTGACCCCGTATGATGAGGGGCGGGTGTTCGGGCGGTTGCTCATGGGCACCAGCGCGGTGCTGTTTCGGCTGCTCAGCTACATCTTCGGGCGCGAGTTCCTCACCGACCTGTCCGAGTTCTTTTTGCAGTTCCGCGACCTTTACGAAGGGTTTCAGCAACGACACCTCGCCGTACTGGACATGTTTCACGCCTCGACCACCACGTTCCTCGTCGTCACTGCGCCCAATCGCCCGGCGATGGACGTCGCCCGCTTCTTCGTGGAAGAGCTGAAGGGCCGGAAGATGCCCAGCGCCGGGGTCGTGGTCAACCAGTGTCATGAGACGCTGGGTGAAGCGCTCGACCCCGACGCCCTCATCGGCGATCGTGCCCGCGCGCTGGCGGACGGGCTGGCGCCCCACACCGCCGGCGCCCTGATGGCTCGGCTCGGCGCCGCCCACCGACGCCTGCTGGAGCTGTCTCGACAGGAGAACGCGCTCATCGATGAGCTCCAGACCATCATCCCCGCCAGCCAGGATCTGTGGCGGGTCCCCCGGCTCCCCGGGGAAGTTCACGACCTGCGCGCGCTCGCTGAAGTCGGCGAGCACCTGCTGGGGTCGATCGCGAAGCCGGCCGTCGGCGAGTAGGAGACCAACCATGACCATGATGAGGGGGATCGCTGCGCTCTGGGTGATGCTCTGGAGCACCGCCGCCCACGCCCGCGTCATCCTCAAACCACAGAACCAGCTCCACCTCGGCGTCTCCGCGGTCGATCCCATCGACGCATACGGGCTCAGCGTGGGGATGGACTCCCGGCTCACCCGGTTCATTCACATCGATGTCGGCGGGTTCGCCTCCTTGTCCGACGCCGACTTCTTCGAACCCGAAGCAGCCGAAGTCGCAGACGACTATGTCCGGATGCGGCACAGCCTGTGGGTCGCCCCCGGCCTCCGGATGCCCCACCGCTACGGGGACGGGCTCAACTGGGATCTCTTCTTTCGCGGCGGGTTCGGCGTCGTCTGGTCCCAGGACCTCTCTACCGACGACATCTTCCTCGTCAACCTCGCGGGCATCGGCGGGGCCGACTTCCTGCTCCGAAAAGACCGGGTCGGCGTCCGGCTCTCGGGGAAGGGCTTCTGGTACCGCGCCTTCCCCACCGTCGCCCGGACAGAAGGGTGGGCGAACCGCGACCTGCGCGTCTTCGCCACCCAGGTCGCCCTGGAGGCCGTCTACCAATGGTAAGCATCGCCGCAGCGCTTTTGAT